>NZ_JBAHYJ020000133.1:0-49365 GCF_036697665.2 Scytonema sp. PRP1 | reverse complement strand
CTTCGAGTACGCGATCGCGTTTGCAAAGATAGTTTTCAAGAGCATTTCACCTTAAATAGACACCGAAAATAAACTTGCTTGACTGAATCAGACAGATTGCTAAGCACAACAAAACCCGCCGCACAGCCTCAAACATGTATAGCTTCGCGCCTGTTGCAACAAGCGAAGTTTTAAACTTCTCCACATTTTGGTTAAATTAGCTTCTCACTTTCTGAAAGCCTTTAACTAAGGAACTTTTTTAGTACTGTAAATTTATCAATTTACCGTATTTTAATAGAAATATCCCACAGCTTTTTATCTATGTCAATAAGTATCTTTTATCACTCTAGGTTGAGGAGAAATAGAAATCAGGCTGAAGTCTTTTGGTTCAACTAAAACTTTCCAACACTGTCAACAAACTCTTCAACATTAAATAAGAAGAAGTTGCCCCTGGATCTTGATGTCCCACGCTGCGTTCTCCTAAATAACTAGCCCGTCCTTTTTTAGCAAGCATCAGCGTAGTATCCTTCATCCCCTGTTCACCTGCTGCTACAGCTCGTTGCATCGCTTCCAATGTACTGTTTCCCTCACCTACAGCCTGCCCAAAAGCTGTGACAGCAGGAGATAGCGCATCAAGCATCGTCTTGTCGCCAAGTTGTGCTTTGCCACGCCCAAGCACACCATCTAACCCAGCTTGGAGTAGCCCTAGCATATCCTGCTCATTCAGTTCCTGTTTACCAGCTACGGCTGTACTTGCTCGCAGAAACAAAGTGCCATACAGAGGACCACTCGCACCGCCTATTGAGGAAATTAAAGTCATACTGACTGCTTTCAAAATGCTGCCAATATCCTTATCTGCAACAGTTGGTAACTGAGCGATCGCCTTTTTGAAGCCGCGATCCATATTGATCCCGTGGTCAGCATCACCGATCGCCGCATCTAATTCTGTCAAATAGTCTTTATTCTGCTCTATCTCGGTTGCAAATGTTTGCAACCATTGCAATATCTGCTGTTTTGTCACCATCTCTCAAACTCCCCACCGCAGACTTGGTGTCTTTACAGGTGCATCCCATAACCGAATCATCTCATCATCCAACTTTAACAGGGTAATTGAACAACCTTGCATATCCAAAGAAGTGATGTAAGGACCAATCAAGTTTCGCACAATTTGCAATCCCTTCTGTTCGCAGATTTCAGCCAGTTTACGGTAAACAATATAAAGTTCAGAAATAGGAGTCCCACCCATGCTGTTGACGAAAGCCAGCAGCTTATCCCCCTTTTCAAAAGCGGGATCAATCAATTCCACATCCACCCATTCACCTTTTTCTTCATCCCACTCCCGCACTGTACGAGTGTAGGGCGCATCTTCAATAATTGATAGCGCCAGCATCTCAGTGATCTCGTCTGCTGATTTGAGAGTCATGCGATCGCGTCCTGGTTCACCGTGGATACCGATCCCCATTTCTATTTCCTGGTTTCCGAGTTCAAAGGTAGGCGTTCCTTTGGCGGGTACTGTACAGGAAGTCAGTGCGATCCCC
Source organism: Scytonema sp. PRP1 (assembly GCF_036697665.2). NCBI lineage: Bacteria > Bacillati > Cyanobacteriota > Cyanophyceae > Nostocales > Scytonemataceae > Scytonema > Scytonema sp. PRP1. The sequence goes on along the minus strand of NZ_JBAHYJ020000133.1, from coordinate 47,848 downwards.
AAGCTACGTCCATTCAAATTCACCCGACGGCACAAATCTGCTATTCGCTGCAAATCATACCCTTGCTGTGCCGCAGCACCACAGATTTTTTCTGCTAGCACTGTTGTTCCCACACCCCGGCGTCCTTGTGTATACAAGCTGTCCTTCACCGCTACATCGTCATCAATCAAAATACTTAGTACCCGGATACCTTCACTACGTGCTAACTCTGTTGCCATCTCAAAGTTCATGATATCGCCGCTGTAGTTCTTGACGATATAAAGGATACCAGCACCCCCATCAACTCTCTTTGCAGCTTCCAGCATTTGGTCAGGGGTAGGAGAAGTGAAAACCTCTCCAGGACAAGCAGCATCTAGCATTCCCATCCCCACAAAGCCTGCGTGCATCGGTTCATGACCGCTACCACCACCAGAAATAATTGCTACTTTTCCTTGTACGGGTGCATCGGCTCGATAGACAAAGGCAGGGTCATAGTTGACTTTGATTAAATCGGCATGAGCCGCAGCCATACCTTGTAAACTTTCGCCAATAAAGTCTTCTGATTTATTAATAAGTTTTTTCATAGCCAAGTCACTTTTTATTAAGAGGTTCCTAAAACCAAGGATAAAGCACCTTGCTGCTTTCTTGTTTCTGAGAGATGTGTAAAGTTAAGTAAAACTTAAGAAATATTGTTAATAAACATTGCAGGTAGTTGATCCCCTTGCTAGTGTATGCAAAGTACAGTTGGTTCTGGTAGATACTTGTATCTAAAAGAGGTGTTATCCATGCTCTACGTAAATCTAGGCTTTTCACTGATTCACTGATTCTTTGAATTATCAGCAAAGATATTTCTCCGACTGCTTTACACCAATTTTCCAGCAAGACGGCTCTTGAAATATCTTTATTGCTCCTTTTACGCTGAGGATGAGTTTAGACAGTTGCTTACTTACTTCATTGTTACGTATTGCCAGTCCAACTCAAATCTTTCTGAAGTCTGACTAAATACATACCCAAAGTTTGTCTACAAGCATGCGGTAAGACAAGCAAGATTTCTCATAAATTTCTGACTACGAACGGTTTAGTTCAATTCATACCCCAATCACGAATCTCTTTCATCTCACTCCACGCCAAGGATGCAAGTGAGTTACAAAATCCTTCAACTTGGCATTGACGGACTGGCACGATGAGATTTCAACTCTGGAGGTTTTAACTATGGATATTCAAGGAAAAACGGCTCTTGTTACTGGAGCCTCACGTGGTATTGGAAGAGCGATCGCCATCGAATTAGCAAGACAAGGAATCAAACGGCTGTTGTTGGTGGCACGGGATAGTGTTCGATTAGCTGAAGTCGCCACGGAAATACAGATCCTTGGTGTAGAAGTCATCACCTTGGCTTTGGATTTATCTGAAGTTGTAGAAGTGAATATTGCGATCGCCCAAGCTTGGCGAGATCACGGACCAATAGATCTGCTCGTTAACTGCGCTGGAGTTGCCCACCAAGCGCCCTTCTTAAACTCTCGACTGTCAAATGTCGAGGCAGAGATATCCGTTAATTTAATCGGAATGTACACCATGACTCGCCTCGTTGCCCGACGCATGGTGGTACAAGGCTCAGGGACTATCGTGAATGTTTCCAGCTTGATGGGCAAGGTGGCAGCGCCAACAATGGCAACTTATAGCGCCACCAAGTTTGCGATTGTAGGGTTCACCCAAGCCTTACGCGGCGAACTGGCTGCACACAATATCCGAGTCATAGCTTTGCTGCCATCCCTGACCGACACTGATATGGTGCGAGAGTTACAGTGGTTTAGGTGGGTAGTACCCGTGACTGCCCAGAAAGTGGCTCAAGCACTTGTTACCGGGTTAGCAAGGGATTCACCAGAAATCTTGATAGGATGGCAAAGTCATTTAGCCGTGTGGTGCAATCGCATTGCTCCTTGGCTGTTGGAAAAGGTTTTACTGATGGCGGCTCCGATGTCGCAAAGACAACCACGTTACCAACGACTCAGACACGCGAGGGCAACCTCACGTTAAAGGCTATTGCAAATAGGGGAGTCTAACTCAAGGCTCCGAATGGCACTAAGATAAGCCGATGCGGGGACACACGGACACGGGGAAAATTCATTCAAAAATATCTCCGCGTCCCCGTTTCTCTCCCCTCCTTATGATTATCATTTTTATAATCTGTATCTTTTATTTCCTGGAAGTCCCTTATTCGCGACTCCCACCAATTTATGGAACCCCAGGAATAGAAATAAGTCTTGGGCTTGAGTTAAACAAACCAGGAATCTGCTGACGTAGTTTTGCCCAGTCTTTGTAGGTTAAACTACTCCAGTCACCATCAATTGGGGTGACTGTAATAAAGCCAGAAAGGAATTGACCTCCTTCTGAGTCTCGGCTGGGAGTTGTATTTAGTGGTAGACTCACAGGCTGAAACGTCAAACCAACTCCAGCGCCTGTGGGTAGTTCCCCGAAGGCTAGATCGAAAGGTGTGATGCTATCAAAGCGGGTCAAAGCTACTCCCTGAATTCCAGATATACCTGATGGGAATCGCACGGGAATATTGATATTTAAGCCAAGACCTGCTGGTAATATTGTTGAATTTGGCTTTTTCTTTGCTTCTAGTTCTTTAATAAGCGCGACGAGAAAATTTGCTCCCGTTTTATACGCTTGACGAGTGCTGGGATAACCAGCAGCACTCTCTGTTTGATTGATCCCAGCGCTAATTGCGATCGCTGGAACACCACGATTTAGAGCTGCTACTGCTGCACTCACTGTTCCAGAAGAAACAGCAAACAATCCAACGTTTTCACCTTGGTTAATTCCGGAAATGACCAAATCAGGTTTACTCTCTTTAAGAATGTAATCCAAGCCAGCCCACGTTGTGACTGTTGGAGTTGCATCTACATACCAACGATTAGTATCATAATTAACAACTTCAGTTGGTTGGAGAATGCGAGCCGCATTAATTGATGTACCGGTACCACTTTGGTCTTGTTTTGGGGCAACTATCGTGACTTCGTGTCCTGCCGCTTGTAGGGTATCAAATAAAACTGTAATTCCCTCTGCTTGGTAACCATCATCATTGACAACCATGATTTTGAGTGCCTGTGCTTTTGCTTGTAACAAAAAGACCATACAAGTCGTTGTTAAGCTAGCAAGCATTTTGGCAGAACTAGATTTAAGAAACTTCAACGATGACCTCCCCTTAGCCTTTTCAGTAAAAACATTACTCTTTGTCGAACTTTAGGGGAAATGCATTAAACCCTTGTTAAAGCGTCATTAAAAACTATCTGTGATAGATTAAGGAACAAGAAAAGCAGGCATTATGATACGTGACCTTGCTGCATCGGTGGCATCTTGGCGAACTTGGGTAGATCTGGGTTCATATAATCCCACGTGCTGGGCACTGGCTGTGTAAAGATCCATAGCTGGTGGGAACCAGCTTGCGTCATCCAGACTTCCTGCCAAATGCCCATAAGTTCAGGGATCGGGGGCTTGCTAAATAAGATGCTTTCGTCATTGCCCCAAAATTCATCCCAACACCAACACGGAGTGTATGGTGTTAGGCTTCTTTTGGTTCAAGCTAAGGTAATGCCTTTGCTTTTGTAGTTATCTGATTGCCAATAAGCTGTACCGCGTGGAATGATGAGACTATGCCCCGTGACAAGGGAGCTTTTTTGCAACCGTCCATTAATTCGCGCTTCAACGACGTACCCAGACGGCGTATCTGATAAATATAGCGCTTCTCGTTTTGATGCAGTACGCTTTGATCCCACCCCAATGAGTCGCTTGGGCCAAAGTCCCCCTAACACCTGCGCTTAAGGGTTAGGCGTGGGGTTCCGGCTGTATTGCAATGAAGAGAGAACCGCTATATGAATCGCATTCTCTGGAAAGATAATCTCGTGTGGCAATGCACTTGCGCTTCTGCGATCAATGAACTGGAAGCGGATGCCACTCCAACCTAAATCATCGTTGGAGAGTAGAGATTGACGATTAAAGCTTTCTAAGATTGCTTTTTCTACAGCAGAGGAGTCATGCTCTTTACTGTTTACCACTTGATTGTGTTTGACTCGTGCCGTGCAGCTTAATAAAACTATCAAAAGCATACCAAGCCAACACATACCAAGGAATCGTTTCCAATTGCAATCCCCTAACAAGTAACTGCCGAATCGAAAAGATACCCAGTCCTAAAGGAAAAAGAACGCGCAAATCAACAACATTACTTGTCGCTTGTTGGACTTGCTTGTTCAAATCCACAACTGCATTGGAGACTCCTGCTGCTGCTTGGGACTTTCCTAATGCGATATCACCGAAAATAATGCCTAAATCCCGCAGCGAGGCGAAAACATTGTCAAGACTGCCATTTTCACCATCGTGATTTATAACAATGCTGCCATTCTGGATGTTAGTCCGCACCTGATTAATATGTGCATTTGCTTGTAGCGCATTGGCAATCCGTTGCATTTCCCCAGATTGACGATGCGACGGTGCAACTCGCAAACGCAAGCGTCCTGGGGTAGAACTGACAACCCGCGTAGATATAGGTTTAAGTGCAGTTTTTATAGAATTTTCATCAATAATTTTTGGCATCTGGGTAAGATTCATATAACCATTTTTTAACATTTAACTACCCTCCTAATTTAGGAATTCGTAATTTGTCATTGAGTAGAAAAATCATGACGAATTACGAATTTCCTTGGATGTTCCCTGGCTGAACCAGGGAACAAGAAATGACTGGAAATTACACACCGTTATCAGAAACATTGTCAGCAGAGGTACTTGCAACATCAACTGCTGGTAGCTGTCTTCCTTCAGCCAGTTCTGCTCTGGCTTCAGCTACAATGTCCTCCCAACTTTCGCCAAGTTCTGCAGCGGCTCCCTTGCTTTTTTCATAGAGAGCAAGTCCGCCTTTAATCAATGACTTGGTTATTGGTTTACCAATCCCAGCGACAACCGGAATCACGACCGGTGCTAAGAGTACTGCTCCAATACCGGCTATAATACCGGGTGCGCCAGCGTCTTCAACAAAGTCAGTAATTTTAAATCCCATGACCATTTTCCTCCTGATGAATTGAAAAATTTTAGAAAGTCTACAATCGTACTATCGTTAGGACAGCTATCTCATCCTACTGATGGTAGAGTTTTTTGCTTGCGGCTTTTGAGAATTGGGCGCAAACCATTAACTCCTGCAACGACTGTCGAACCATTGTTAACGACTGTTGCTGCTAGGGGGTTGAGACCAAACAAAACTGCTACTACTAATGCCCCTATGTTAGGAACAGCGATCAGACTCGTGTTTTGCCGAATCAACTGCCTGGCTTTACGGGCAATTTCAATTGCCTCCAACAGACCATGCAAGTCGTTCTGCATCAGCACTACGTCCGCAGTTTCGCGGGCAATTTCAGAACCGTTGGCGAAGGAAACGGAAACATCAGCATAAGCTAAGGCTGGCGAATCGTTGATCCCATCGCCAACGAATGCAACTGTCTTGCCTTGTTCGTGCAGATCGCGGACAACCGTGGCTTTCTGCTCAGGAAAAGCTTCTGCGTGGGTATGCGTCGGATGAATTCCTAATTGAGCAGCAACAGCACTAGCAGTCCGCTTGTTATCTCCAGTCAGCATGTGGACTTCCACACCTTCGACTGTCAACAGCGCTGTGATAACTTCTCGACTTTCTGGACGCAGTATGTCACTGTACTCTATTCTACCTTGAAGTTGACCATTACTAGCAACATAAATCATTGAAGTTGCTTGCTTTTGGTGCCCATTGAGATCCATCTCAATGCCTTCAGTACGCAGATAGCGCTCGCTGCCTACGTAAACAGTCTCCCCATCAATTTCTGCTTTCACGCCCAGACCAAGTTGATAGTCCCACTTGCTACGGGGCAGAACTTCGATTCCCTGCGTTTGGGCGTAGCGCACAATTGCCTCTGCCACTGGGTGAGTTAGACGCTGTTCGGCAGCAGCAGCCAGTTCCAGCACTCGCGTCGTTGATGTTGCCGGATTAAGACTTTCGACACCAACAACAGCCGCTTCACCTTGAGTCAGTGTGCCTGTCTTATCAAACACTATGGTGTCAACTTCTGCCAGTTTTTCTAAGGCGCGTCCGCTACGAATGAGAACACCGCGCCGTGCTGCATAAGTTAGTGCTGCCAAAACCGTTGTTGGAACTGATACACGAATTCCAGTGGCAAAGTCTAGGGTCAAGACGCTGGCTGCCCGTGCTGGGTTGCGAGTTACGGCAAATACTGCCCCACCCAGTAGCAATGTTGGCACAACTGCTTTTTGAGCAATGTTCAAGGCATAGTTTTCCATGCGGGTATCGTGGACAGGAGCTTCTTGCATTAACTTAATGCTCTGTCCAGCACAGGTGTCGTTACCTATCCGTTCCGCCAAAATATAAATTCGTCCCTCACGCATGAGAGTTGAGGCATAAACGGTTTGTCCCTTTTTCTTCAAGACGGGCATCGACTCACCGGTGAGTTTCTGCTCATCCAATAGGGCTTTACCCCGCAAGATAGTACCGTCAACTGGCACTTGTTCGCCAGGGTAAACAATCACCGTATCCCCTCGCTGCACATCTTGAATGGGAATTTGCACCTTTTCACCGTCACGCTCAACCCAGACGAACTGTCCGAGGGAACTCAGCAGATCCAGAGTTTGCTTAGCCGAAGAACGAGCTGTGCGATCGCGTATGTTCTCCCCAACTTCAATTAAACTCAGCATCAGTGCAGGCGTGAGAAATTGACCTTGGACTGTGGTAATGGCGATCGCCATAAAATCCAGAAAGTCAATATTCAGTTTGCGGTCAACCCAGATCCCCTCCCAAGCTCGTTTGACAACCGGCAATGTAGCAAGGGCGATACTTCCCGCCACCATAACAGGCGGAATAGTAAATCCCAGCGGTCCACCCAATACAGCTAAAGCCGTAGCTATAGCCGAAAGTTGCATCCCAGGCCAAGATTTTTCTTCTTCATCAGACGCAGCTTGTGGCTTGGATTGTTTGAGAACAATAACTTCACTAGCTGCTTGGATCAAATAGCTCAGATGCGACCGGATCTTAGCATCTGAAACTTTGTTGGGTTGATAAGTGACTGTCACTGACGCCGCCGCTGGCTTGATCCGGACACTTGTCACAAGCGAATCAGCTTCCAACAACATTTCCAGGCGCTGTGCATAGTCCGTATCAGAACGCAGACGAGGTACGCGCAACCTCATCCTTCCGGCGATCGCATGCACAACGCTGTATGGAACTTTGGGAGACTGAACCTGCGAGTGTCCATTCCTCTCAACTAAAGAAGCCTTCCCATTTTTTGCTGCTACAGCGACTTCGGAAACATAACCTCGGGAGGGCGGTATTTGCACACTAACTTCTGCCATTTCTTTTTGTTCTCTCTCATACAAAAATTGTTCAAATTGAATTTTTCAAGCCTGCTGTGCAAGACACAGATAGGGTGTATTAAGGGGGTGGGGGACGAATCAGTAAACAGTGAACAGTTACCAGCCGCAGTGAGGAACCCGCTGGTACGTGATAACTGGTCACTGATAACTGAAAATACTGATAACTGTTTACTGTTCACTGTTCACTGTTAAAGTGACACCCATACATCCTACTTTCAAGCGACGGCTTGCCTATCTTCTGGTTAATTTATGGCAACAACAGTATCCCCAGCAGCAGATTGAATCAGACTCGATAGATATGATACGGCTTGTTCCAAAAGGCTCAAAGAACGCTTTTGGGAATTGAGCATTGCTCCAGACTTGTAGGTAATCACAATTGAAGCTGCCGCGTTATTAACGCGCTCGCCAGTGACAACAGGATCTGCTTTGAGCAACGCCTCCAACCGTTGAACGTATTTTGAGTCTTTAGCTATTCGAGGCACGCGAAAACGCACTCGACCTGGAATTGCATGAGCAATGCTATACGTCACTGTTGCTGGTTGCTTTACTGTTTGATGAGTTTTGCCAACATCATGATTGAACTGGTCTTGTGGGGTGGAGAGAAGTTGCGTGCGGGGGTTCCCCCCGTTGAGCAAACTTCGGAGCATCTTGCCCGCCCCTTTTAATTCCAATCCTAGGGATACTCCCGCCCTCTCTGATTTGGATTGCAAGGATACTCCCATCCCAACTGATCGGGGATCAGACGAGACGCCCGCACTCACAGTTTCATAACCATTCTCTTTTTCTTGTACAACACTCTTACGAGCAGATCTTTGAGATGCAGAGGATGAAGTCACTGGCTTTTCGGTTGCTGGCATTGTCTCTTCTGGGTTGCTAGCAGATTGAATCAGATTAGCCAAATACAGACGAATCTCAGAATCTGACATAATACCAGATTTGTAAGTAATGACAATAGACCCTGCCATGTAATTGATTTGCTGAGTGATTATCCAAGGCACACAAGCGAGCAAATTCTGCAAGCGCTGCACATATTCTCGATCTTCGGATATCCGAGGAATGCAAAATCCTACTCTGGTTGGAAGTGCATGGGTAATGCTGTAATAAACCGCAGAGTGTGGCTTTGCTATTGGAGAATGAGTCTCTTCGTCTACTATTTCTATTTCCTGAGACTTCTTACTTGAGTGCAGTGTTAATTGCGAGGTTGAACCAGCCATTTTTGTCCTCCAATGTTCCTGAGTCGGGAACTGAGTCTAACGGAAAGTTCGCCAGAAACGATAGAGCCGTAGAAAGAGCCGGAGTCTTGAAATCAGACCATATACTGGCTGTTTCGATTGGTTGCTGTTGTGCTGTTGTTGATCCTGCTGGTTCTACAAGCTGATTTGGTGGAAGCGGTTGCTCTGTTGTTGTGTTTACAGGTGTTGTGTTTACAGGTGTTGTTTCAGGGATTGTTTTGTCAGCCAACTCCATCAAACCAACCCAATAGGACACTGGTATCTCACCTGCTTTGTGGGCGATCGCAATTGATGCTGCATCGCAATTCACACGCACGCTTGTCACTTTAGAATCGGTTTTCAGTAACCTCTCAAGTCGCCGCGCATAAGCGCGATCACGGACAACTCGCGGCACATTAAACCTGATACGTCCTGGAATGGCATGAACAACGCTATAAGCAATTTTTCCACGCTCTGCTGCTACGTCGTTAACCTTGTCAACAACATTTGTTGACTTTTCAGTTTTGATGGGAAATGTTTGCTGCACTTTTGATGATGAAGGTTGGTCAGTTTTATTGGGTTTTGTTTCCGAAGCTTTTTGAGAATTTTTCTTGATTTGTGATGCTGCAACTTGAGGCTTAAGAGAGTCAATGACCCGACGAGTTGCATTTGCCGTAATCATGTAAACCGGAATCGATGGCAAACCGCTGATTCCCAATCCCCCAGTGACTGCTAATCCTGTAAACATGGGAATAAACGAAATGCCCTGCTCTTTCCAAAAATCAGCAGATTTCCATGCAGCAAAAGGGTCTTGTTTGCTTTCTGCTTGATCCGAAGCTGCCAATTGGTGTATGTCAAATTGCTGGAGTCTCTCCAACATCTGGGGCAAGGACAGTTTATTTTCATCAAAGTTAACGACTAAACTGCCGGTTTGATCATTAACGGATACTTCCCTCACCCCATCTTGCTTTCTTAAATTTTGACTGATGGTTTCAAGTTTCGAGTTATGACTACCGTCAGTAGCACGGATTCGGACGCGCCCTGCTGTTGCATGAACAATATGCAATCCACCTACAGGTGGTTGCACAGTTGATTGTGCAACTGATTCTGCAACAGATTTGCTGGTAGTTTCACTTGATTCATCGCTTTGTTGATGATCTTGTTGGTGATCTGAGATTAAATCGACAAGCTTTTGCTCCCGAGGACTTAATCTCTCGCGACTACTGAGAGTTTTGGTCATTTACCCGATAACTGCGTCAAGCCAGATGGTTAACAATAGGTTAAATGTAACTTAAAATTCCAGGCAATTTATCACTCTTTAGAATTATTAATACTTAAGTGTTGTTAATCACTCTTTTCTGATATTCTTGCTCTGTGATTATGTCCAAAGTACTTTCTAGCCTATCTAAAAAGACGATACCGTCGAGATGGTCATACTCGTGTTGAAATATACGAGCTACAAAATCACTAAATTCTTGCTTTTGTAGTTTACCATTTCGGTCTGTATATTCTACTTCAATTGCTTGCGATCTTGGAACTAATCCTCTAATCCCAGGAATAGACAAACAACCTTCCCAACCTTTAACTATCTCCGTTGAAGAAGCAAGGATTTTGGGATTCATCATTGCAGTTGGTTCCATGGACGGAGCGTTGGGATACCTGGGATTAGGGCGAGAGGCAACGATAAATAAACGACAGGATTGGGCAACTTGAGGTGCAGCAATACCAACACCGTTAGCCTGAGCAACTGTCGCGGTTAAGTCGTCAATGAGTTTCTGAATACGCTCATCATTGATATTTTCTACCATTGTAGCTTTTTGCCGCAGTATTGGATCGCCTAATTGAATTATTGGTAACAATTCACCCATAGAAATCAAAACTCCTACGTATAGGTAAAATTTATGAATTATAAATTAGAATAATTTTTAATTTATAATTCATATTTCATAATTTATAATAATTTAACTTCGACGCCTAACTGGTAAAGGTGCAGGTTTAACTGCTATTTGTGTTGTTTGTCCATTGCGTAATACTTGTAATTTTACAGGAAAACCAATTTTACTATTTTCGACTATTTTTTGTACTTCTTCTATTGTAGAGACTGACTGGTTTTCAATGCTTTGAATCACATCACCTTCTTTCAGTCCAGCGGAGGCTGCCGGAGAACGCGGCACAACATCAACTAATAAAACTCCCTTATCTGTTGCCAAATTAATTCCTAATCTAGACTTAACTTTTTCCTTAACTTCTGGATTCAAAGTCACCATTTGAATACCTAAATAAGGATGTTCTACTCTACCTTTTGCTATTAATTCCTGAGCAATCTTCTGTGCCGTACTAATAGGAATAGCAAATCCCAAGCCTTGAGCGCCGCGAATGATTGCAGTATTCATAGCGATGACATCTCCACGAGCATTCAGCAGTGGTCCCCCAGAGTTACCAGGATTAATAGCAGCATCGGTTTGAATGAAATCAACACGCTTGTCAGTAACACCGATGTCACTGCTAGAACGACCTATAGCGCTGATAATACCAGATGTCACAGTATAATCCAAACCAAGAGGATTACCAATGGCAATCACCGCTTCCCCTGGTTGCAAAACTTCAGAGTTACCCAAAGAAACAGTTGGCAAGTTATTTGCTTCTATTTTAATCACAGCAACATCCGTCACCGGGTCTTCACCCATGACACGTCCGTCAAAAGAGCGACCATCTTTGAGTTTTACCTTGACAATATCAGCACCGTTCACGACATGGGAATTCGTTAAAATTTGACCACTTGAGTTAATAATGAACCCAGAACCGCTACCTTGTTCTACTCTTTCTCTAGGTTGCGAGCCAAAAAACCGTTGGAAAAATGGATCGTCAAAATCTTCTGGCACCCGAGAAACTACTGTTCTAGCAGCATCAATACGAACAACTGCAGGTCCAACTTTTTGGACAACTCCAACAACGAAGTTAGGATTATTGGACGATGGGACGATGGACACATTTGTGGAGGTGGTATCAATTGTCCTTTTGACAGGTGTTTGAAGCTGAGCATCTGATTTTCCCGCATCCAGCTTAGCAGCAGGTATGGAACAACCCCCAATAGATATCACTGCTACACTACTTAGGAGTATGACCAGATGGGGCAAACCCCCTGCAACAATATTTTTAGGCTGAAAACCATGGTCTTTTGTTTTCATGTGTCTTTGCTTCTCCGTATGAATCAGTGGGTGTTAGAATCTTGGCTACCGGGGGAAGTCCAAGAATGATGACAACTCAAAAGCTTATTAGGTGGTGCGCGAGGATAGTTTGCTCCGATTGGCGCTTGCCCATCTCTTCAATTATTGTGACGATCGCACTCGCATTGGTGGTAAATCATGGAAATAGCCATAGAAAATCTGTGGAGTCAGGTACTAGAGCGCTTACAATTAGAGCTATCCCGTCCCACCTTTGAAACTTGGATTAAAACTGCGAGTGCACAGCGATTGGAAAATAATTGTTTGGTGATTTGCACTCCCAACCCATTTGCTCGCAATTGGTTACAGAAATATTACATAAAAACGATCGCTCATGTCGTACAAGATATTCTTGGTTATCCGGTAGATATTTATATAACTGTTACCAATGATGAATCTCCTGTCAGTGAAGAAGTTTCTTCTCGATTCCCGGATCAAACCAGTATTCCAGAAACGCTTCCTCAAAACGGACTAAAAACTCCAGAATTAAACCCCAAGTATGTTTTCTCGCGATTCGTAGTCGGTGCTAACAATCGTATGGCTCACGCTGCTTCGTTAGCAGTTGCTGAATATCCTGGTAGAGAGTTTAATCCCTTATTCTTGTGTGGTGGCGTCGGTTTAGGGAAAACTCACCTTATGCAGGCGATCGGTCACTATCGATTGGAAATTTGTCCAGAGTCAAGAATATTTTACGTCTCTACTGAGCAATTTACTAATGATTTAATTACTGCTATCCGCAAGGACAGTATGCAAAGTTTCCGTGAGCATTACCGTGCTGCTGATGTCCTTTTAGTGGATGATATTCAGTTTATTGAGGGTAAGGAATATACCCAAGAAGAATTTTTCCATACTTTTAATACTTTACATGAAGCAGGCAAGCAAGTCGTCTTAGCTTCTGACCGCCCTCCCAACCAGATTCCTCAGTTGCAAGAACGTCTGTGTTCTCGATTTTCTATGGGGTTAATTGCTGATATTCAGCCGCCCGATTTAGAAACGAGAATGGCGATTTTACAAAAAAAAGCTGAGTATGAAAATATTCGTCTCCCCAGGGATGTCGTTGAGTATATTGCTTCTCACTACACTTCTAATATTCGAGAGTTGGAAGGAGCATTGATTCGAGCGCTAGCGTATATTTCTATTTGGGGTCTACCGATGACGGTGGAAAATCTTGCACCCATTTTAGAACCGCCAACCCAGAAGGGAGAAGCTACACCAGAAGGAATTTTAACAGTGATAGCTGAAGTTTTTGATGTACCAATAGAAGACCTTAAAGGCAATTCACGGCGACGAGAGATTAGCTGGGCGCGTCAAATCGCAATGTATCTTATGCGGAAACACACGGATCTGAGTTTGCCTAGAATAGGAGAAGAATTTGGTGGGAAAGACCATACAACTGTGATGTACAGCTGTGAAAAAATTACTCAACTGCAACAAACAGATCAAAATTTGGCACAAACGCTGCGCCAATTGAGCGATCGCATTAACATGGCTAGCCGTCCCAAAAAATCATATTAACCTTAAAAAGGGGTGTTTAGTTATCGGGAAATAGAGAAACAAAATATTGAGTTTTCCACAAGCAACAAATAATTTCTAATGTTAAGCTAACTCTAAAAAACCTTTAAGATAAGATTACATAAGTGAAAGTTTTTTTATTTTTTGTGGAAAACTCCCAATAAATCTGTGGAAAACTTGAGAGTTATAGTGGAAAACTTTATTTAAGTATAAATACTCTGTGGAAAATACCCTCGGCTTTTCCACAAGTTTTCCACAGGTGAGGACTTGCGAAAGAATCTTTCAAATAGACCTGCATCTAAGTTTTCCACAATTTCCACAGGTGCGACTAATGAACTACCCAACACCCATCTGAGTGGTGCTAACATATCCAACACAGAAGCCAAAGTTCACCATGAAATTAGTTTGCACCCAAAGCGACCTCAGTACTCATCTCTCACTCACAAGCCGTGCTGTACCTTCACGCCCAACGCATCCGGTACTTGCTAATGTTCTGTTACAAGCGGATGCTGAAAATAACCAAGTCAGCTTAACAGCCTTTGACCTCAGTTTGGGTATCCGCACTAGTTTTAGCGCTGAGGTGTTGCACTCTGGAACAATTGCGATTCCCGCTAAACTGCTCAATGATATTACTGCTCGTCTTCCAGAGGGTGAAATCACTCTAGAAGACGAATCAGCTACAGGTGACACCTTAGGCGGGGAAGGCTCAATTGTTACACTGACACCCAAGAGTGGGCGTTATCAAGTACGAGCAATGGGAGCAGAAGAGTTTCCAGAACTCCCTGTTATCGAAAATGCTCAAGCGCTACACATTCCTGCTGGTACATTAATTGAGGGCTTGCGAGGTTCTCTGTTTGCAACTAGTGCAGATGAAACGAAACAGGTTCTCACTGGAGTGCATTTAACACTTCAACAAGACACACTTGAGTTTGCAGCAACCGACGGACATCGCCTAGCAGTTGTGCAAACGACTAACGAAAGTCCAGATACAAACACTGAAACTCAGTTAGAAGTGACAGTACCAGCCAGAGCTTTAAGAGAACTTGCACGGATGCTGACTCATAATAACTCACAAAATGAACCTGTAGCGTTGTATTTTGACCAAGGTCAAGTTGTTTTTGAGTGGCAAAATCAACGTTTGACAAGCCGCACTCTTGAAGGACAGTATCCAGCTTACCATCAACTTATCCCTCGACAATTTCAACGGGAATTGATTTTAGATAGGAAACAATTTTTGAGCGCTCTAGAGCGGATTAGTGTGTTTGCAGATCAAAAAAATAATGTCGTTAAGGTTAGCGTAGACAGCGACGCGCAGGAAATTACTATATCCTGTGAAGCTCAAGATGTTGGTAATGGAAGAGAGTTAATGCCAGCACAGATATTGGGAGAAGATATAGATATTGCCTTCAATATTAAGTATTTGATGGAAGGCTTAAAAGAGTTACCCTCTACTGAAATTAAAATGCAGCTAAATGGAAACTTGACTCCAGTGATTTTCACGCCACTCGGTGGTTTGAAGATGACTTATTTAGCTATGCCTGTTCAACTGAGAAATTAGAAGTGATAATTCTATGGGTGTAATGAAAGTGCATGCACTTTCATTACATAGGTTATGAGGCGTAAAGCGGTTCATCTCAAATAAGAATATAAATTATGAATTATGAAGTTTTTATCATTCATAATTCATAATTCCAACCTTGAACTCTAACTCATTTTCACACCGCAGCAAAACGAATTTTGAGATAGTCTTCTTCCATTTTTGCTCCTGCGGGTTGGAGGGCTGCCAAAGCTTGTGGCAAAACCAAATTTCGGCGGTGATTACCAATAGTAATGTTTAACTCATCTCCGGTTTTACTTAATTGAACCTGGTTTTTAGGAATGCCAGGTAAGTATAATTCCAAGCTGTATTGATTGTTCTCTTGCACAACTCTAATTGTGTTTTCTTTGTAATAAACCTGAGTTGGGTCTTCATCCTTATACAGCGTGTCCTTAAGACGTTCTAAGGCATCCAAACCACACATTTCCTCAGAGAAAAGCGGAACTTCCTTAACAGGTAGAGGATGAAAGTTTTCATGAATTTCGTGGCGATACTGCTGTTGATTCTCTTTCCAACGCTGGAAAAAAGGGTCTTGCACAGCTTCGGGAATAATGCGATTTGCGACGACTAAATCCGTGGCAACGTTATACAAACTTAGATATGCATGGGCGCGAAGAGACTCTTTAATCACCATCTTTTCCGGGTTGGTGACGAGGCGCACCGAGGTTTGAGTGTTATCTGTTAATACTTTTTCCAGAGCTTCAATTTGTTGATAAAACTCGTAAGGTGCGTCCATCACCTCTTTGTCTGGTAAAGAGAACCCAGCAATTGGTTTAAAAAAAGGTTCAACTAAAGGTCTAAGTGCTACAGAAATATTTTGAAAAGGTTTGTAAAAACGGCGCATATACCAGCCACTAACTTCTGGTAAACTCAACAGACGCAGGGCTGTGCCGGTAGGAGCTGAGTCAATAATCAAAACGTCATACTCCCCTTCATCGTAATGGCGTTTCATTCTTACCAAGCCGAAAATCTCATCCATGCCTGGTAGAATAGCCAATTCTTCCGCCTGCACTCCGTCTAAACCGCGTGCTTGTAAAACTTGGGTGATGTAGCGCTTTACAGAACCCCAGTTTCCCTCTAGTTCTAGTAGTGCATCCAGTTCCGCACCCCACAAATTGGGGCGAATTTGTTTCGGTGCGTGTCCCAGTTCTAGGTCAAAACTGTCTGCTAGAGAGTGAGCTGGATCTGTACTCAAAACAAGTGTACGATAACCCAGTTCTGCACAACGGAGTCCAGTGGCGGCGGCTACGGAGGTTTTTCCCACACCGCCTTTGCCTGTCATTAAAATTACGCGCATCGATGGTTTTGTCCTAGCTGAGAATTATTTACACTTATTTACATTATGGACTTTTTAAGGAGAATAAATGCTGTTTGAGCACATCTAGGCGGGAACAATGCCAATAATCTATGTGGGAAACAATCAAACCTTGAGTGTTGAGGCGCAATTCACTCGAGCCAGAGATAGAAATGCGTGGTTTCCAAGGAAGGGGGGTATTCCAGCTGAGTGTCCACTCAGTTTTGATTGTGTCTCCTACACGATTAATCTCATGCAAGTCCATTTTGGTATTTAAAAACACAGTCTTGATGAATTTAATCATCTGCTTGTAGCGCTCAACACCACGAAATTTGTTGAGCGGGTCTTGAAAATAAACGTCTTGAGCGTAGATGCTATATGTCTGATTCTCTGGAAATCTTTGATAGTCCTGCTGAAGAATTTGAATGATGTCCATAGGTAAACGTACAACTTAGTTTAATAACTCCCTAATTTTGAGATTACCTTTAACAGGTGATTTATAAAGTAAATCTTAAGAAGTGAGACGGTTTAGCATGAGTCTGACCGTTGCAGCTTAAATCAATGCAGTTGACACAGATGTAGTTTTGCTTACCTCTTTTGCGACCATTCTTACGGATATGGGGAGCGGTGGATGTGATGATTGCGATGGGCAATCTGAGCAATCAACCCGAAAATTTATAAGTATCACCAATCAGAGAAACATCAAAATTCTTTATCCTAGTCCTGACTGGATTAATAAATTCGGCAAAATAATTAATGATGTTTTGAAATTGAAACAATCACTTTACTCAAAGAACATCAACCTTTGCCAAACCCGCGACTTACTCCTCCCTAAACTCATCTCACGCGAAATCGACGTAGAAAACCTCGAAATCAACACCGGAGAAATAGCACCTTAAACTCCAACTCTCCCTAATCAAGCTTAAAATCGTAACATCAACTTACAAAGCTAGGATAAAAATGGTACAGACAAAACCTATATCAAAAACAATCACCAGCTTACTTGACCTCCGGGAAAGATTCAATCTGACTCCAACAACCAATGAGCAATTCTCCTCAGAGTTTACGCAAGACTTACCCAAACTAACCGACTCTGAAATAGCCACATTAGACCAAATTAGAAACCGATTTTTGCGCCATAGAGAACGCGGTTCCTTAGCAGAAGGAACAATCAATCATTTAGTCATCTCCCCCTTATTAACCCTAGCCAGTTTATACGACGAACCCTTCTTTGTTACCACAGAACCCGAAGTCGAACTCCTTCTAGAAGACAGAGACGAACTGCTGCGAGGACGCATCGATACCCTGATTATTCAACAGCAACTCTGGGTATTAGTTGTCGAATCCAAATCAACCATCGCCTTCTCCATCGCCTTACCCCAAGCCCTCACTTACATGATGGGGAACCCCAACCGAGAACGCCCCGTCTATGGATTAATCACAAACGGCGATGAATTCCAATTTATTAAACTCTTGATTCAAGATAACCCTCAATACGACTTATCCAATATTTTCTCCCTGCTTCTCCCCCACCGCAATCAACTTTATGACATTATGGGTGTTCTTAAAGGAATTAGGCAAATAATGCTGCAAACCTGAGCTAAGTAATTTAAAAGTAAACACTATGTCACACCAACTCCTAATCAACTCTCCTTAATTTACATCGTTATGAAGTCGCCATGATTGACCTTACGAAGAAGAACTTTTGTCAGATTTAGAGAATGCCTGAAACGGAGAGAATTGTCATCATCAAGGAGGATTTTTAAATGCTAAGAATACGAGGTGGAGGTGGTGCAAAGAGAAACCAGGAATTAAGAGAAAAACTTGACCCGATGGTAAGAGCTAGGTTAGATAGGATTCCTTACGCAAGAAAATTACAACTGTTAGATGCCAATAATGTCAAACTAAGCTTCTATGCAACTCCAGCTAGGAAAAAAGTAGAAGAAAGTTGCACAAATAAACTTACTGAATTCGAGAAGTCGCTAATTAACGAAGCATTTCTGAAACTATTCCCAGATGCAATTATTCGAGAGTTGTAATTAAACCCATGACCCCACCTCACCCCGACTCAGAAGAAGCATTAGAACTCGAAATCATCGCCCTATTTCAACAACTCAGCTACACCACCGCCAACTGCTACAACGAATGGAATAGCGGAACCACTAGATTAGGGCGAGAAACCAGAAGCGAGGTAGTGCTAATCTCCAAACTGCGTCCAGCCCTAGAAAAACTTAACCCCCACCTCCCCAAATAAGCCATCACCCTTGCTGTTGAAGAACTTACCCGCGACAGAAGCGCCCTCACCCTTGCCAACGCCAACCGGGAAATTTACGATCGCCTCAAAGATAGAGCAAAATTAAATAGCGAAAAACTTTGCTAAACTTACTTATACTTCTTTAGTATGGGGAAGTTTTTCCTGTAGAAAGTAGGGGAATTGTAAAGAAAATAGTTGATGGTATAGATCCGTGCAAGGAATCTGATATAATACCAAGTTGTCTTTGGTCGTATTATTTGCTTTGAAGGCAGTCCAGTAGGAGCTTAACTCCAAACAATACGAACTTTGGCAACTTCGTATAATTGGATGATTTGAAATAAGTTTAGCTATGTACGCCATAAAAAGAGAGCTAAAACTAAATAACAAAGAAATCTCTCAAATGCGCGGCATGGCTGGATTTAAGAGACTAGTCTACAACTTTGGTTTAGACTTATTGGTTGTTAGCTGGCAATTTACACAAGTAAAGGCTAGCGATTCTAAACGAATAGACGCCATCAAGAAAGTATTTACTCAAGTCACGATACAAAAACCTGAAAATAGTTGGATGAAAAAATATCCGTCAACTATTTATCAGTCTGCATTTATTGACTTGAAGAACGCTGTTTCTCGGTGGCGAGAAGGATTAGCACAATTCCCAAAGAAAAAATCGAAGAAAACAGGAGATTCCTTTACTGTTTATAAAACAGCAGGGGTATATCCAGAAAAAGGTAAACCTCCTCTTCCTTTCACTAATCGAGTGACAATTCTTGCCGGGAAGCATATTAAACTGCCTGGATTAAAAACATTTAGACTTAAAGAGCGAATCAATTTTATCTGTAGTTCTCAAACTTTTACGGTTTCGAGAACTGCGGATAAATGGTTCGTTTCTTTCGTTTTGGGCGCACAGAAGATACCTCCCATCATTCACCCTACTCAAAGAGTAGGGGTAGATTTGGGAGTCAAATGCTTAGCGACTGTTAGTGATGGCAGCAAGTACGATATGCCTCTTACCACAATTCGGGCGAAAAGCAAGCTCGGTAAGCTCCAGTGGCATAATCGTAACAAAGTTTTAGGTAATAAAAAACTTCAAATTTTCCCCTCTAACAAAGCTAAAAAATACTACGTCAGATTGTCTCGCCAGCACCTACGCATCTCTAATATTCGTCAAGATGTAACGCAGAAGATCACTACTGATTTGAGTCGCAAAGCATACAATATTCGGATAGAGGATCTTAACGTATCCGGCATGATTGCAAATAGTAAATTGGCGGCGGCGGTTAGTAATAACTGTTTTTATGAAATACGTCGTCAGCTTGTTTACAAGCAGGCTCATTATGGAACAAAAGTAGAACTTGTAGACCGTTGGTATCCTAGCTCTAAAACTTGTTCCTGTTGTGGTCATATTCAAGATATGAAACTTTCTGACCGTGTATTTCATTGCAAAAAATGTGGGCATTCTCAAGACCGTGATGAAAATGCATCCATTAATCTTGAAAATGCCCCACCAAATAAAATACGCTTGGCTTGAGCGGAATTTACGCCCGTTGACAAGAAGAGCCAGCGCCGTGCGGGGGTTCCCCCCGTTGAGGCGACTGGCGTGGAGCCGACTCCCTTGGTTGAAGCGGGAAGAAAACGCTAAATCCAGTTTAACTAGGTTTAGGTAAGTTTTTTAGAGCAGTAAAAGTCACCTACCGCAACGACGACGGCGAAGACATTACCGAAAACGTCACCGTCATCGACTGGCAACCCCCCACCAACAACGACTTCTTCCTCGCCTCCCAATTCTGGATTGCCGGGGAAATGTACACCCGACGCACCGACTTAATCGGTTTTGTTAACGGCATTCCCCTCATTTTCATCGAACTCAAAGCCTCTAGGGAACGAGTCGAATTGCCTACCAAAACAACTTCTGCGACTACCGAAAAGAAATCCCCCAACTGTTCTGGTACAACGGCATCGTCATGCTCTCCAGCTTTGCCGGAAATATGCGAACCGCATTACCCAACGCAGCCTTTATCGGCTTCACGGGTACTCCCCTACTCATGCGGTTTCGGGCGTTTTTGACGGATAATAAATTTTGACAGAGTGTTGAATGGCTTCGGAATGCCGTCAATCTAGACTATTTAGCGATCGGATCACCTCTCATCGGAGATTTAGTGGACAACATTGGACAACGAATACAAATAACCATCATGACGTTGTAATACCATGCAGTACTTATGATTGATGATTTGCAAGGTTTTTGAGCCAGTGTTTATGTCAAATTGACCAGTCTTACGGGTGGAAACTCTACCTATATGAATACCTGCATTTTTCCCTTTGGGGACATCTGCTTTAACAATATCGCCCGTCCTAAATCCAAAATGAAACTTACTATTAGTTTTGTGGCTTTTAGGGAAACCAAATTTATCGGTTACAGCCATTTGTCGGTAGCCATGCCCAGTAGCTTTTATTATTAAAGGTTTCATGCCTTTAATAACTAGCTTGTTCGACGTTGATAAACCAACACACGCGGCATCAAAGTAGTGAGTCTTGGGTAATGCTAGTTTTGTTCTATTGAACTTTGTTAACCCACCGCTACCTGTTTCTACTGGCAAACCAGTAGATTTTAATACTTCAAGTAACTTGAATCTAGTTGAGTTAACTGCCGTAGTATCGACAAGAGGTTTTTTAGCTTGTGCTTCAATTTTTTTCAAGCGTTCAGGATCTTTTTTAAGGAAATCTTTAATGTCTTTAGTCCCCTTCTTGATGTTGCATTTTTCACAACTTAATGTCAGATTTGAGATTCTATTTGAACCTCCGATATTATCGCGGATGAATGTGTTCGATCTGTAAGGGTAAGTCTTGCTTGTCACAGTATGCACACTTTCTACCAAACTTTTCTAGTAAATACTCACGAGTCTCATATCCCTGAATCGTACCTTGTTGATATTCCTTGCCTTGAATGGCAGGATTTTGCATCAACTGTGTGTCAAACCTAACTAACTCTTGAGAAATAGACGTGATTGGCGCAAGTTTAACTAGTCGTTTCACCCATGTTTCAATATTGTAAACACGACTCATTAGACTTGGTGGTAGCCATCCATCTGGACGTTTTCTATTATTAAACCGAGGTTGACGATACCGCGTTTTTCTTGTTCTCCTACTTCTACGCAACTGTCTACGAAAAGTTAAAGATTCTCTGATCGCAAAACCTCTATCTTGAAGTTCTGCTGCAAAGACAACAACACCAGTGATATCGTTTACTATAGCTATCCCTGTAGTTTTTGAACCTGGATCAATCTTGATTCTTAATGGTTGTGTTGGTATTTCTGGACATGATTCTTTAAGAATGATTGTGAACGGGAATTTTCTCAACACTGCTGCTTTTTGATTTCTCAAAAGCTGTCTTGCTGTAGCTGGATGAATTGGATTTAGTGGTCTTTTATCTGTGTCAAGTACGAATACTTTGCTCATAAAGAGCCTCCTTTCGGGTAATGTTTTCCGAACCTAAGAGGTTCCGCTTCGCTAACGCCAATGTTTTGAAGGCTTGTTATGTCAATCACACTTCCTTAACCAAATACACATGTTTAATGATTGACGACAGCGCTACGGGCTGGAAAGTACCTGTAGGTGTCGTGACCCTCAAAACGTAGTCATTTAAGACTTAGGCTGGCTATCTGTCCAGTGATAGAACTAGATGTCTAGCTTTGTCCACTGTTTGGTGAATAGCTTGAAATGATTGCATCTTTAACTTTCCGTTTTTGTAAAAAATTGGACATAAACGGTCGCTCAAAGACTATGTAAAATGAATATGCGACTAGCAAAGACGATAGGGGACTTACTACATATAATATGACATTTATTTGAAGAGGGGAAAGATGTAAGCTGTGTAGATACTGATTCACTGGAGTCATCACTACAACGTGAATCAGATAGAGACTGTACGAGAATGTACCTAGAGCAACTGCCCAAGGAGATTGAAACACTCGCAAGACGAAAGGTGTTGGTTTACTATCAATCACACAATTAGTACAGTAGATTAGCAAACAGGCAGTAGCCAAGCCAACAAAACTGTCAGTAATCCACATTATTGCTATCCCATATTTTGGCGAGTCAGCAACCAATGCTAGCCCAAAAAATATTGTGGCAAGCCAACCCCACGGTAACAAATTTCTCATTCGCATCTTTGACTGCTTTTGAGAAAATCCTATGTCTGCGGCAGCCATTCCTAAGGCAAACAAACCTACATACCAAGGATGCGCTAAGTCTATCGATCCATGTAGTAAATAATGGGGTGTTAGTCCTAAGATGAAGGCGATAATGACAACTGAAAATAAACCCAAACGCCGCCATATAGGCAGTAATACCAGAGGAAAAATGAAGTATATCTGCCATTCTGTGGCTACGCTCCACAATGGACCGTTGATATGAAAGAGTTTATCTCCAGGTGTCAAATTGTGAATGAGTAACAGGTGATAAAAGACATCACCAAATGTGAAATTACGAGAAAAATGACCCCACAAATTATCATTCCAGGGGAAAATTTGGAATTTCACCAAAATTGTTATTACTAAACCAACAATAATGGATGTAAAAAGAGCAGCATAATAAGGCGGCAGAATTCTTCGCGATCGCTTCTTCAAGTAAGAGAGCAAACTTCCTGAAATCTGACCTGTTTGAGAGCGAACCACCGGCAGCATCAGACAGTATCCAGAAAGAACAATAAAGACTGAGACACTGAACAGCCCATATCGGAAAATTTTGGTAGCAACAAGCCATAAGCTAGGTACATTATTTTCCTGTAATTCCCAAAGGTGAGAGAATACGACGTATAATGCTGCCAGTCCACGTAAGCCATCTAAGTAGTGAAGATGCACTCGCTTGTTGCTAGATTGTTCTGTAGATTGAGTCATAACAATTCAAAATTAATATAATATGTCTAAAGCCAGGGGCTTTAACTTTTTCAGAAAACAGTGAAGTGATGACTTTCAATTTTTAGGACAAAAAAAGCTGATACTCTGAGATTTTCTAAAAGACAATTTGGAGGGCATTCTTGTAGTAAAGTTGGGTTAGTCTTTAAGATTCTATTTCTGGCCAAAGTCGCTCCAACTGATACCGCCATGCAGCGAGAACTTCTTCACGCGCCTGAGAAGTTTGGTTGACCTCGCCCATCAATCCTTCTGCATAAAAGCGATCTAGGTTTTGCATAGTAGCTTGAAGGGATTGACCTTGCTGTTTTGCTGCCTGTATAATTTGGCGAATGCGTCTTTCAATCAGTCGATTAAAGACATTATCTAAGCCAGTGCGATGGAGAAGAATAAGTCGGGCGATCGCATCCCGAAAATCTTCTGTGACTAAACTATTGCAGTTATGCTGAAACACCCCCCACACAACCCCTTGCTGCAAGGCGTACCGTACTTCCTGAGTATCATCAAAGTTTGCTTCTAAAAACTGTTCTATAAACGGTTGAGCCTCAGATGCTGGCATAATGGGTAACAAAACACGCAACCAACTTTCATCGTCCGAAAGCATGACCAGCAGCCGAAAATTTGCAGTTTCTATTTGCCAAGAACCAGGGGTAATAGCATTGATAGACGCTGCATCAAATAATTCTTTAAGCGTATCCGCGATTTCAGAGGGTGTCATAGTCTTTTTTTTTGCTTTAGTTTCTAGCGTACCTTTTTCAGGCAGCAATGCGACCTGCTTTACCAACAAGTCTCTCTTTTGGCGTAGCTGTTTTTTAAGTACTTACTATAATTTAAAATTATTAATTCACAGCTATACTATTTGTTGATTAATTATTATGAGATTTCCTATAAATTAAAAATACCGAACCAATTGGTCCTAAGTTTTCTACATACATTTTTTTGTTGTAGTACAATCCAGGAGACATACCTCCATCAAATAACATTCCCTCTTGAATCTTGCCCAAACAATTATTGTGAGCAATTCCTTCAAGGACATTATCAAACATATCTGGCAAAAGCTCTTGATTCAACTGAGATAATTCAATATCGGAATTAGCTTTAGCGTCGTTAACTAGCAAAATGACATAGCCTTTATCAGTAGTAGCTACCATAGAGCGATTGGTTGCTTGTTTACAGGCAAGTTCTCCTAAATCTTGACAGATATCTTTAAACTTGCCGTTGCGATAAAACCTACCATTACCACCTACTAAGTTATAGTTAAGAATATTATCCTTTCTTCTTCCTGCCTGGATGCTAGCCTGACGTTGCTTTGGTTGACCTGCTGATATACCAAAGGAAGAACGCTTATTCTTAAAAGCTCCTGAATATTCTATTCCCCGAGAAATATTCAAGCCTTGAGGTTTATGATCTATATCTATGTAATCAGCATTAATTGCTGCAATAGGTGTTTGTCCGTTTAATTTTGCGTTTTCATCAGTGATCAGTTCATGAAATAATTTTGGTACATATTCTTGACGTAGTTTACTTTGATTGTCTTTTGCATAAAGTCGATGAGATACACCAACATTGACTTTGAAGTCTAATTCTTCTGATTTGGGGTTGAAGATAATGACATGATTAATGCCTCTTCCATCTTTTTTACCTTGATTATTAGTTTTAAAAAAATCTAGACTGAACTTTGTATTGTTTCCCAGACATTGTTGTGTCACTTGTGTTTTCGCTAAAGTTTGATAAGTCTGTTTACAGGCAAAACAAACAAGTATGCTTATCAATGTAGACAATAAACAGATGAATTTATTTTTAGACATAGTTAGATAATTTTCCGATTTTCACTATCAGTAAGTATAAACAGTTAATGAGACAATGATAATTAACTCATGTCAACCTTTATTTAAACAACAAATCTAACTTGAGCTACGACAACACCTGTAAATATCTCGCCGAACAATATCCGGCTGATTTTATCAAATGGTTACTTTCAACTGAGACCTCCGAGATTGAGATACTCAAAACAGAACTCAGTTTAGAACCTATTCGTGCTGACTCTGTCACTTTTCTACAAATTATTAATACTATTCTGCACTTGGAATTTCAAACTCTACCGACATCTAATCCTGCTATGGATTTTCGGATGTTGGATTACTATACGCGATTAAAGCGGGAATATGGTTGCCAGATTGAGCAAGTTGTTATTTTTTTGCAGCAAACAACCTCAGAAATCGTGTTTAGGCAAGAGTACGTGGATACAAACACTAGACACCGCTATCGAGTCATCCGTATATGGGAGCAAGACCCAACACCATTATTGGCTAACCCCGCCCTCCTACCACTAGCAGCTTTGGCGCGTAGCGACTCCCCAAATACATTATTAGAACAAGTCGCTGCTGGTGTCGGTATGATTGAGGAAAACGATGAGCGACAGAATATCTCGGCTTGTACCCAAATCCTGGCAGGTTTGCGGTTTGACAAAAATTTGATTCAACAATTGTTTCGAGAGGAAATTATGCAAGAATCTGTAATTTATCAAGATATTCTTCAAAAGGGCGAGCAAAAAGGCAAGAAGCAAGAGGCGCTAGCACTGATTTTGCGTCAGCTTCCACGCCGCATTGGTCCTGTTACCCCTCAGTTGCAAGAGCAGATTCGCAGCTTATCAGTTCCTCAGTTGGAGGATTTGGGAGAAGCGCTTTTAGATTTCTCCAGCGAAACTGATTTAATCAACTGGTTGGCTACCCAACATTCATAAACAAAATTATCCCAAATACAAAACCTCCGCTACGGTTATGCTGTAACGGAGGATAAATTTTTATTCTGATTGTAATTAATCAAAAACCCAAAATTAAGAGAGCCATTCTAAAACAGCTTCTTCTTTGGTATTTGTATTGCGAGATGGTGTCTCACGATTAAACTTCATGTGAATTGACCGTGTTTGTTCACCATCAGCAGCAACAGCCAAAATCGGATAGTCAATCAAACCATCCTGGAAGGACATCTGGAAGCGGAAGGTACCATCTGGATTCAGCTTAATGGGACGACCGCCAATTGTTACGGTTGCATCGGGTTCGGTTGCACCGTAAACAATCAACTCAGCATCAGCAATTAACCAGAACTTACGCGGACGCATCGGTACGTCGCCAGAGAAGCCAGCACCGGACATACCCACACCGGACGCGGTTAAACCGGACACGGTTGGAACTGCCCACATACCTACGCCAGAGGGGAAGACGTAGGAACTGATAGCTTGTTCTGGAGTGACAGAACTAGGAACCTGTTGCATCGAACCAAACAGAGAACCAGCAACTCTTTGTGCTTCGGCAGACTCAGCCAAGCCAAAGATTTGGTCATAAATGGCGTTGCCGGTGGCGTTACCGTTGCCGTTGCCGTTGGCGTTGCTAGTAGCAGCGGATGCCACCTTCTTGGTGGGCGGAACCAGTTCATAGAAGGTTTTGCCTTGCAAATCTTCTTCAAAGTTCACTGTGATGAAGACGTCTTCAATCCAATCGGAAGGATACACAGGAGGAACGTGGACGGGTGCAGAACGAGCCAGTACTAACCAGCGACCATCAGCGCAACGGTAACCGATGTCGATGACATAATCGCGATCGCTCACTGGAACTGGTAGATACCATTCGCGTGCGAGTTCATCACTCGGATATTCCTGAATGCTGTGGGGGCTTTGGTATTCCAAGTTGATGTCGGTGACATCATAAATACGCAATGCCAGCTGTTGTCCCCCTTGTCGCCGCAGTTCTTCTTTGTGTTCGTTGGACACATCCCAGTAGGTATAAGCCCACTGTGGATCACGGGGCAATAGAACAATACGACTTTCTCCATAGCCTGCAGGCAGATCCGCTAGTCCTTCATCAACATCAGCCAGAGTTCCACCAGTACGGTCTACTTGACCCAACTCAAATTTTGCTGCTTCCACGGTTTCCTGTGCCTCCAATGAACGAGATTGGCTGAGAGAAACTTTGCTGCGCTGAGCTTCTTGAATAGATGCCAGCAGCTGCGATTTACGCATTCGGCTATAACGAGAGATGCTATATTCGCTAGCAACTTTACGTAGTTGCCGCAATGTCATCTCTTCTAGCGGTGGGCGTTCTTTTGCCATGAATTTGGCCTCCAGTAGTTTGAAAGGTTGGTGATGTCCCCTGGTTAATAAGTGGCTGATATATAGCCATCAAGCCCAGATAAACTTCTTATTCCTGACTCCTGGTTTTGCCCAGTTGTTTATGTTTTTTAGTGTCTTTTTAAATTGCGGTGACTCCCTTTGAATTCCCACATAATGCCAAAATCAGCATTTTTGATAGGGGAGCGCAGGAGCCTTTTGTTAATAAATATTAAGCACTAATCCTCCACTGGGATCAAGGGGTCAAGAGACGCTCTTTTCAGCTTTTGACGAATTTATTAGCCCTTTGGGGATCACTAAGTGATGATTCTATGACATTGTAGCTCTTTACAAGCCAGCCCGGCATCTGCGATCTCATGATATTGTCAAGGTATCTTGACAAAAAGCAGATCGTGGGGATCTAGGGGCGCAATGGCTTCTCGTATCGGTGTAGGGGAAAAATTGTGAATAACAAATTTCCCTTACCCGTAATAACTCATGATCCGAAAATCAAAATCCACAAAGGAAGTATGAGGAGTAACAAGAGTGTGGAGATGATAATACTGCTGGCGATTAAATCGCGGTCGAGGTTGTACTCTTCTGCCAAAATCAGACCAGCAAAAGCCGTGGGTACACCAGACATTAAGACCATTGCCAAACGTGGTGAACCTGATAATCCAAAAAATAAAGTTGTTGCTAGACCAACGAGTAGGGGTGTAATAAAAACCCTCAGGAAAGCGGGAACCAAGGCAAGTTTCAAACTCTTCCATCCCTGAAGCTGTGCTAAGCGAATACCAGTCAGTAAAAAGGCGCAGGCGATGACGATGTTTACAGAACCTTGGAGTCCTGACTCAATGACTTCTGGTAGTTGTACAGAGCGAGTGAGATAGCCGAAGAGAAATGCCCATAGAGGAGGTACACTCAGAACATCACGCACTTGTATCCACCAGCGATTTTCGGATTGCGAATGATTGAAGTAGCTGGCAATCACAACTCCAAAGCCATAGGTGCCGATAACATTGTGGGTAATACTGTAAAGGACAGCCCAGTTGAGAGCATCTGAGTGAATTAAAACAGGGGCGATCGCCAACCCGACGAAACCTGTGTTACCCAAAACAGCAGAAAGCAAAAAGCTACCTTGAAACGAAGAATCAACCAAATCAGGGGGAAGTAATTTAGCCCAGTATGGCTTTAACTTGTGGGATAGTAACAGTTTCCATCCCCACAAAATGAGTGACGCGATTACCAAACCAACTATCAGCGCTCCCAAAGTGATTATTGGTGCTAGTAAAGGTAAACTGGCTCCGCCCCCAAATTCCTCTAATTGACCTTGTCTTGCTAACGCCAAAAGCTCTAGTGGCACCCCGAACCAGTAAAGACCACGACCTAAAATTCGTGGAAACCACTGAGGTAGGAACTTAAATATGAATAGCCCCAGACTCGTCCAGAGAATCAGGGGCGCATAGGCATGAAACAGAGTTTCTGTCATGAATAAAACGTATTCCAGCGACTGGGATGAGCCTTATACAAATTAAAAATTAAAAAATAAAAATTTTAAAGTTATCTTCTTGACTTGACTTGACTAGAGAATAGACTTCTTGCATTCATTCCAAAAAAAAGAATAATTAACCACAGATGGACACAGATGGACACAGATCGAATCAAACAGATGCAATCTTACTCCATGTACTTCGTACACAAGAAAGGATGAAAATGATTCTTCCTTCTGCCCTCTGCCTTATTTTCATAGGAGGTCTAATAATCCTAAACGAAGCTCAGATAGAATAGGACTTACGCAAGAACTCTCTGAAACTCTTATCTCTATGCGCTAAGGCGCAGCTCAAATCTTGCACCTAACAAAAGCCAGAGGCTCTAATATCTCGTTACCTCTTTGAACCTGGTAACGAGGGTTTGGAGGCTTCGCCTGCTCACTGTTGCAACTCTAGGCTTGATCTCAGCTAGCTTTCTTTGGGATAAAAAGTCTTGACATTTTGCCATCTAAACTTTTTTATCTCATTTATGATTAATTTTTTATCTAAAAAATCATACTTATTTTGTTAAGAACTGACATATCCCGAATACGCCACACACCATCTACACGAACCAATCCATACCTAACTAGCACCTTGTCCTTCTCAGGTTCTGGTTTTTTCATCTGACCATTCTCATAATACTGTGTGATTTCAGTCACCGAAGCTTCTACCGCAGCGTGATTTGGGTCAGCATTATTTTTCTCCAAAGATTCTACTTTCACGCTATGCTCGTATTTCCGATAGCGGTTAGCTAATTTTTCCTGTTGTGCCCATCCCCGCCATCTTGTCAAGGATGAACCGACTAAAATATTCCCCAAACTATCAATCTCATGGTTAGGTCCGAAAGCTGCAGCTTTGGTATCTAGCCAAGCTTGAACCATTTCTGCGGCTGTGGTTTCATTCAGAGGTCCAGCAGGTAATTGTAGTTTGCTATTTTGGTCGGGAATAGGGACTAGGGGTTGATTCAACTCGACTGATAACTGCTCGCCTTGCAAGGAGGGTCCAGGGTAAAACAGATGTTTGAACAATCCCAGAGTTGCTGCCATCAACAACCACAACACCAACAGACTCCCCAAACAAGCAAACATTATCCCCAAAAACCGCATTTGCGCTGGAGAAATACGGGCAAAAAGTTGCCGACGATGAGTAGACCCATGACGGTTATCTGAACCACCTCCTGAAGTGGCACGACTGCGTTTGCGCCTCCTTTGGGTTTGCCCTTGACTCTGCGCTGTCTCCGGTTTGGACCGACCATTCAAATTGTGGTAAGTTGCTCGAGATGTGGGGTTTGTGTTGGGAATTGGTGCTACTGGTGTTTCTGCATTTGCACTCCACCAAGTACCCGAAGCAGAGGGTGATGTCGTATCACCCTGCGAGGAAAAGTTTGAAGAGTCAGGGTTTTTCGGGGTTGATGTGGCTGGTATTTCTGAGTTGGGAGTTTTTTGAGTTGGTAATTGTCCCTCAACCACTTGAAAATTGTTGCGGCGACTCCGACGAGTGGTTTGCGTTTGGGAAGACTGGCGGTTCATGACCGTCGCTTCATTTGTGGTTTGTGTTTGTGTGGGTAGAGCTTCTAAATAAGCTTGCACCTGTTGGTCGGCAAAATAATCTTTCAGGGAAGCTGGCTGGTCTACTAAATCTCGAAAGTTGGGAAACACTTCGTTTTGCAACCAGCGTTCTCCGTATAAACACAGCCCTGGTAACAGGTCGGGAGAGTCTTGAGAATTTTCCCGAATAAAAGCTAGAGCCTCGTACTCTTGTGAAAGTTCTAAAGCACGGCTTGCTTCTTCTGTTTGCCCGAGCAAAAGCGCACATAGCGACTGTTCTAGATGGACATCTTGACGTCTCCCCAGACGGATCAGCATTTGCTTTGCCTGACGAATTAATGCGGGTTGGCGTTGAGTGAACCCCCGTGCGATTGAAGCATAAACGGCTAAATAAGTCGCGACTGCTGAGGGACGCCTGCTTTCACCTTCAAATAGTTTGTGCTGCTCTGTGACTGTTAGGTAGTTGCGCAGTTGCTGAATAAATCGTAGAAAATCATCTATACTCAGACCAGATTTGTCGTTTCCACTCCCATCAATCCCACCGCGCTCATCTAAAATATCATGCAATAATTGCAACCCTTGTTTTCGTTCACTCGTCTGTTCTTCCGGGAGTGCGAGTAATTCCAAAATCCGATATGGTCGCAATCTATACAAGTCAGACTGAATTTCTGCTCGAACGCTGGGGAATAACCCAACGCGAGCTAGAAGTTCCTCTCCCGTTTCCAGGGAAATTGCAGCATTTTCGTAGTGACTTTGCTGCCATTGCTCGCGCCCTAGTTCCAAACAAGCAAGGGAAACCGTAAGCACAACGTCTGGACGTTCAGCAGCAGGAGAAGGAATTTCCGAAATCTCCTGTGTATCTCCTTGGAAACTCCCTGTTGTAAGGTTTTTATTAACCAGGTATGGACGACCCAGTTGTAGGACAAGCTCATATTCCCCAAGTTCTTGCAAAATCAACAAAGCACCAACTAATTCATTTTGAGAAATTTCGATACTTAGAGATTGAGAATCAATACGACCAAGCTTGCCTTGTTCGCGGCTTTCAACAGCGACAGCGCCACCTTGAGTGCTGTCAGAACCATAGGCATGAGCAAGATAAAGCTGATCGTACCTTTTGCGTTCTTTTGGGTCACAAAGAACAAGGTAAGCTTCTTCTATGAGGTTTCTTCGAGATGTAATTGCTGCTTGGGAATACTCACGGCGCGGCAATTGTACGATGCGATCGCCATATGCCTGCCGCAACTGTTCCTCACTTGCCGCCATCGGTGTCCCTAAAATTCTGTAGTAATCTAGCGGAATGCGCACGGCTCACGTCCCCTGCAGCGCGATCAACATAATTCTCCTAGAGTATTCCAGCCCTGTAAAAAAGTGCCATAATAACATGTTGACCCCACACCACAAGTGTGTTTTGCAACAACTTTACTCGTATTTTTCCAAAAATCTAATCTTGCTATGGTACTAGTCTTTTCCCTTAGCTGAGAAGTCTCTAAACTTTTTAATAATCTTTTTATTATTTCTGGTACAATACTGCAACTTGCTTGATACAGCAGAAACTCACCATAGGATTTTAAATAGCAACATAAATAATAATACTGTGCTTGCAAGAATATATTTTTACTTTCTGTCCTAAATGTTTGGCTTGACCATTCCGGGAGGTGGTTGAGAACCACTTTCTTCGGCATACGGTCAGAGAAGCACTGTTTTAGTTTTATAGGTTTGCTACTAGAGAGCGAACCAAAGTATATCATAAGTTATTCTTTCATTACAAGAATCTACAGAGAAATACTTACTTTCGCGACCATTTTTCTAAATTGTTAATAAATATGCAGAAAACTTGCTATTTTGGTTGGTAATCTAGAAATCAAGGTTGCCATACTACGCATTGCTGTAGAACGAGATGAACCACAGCAGTGAATCAAGTTTGATTATTGACTCCTTTAAACGCTATCTTTTTAAAAGCTTACGCTGAGCGAGCGCTACTTATCTCAAATCATAACTTTAAGTTTTACGACAGGAACACTCACAAAATAATGGTTCAAGAACGCACATTACCCAAATTTGATGCGGCTACCGTACAGATAACGAAAGAAGAAGGGTTGCTGTTGTACGAGGACATGGTACTAGGGCGCACCTTTGAAGATAAGTGTGCCGAAATGTACTACAGAGGCAAAATGTTTGGTTTTGTCCACTTGTACAACGGTCAGGAAGCGGTTTCCAGCGGTGTGATCAAAGGCGCGATGCGACCGGGTGAAGATTTTGTGTGCAGCACTTACCGCGACCACGTTCATGCTCTAAGTGCAGGAGTCCCGGCAAAAGAAGTCGTGGCAGAGTTATTTGGCAAAGCCACAGGGTGCAGCAAAGGACGTGGTGGTTCGATGCATATGTTCTCTAAAGAACATCGGCTACTAGGCGGTTATGCTTTTGTGGCTGAGGGAATTCCTGTTGCTGCTGGGGCGGCTTTTCAGACGAAGTACCGCCGGGAAGTGTTAGGTGATCCAAACGCCGACCAAGTCAGCGCTTGCTTTTTTGGCGATGGTGCTGCTAATAACGGTCAGTTTTTCGAGACGCTCAATATGGCGGCGTTGTGGAAACTGCCAATACTTTTTGTAGTAGAAAATAATAAGTGGGCGATCGGCATGGCTCACGAACGCGCCACTTCCCAACCAGAGATTTACAAGAAAGCTAATGCCTTTAACATGGTGGGTGTGGAAGTCGATGGTATGGATATCCTGGCGGTGCGAGCAGTAGCACAGGAAGCCGTAGCCCGCGCCCGTGCAGGAGAAGGACCCACCTTAATTGAAGCATTGACATATCGCTTTCGGGGTCACTCTCTGGCTGATCCAGACGAGTTGCGAAGCAAGGCTGAGAAAGAGTTTTGGTTTGCTCGTGATCCAATTAAGAAATTGGCTGCTTATATGGTCGAGCAAAACTTGGCTTCGCATGAAGAACTTAAAGCAGTTGACCGTAAGATACAGCAACTCATCGACGAAGCCGTGAAATTCGCTGAAAGTAGCCCAGAACCAGATCCTAGCGAGTTGTATCGCTTTGTGTTTGCGGAAGACGAATAATGTAGGGAACTGGCGAACCAGTCGCTGTGAGTTCGGGAGATCGTTCGGAGTTCGGCGAAGGCTCACTCGAGCCGCTGAGCGCTCACGGACGTTCGGCGAAACTCAGTCGAGCCGCAAAGCCCTCCTGCAGCGCTGGCTCGCCATAGCGCGTCTTTTAACTGGGACTTCTTGTAAAAGCCTAAGATCGAGTGGATATGAAACCGCACCCTGTAGCAGATAAATACAGATGAAAACAGATATAGCGCAATTCGATTGAATGAAGTAATTATTATCTGTGTCCATCTGTGTCCATCTGTGGTTCATTATTTCTTTGTGTATCTTACCCAATTGCAAACCGTCATAATTATTAGCTTGTGCAAGAGGTTGAATGAGTAAACACTATATCCAAACAAATGAGTCCCGGCTGGAGGTCGTACCAGAAAGAGGTGGTATCATCACTAGCTGGCGCGTACAAAATCAAGAAGTTCTTTACCTGGACGAGGAACGCTTTGCTAATCCTCAATTAAGTGTCAGGGGTGGAATTCCAATTTTGTTTCCCATCTGCGGGAACTTACCTGATAATACTTACACCCTCAACGGCAAGCAATACACTCTCAAACAACATGGCTTTGCTCGTGATTTGCCTTGGGAAGTCACTAACCAAGTGACTCAAGATAAGGATAGTCTCACCATAACTCTCAGCAGCAACGAGCAAACACGCGCAGTTTATCCTTTTGACTTTCAGCTCGCTTTTACTTATCAAATAGACGGCAATACATTAGAAATTAAGCAGCAGTATACGAATCTTTCCACTGAACCAATGCCTTTTTCTACAGGATTTCATCCTTACTTTCTCACAGTGGATAAAACTCAGCTAAAGTTTGAAATTCCCTCACAGGAGTACCAAGACCAAATGACCAAGGAAACTCACTCATTTAACGGGGATTTTGATTTTAACCGTGATGAAATTGATGTAGCCTTTAAGCAGCTCAGCAGTCAATCAGCTACAGTCACAGATCATGCTCGCAAACTGAAATTGACGCTGGAATATGACGATACATATTCCACTCTGGTCTTTTGGACTGTTAAAGGCAAAGACTATTACTGCCTGGAACCTTGGAGCGCTCCTCGCAATGCTATAAACACAGGTGAACATTTGACTGTGTTAAAGCCGCAAGCCAGTCATACGGCAACTGTACGCCTGACGGCAAATTTTTTCTAAACCCCTTTACAAATCTCGGTCAGGTTATGCTATGATAGGTTAGTCATTGCGAATGACGAGAACGGGTCGCTAACTCAACGGTAGAGTACTCGGCTTTTAACCGATTAGTTCCGGGTTCGAATCCCGGGCGACCCATAAAAAAATAATTAGTGGTTCATAAAGATTCCAAGTTGTGAGTTCGACAACCAGTTTATTTGTCCCTTGTAACTCAAGGTACAAAAGTAAGTCATCGAAATGGTAGAGTGATGTGGGCAATGTGCACCCTACTTTGGTTAAAGTTTTTCAACATAAGGTACCCATCACTAGTTATAATTTCCTATAAGCTTAAAATACTATTAAGAATAGCGTATACATTACGTACGCTTGTCTCACCCACTAGCTGACAACCCTATTAGGAGGACTATCTATGGCGCTCGTACCTTTGCGGCTGCTGTTGGATCATGCAGCAGAGAACGGTTACGGCATACCAGCTTTCAACGTTAACAACTTGGAGCAGATTCAAGCTATTATGCTGGCTGCCCACGAAACAGATAGCCCCGTGATTTTGCAAGCTTCTCGTGGTGCTCGTAAGTATGCTGGTGAAAACTTCCTCCGCCACCTGATTTTGGCAGCGGTAGAAACCTACCCTCATATTCCCATTACCATGCACCAAGATCATGGCAATGAACCTGCTACCTGCTACTCAGCGATTAAAAACGGCTTTACTAGCGTAATGATGGATGGTTCGCTAGAAGCCGATGCCAAGACCCCCGCTAGCTACGAGTACAACGTTAACACTACCCGCGAAGTGGTGAAAGTGGCTCACTCGTTGGGCGTCAGCGTTGAAGGCGAACTCGGTTGCTTGGGTTCTTTGGAAACTGGTACGGGTGAAGCTGAAGATGGTCACGGTGCGGAAGGCGTTCTTTCCCACGACCAACTTTTGACTGACCCAGATCAAGCAGTTGACTTTGTGGAGCAAACTCAGGTAGATGCTTTGGCGGTAGCTATTGGTACCAGCCACGGTGCTTACAAGTTTACCCGCAAGCCCACTGGGGAAATTTTGGCAATCAGCCGTATTGAAGAAATTCACCGCCGTTTGCCCAATACCCACTTGGTAATGCACGGTTCCTCCTCTGTACCCGAAGATTTGCTTGCGCTAATCAACCAGTATGGTGGTGCCATTCCTGAAACTTATGGGGTACCTGTGGAAGAAATCCAAAAAGGTATCAAGAGCGGTGTGCGTAAGGTGAATATTGACACCGACAACCGTTTGGCTATTACCGCTGCTGTACGTGAAGCTTTGGCAGCAAATCCCAAGGAATTTGACCCCCGTCACTTCCTCAAGCCTTCTATCAAGTATATGCAGAAGGTTTGTGTTGAGCGCTATCAGCAGTTTGGCACCGCTGGCAATGCTAGCAAGATTAAGCAGATTTCACTCGAAGACTTTGCTGCTAAGTATGCTAAGGGCGAACTTAACGCAGTCACAAAGAAAGCTGCGACCGTCTAGGTTCTGAGAATAAGTAAATAGGGACACTACATAATGAGCGGTGTCCCTAAATCACTGAGGATTCTCTTTGCGTAGACACAACCGGGTGGTACTTAAGTTCCCCGGTTTTTTGTTTTATCTTGCACTAAAACGCACGAAGGGGTGTTCGTCATTAACCCACCAGGTGCTAAAAGGGCAACTGCATGCGGGACAGGGCGAGGTTCGTAACGTACGAGAGATTCTCCTTGGTAAACCAAGGAAGTACTTTGACCCGAATCAACCATAACGACATCCTGTAACCCAGCCTTAACTAGTGCTGCTCCCAAAGATATGGAGTCAACAGATTCCAGAGAAACACCGATAGTGGCTTGTTTATTTTGGTTAATACCCCAAAAAGCCCGATAACGTGCAGCATCAAAGTCAAATAGCTTGTTAAAAGTACTTGCTTCCTGGGGTTGACCATCTTTGACTAACCACGCCGCCGCCACAAAAGCATCAGTGACTTCGGGCATTTCAGCTTGTATTCCTTCTAAAGTGTTGTGTTTGAGTGGGTCGAAGGGAATGAAGCGTACTTCATGAGGGCTAATCAGTACCAATGGACGTGTAGCAATTTTCTGGATGTCCCAATTGTTGCCAGGAATGAATTGTTTTGTCACCTGGCTATACACTGGTCCAATCATCACATTGGAATTTAAAAATTTCATGGAGAAGAAACCCCCGTCCACAGCAGCCACAGCATTGGTGTTACTTTTAGCTAAAATCTCCTTAACTGTATAACGGCTATCTGCGTGGATGGTTATCGGTTTGCCACCTGAAACTAGGATGAGAGGAATTTTGTCAATCGTGATGTCAGTTCTTTGAACTGGACTTGCAAAGTTAAAGCCTATTTTCCAGCTTGGTAATTGAGGACCTCCCCAGGCTTGGGTGATTACGTTTTTTATTCTGGATTGACCAAACCGGGAAACTGCCAATAAACTTTCTGATGCACCTGCAAATCGCTCATCTACATCATTCATGGTGAGTGCTAACTCATACCCTGCTGCTTGCACCATATTTGCAACTTGCACATCATATTTTCCAGCAGGATAGGTGAAGTAGCGAATGGGAATGCCTAAGTTTGCCTCCAAAGTTGCCTTAGACTCAACAACTTCTTTTTGGATTTGTTCTGGTGGCAAAACTGTTAAATCTGCCGGGTGACTAACGGTATGAGATGCAATTGTTACCAAGGGGTCAGCTGCCATCTCTTTGACTTGTTCCCAACTCACATGAGTTCGACCAGCGTTGTTGCCGACACCTTTAGTGTAAATAGAAAATACGGCAGGGTAATTATATTTTTTGAGCAATGGATAAACATACTCATAATGCCCCCCGTAACCGTCATCAAATGTCAACAGAACAGGTTTTTCTGGAAGTGGCATTCCAGTTTGTAAATGAGTCGTCAGCTGGTCAAGACTGATGGGAGTCATGCCATTCTCTTTTAGGGTCTGAAAATGCTCTTCTAATTCTTCTGGGGTAACATCAAAGAAGACTTCTTTTTTTGGTAAGATGTCGTGATACATGAGAATGGGTACTCTTGCCTGCTTCGCCCGTTCATTAATGTTGGGCCAAGTACTACGATTCAGGAAGGCATAGACGTACGGGCCGACGGCTTCCACAATGTTTTCTAGTCCCCAATTAGGCTTACTGACCCAAGTGGATGCCAAAACAAAATTGCTAGCCAACTCGGAAACTTGGTTATTTAGCCCTACATTATTGCTGCAAGCTTGAGTGGTTGTTGTGGGAGTGCTTTTAGGCTCAGTATATTTAGGCTGAGTATGTCTTGGACGTGAACGACGAGCAACAGCCAGTTGCGGCAACAATACTGAGATAGTAAACAATCCACAAATAAGGGCATGAAATATGCTTCGGGTAGGGAAATTAAAAAATATGTAATTCAGGATACGATTATTAA
Organism: Scytonema sp. PRP1; assembly: GCF_036697665.2. Lineage (NCBI taxonomy): Bacteria > Bacillati > Cyanobacteriota > Cyanophyceae > Nostocales > Scytonemataceae > Scytonema > Scytonema sp. PRP1. The sequence continues at coordinate 9,594 of NZ_JBAHYJ020000133.1, read as the reverse complement.
GAATTAGCTTCATACTTAACTTCCAGAACGCTTGCGCTCTGTGATGGTGCATTGACTCCACTTAGAGTGACGCTTACACTTTATTCCCTATTCGTTATAAGGAGAAGAGGCAAAAGTATAAATAAAAGTTAATAAAACTATAAGGATGGCTTAAGCTTTACATCGGCAATTTTACAGGAAGTTGATATTTGTTACATACTCAAGCTCAGCAAATTTAGGCGTTTCTGTTGGTTAGACTGAGCTTGATACCACTTAAGTTCCTTTGTTTTTTTGTTTGATTGACTCTTTATTGCCTAAAAGTACCCCACCCCTAGCCCCTCCCCGCAAGCAGGGAGGGGAAGTAGGAAACGCAAAAACCCCACCCCTAGCCCCTCCCCGCAAGCAGGGAGGGGAAGTAGGAAACGAAAAAACCCCACCCCTAGCCCCTCCCCGCAAGCAGGGAGGGGAAGTAGGAAACGAAAAAAAATTGGGCAAAATTACACGAAGACACGGTGTTGTAGGCTAGGCATTTGACGGCGGACTTGTTCTAGCCTTGAAGGGTTAATTTCGGCGATCGCTACTCCCGGCTGCTCACCAGCATCGGCTAAAATCGCTCCCCAGGGGTCTATAATCATGGCGTGTCCATGAGTTTGGCGACGAGCGTAGTTGATTCCAGTTTGTGCTGGAGCAATAATATAGCAGGTATTTTCAATGGCACGCGCTTGCAGGAGGACTTGCCAATGGTCTTTGCCTGTGAAGGCAGTAAACGCAGCGGCACAAATATGACATCTCCGCCTTTGTAAGCTATGTGTCGGTAGAGTTCAGGAAAGCGAACATCATAGCAAACTGATAGCCCTATATTACCCAGTTCTTGCGAGAAGTGGACAGGCGGCAATTGTGTGCCAGCCATGACTGTAGTAGATTCTCGATAGGTGTTGCCGTCTGGGACGTTTACGTCAAACAGGTGTACCTTTTGGTAACGCGCGAGTTCTTGACCACTAGGGTCGATAAGTAAAGCAGTATTGTAGACTCTATTGCTGGTATGGTCTACAGGAACTGGAAAGCCACCACCTAAGATGGTGATTTGAAAACGCTGCGCCATCGTTTTGAGAAATTTTTCTGTTTCGGTGGCGATCGCCGAAGCTTGAGCGAGTTTTTCATTTTCTTCTCCCATGAAAGAGAAGTTTTCTGGCAAACCAATTAATTCAGCACCCTGACGCACGGCTAAATCGATGAATTCCTCTGCTTGTGCCAAGTTTTTTTGTAAATTGGACACACTCGTCATTTGAATAGCGGCGGCTAGATAAGATTTCATAAATTCAACAATGAATAATAAAGTTGTGTGAGGTTGAAAACAGTTAAGCTACCACACTAAGAAAAGTTAACTTGTCCTCAACAAGTCTTGTGTGATGGAATGTTAACAATCGACAAAGCAACCGAGCTGGTTAAATCATTTAGTCCAACTGTACATTTGAGAGGTTATATGCTGCACCGTGAAATTCCAGATTTTTCTGGTCTAAGCAACGCTAGACTTATACCCTGGTTTAGGAGTAAAGCAGTCAACAAAGCTAAGTTTTAGATGAACTGTACATTACCAAAATATCTGGCGGCTGAGAAGCTGGTTGCCTTCAATTTAAGAAAAAACACTTTAGAATGGCTGTTATGACAGGTAAAAGCAACCCGACTAAAGATATCTGCTGCGCGGAAGGGTGGGTGTTTTTTTAAACGGAAGTCAAAAAATGGCTGAACAACCCATGACACAAGGCTTTGAAGAGTTCATAACCAATTTACCATCCGCGCAATCTCTCAAAAGCTTGCCAAATAAAGGTTTTTGCTTGTATGATAAAACAGAATATTTTGAACCTGTGTCCGAAAACGGTATGCTTTTACCGATTCGCGCAACTGAACCTAGAAAACTGAATATAGTAAGCCTTTCATATGCCAGCGGTTACAATTTCTACGAATCCCTATTAGGGATTGAAACCTGGATTGACTGTTCTAGCTTGTCCATGTAAGACAGATGTTACAATTTCTACGAATCCCTATTAGGGATTGAAACGAGGGGCTAATAAAAAGTTGACCTGCTTTTAATTGTTACAATTTCTACGAATCCCTATTAGGGATTGAAACCAATCTTACTTGAGTCCTTAATATAGTACCAGGGGTTAGATGTTACAATTTCTACGAATCCCTATTAGGGATTGAAACGATTTTGATATTTGCCTTTTCGATCAGCATAACTGTTACAATTTCTACGAATCCCTATTAGGGATTGAAACTGAAAATACATTTAGAAGGAGTTGAAAAGATATTGTTACAATTTCTACGAATCCCTATTAGGGATTGAAACTCTTTTCTTCTACTGCTTGATTACCTGCTACTTGGTTACAATTTCTACGAATCCCTATTAGGGATTGAAACTTTGCGTATTTGTCTGAGCCTCAAGCTAACTTTTTGATGACGTTACAATTTCTACGAATCCCTATTAGGGATTGAAACCAAGCTTATAAACGTATGTGGCAAGATATAGCTAATTTTATGTTACAATTTCTACGAATCCCTATTAGGGATTGAAACGGTATTCCTCCCGAAATCGCTCACGAATATTGGATGGAGGTTACAATTTCTACGAATCCCTATTAGGGATTGAAACGATAAACTTACCAGACCTAGGGCGTCTGAGTACTGTTACAATTTCTACGAATCCCTATTAGGGATTGAAACATGTAAGATCTGCTGTATATGGTATGCGATCGCTTGTTACAATTTCTACGAATCCCTATTAGGGATTGAAACAGAAAGTACCTCAAAAACGGCACGGTTGTTGAAAGTTACAATTTCTACGAATCCCTATTAGGGATTGAAACTTAACCAGTTTTTTAGCTTTTTCACAAGATGATAATGTTACAATTTCTACGAATCCCTATTAGGGATTGAAACCTCTTGGTCCATTCTTGAATGACCCGAACAAGAAAGGTTACAATTTCTACGAATCCCTATTAGGGATTGAAACATTTACAAGGAAATCTTTATGGTAATGTCTGTTGTTACAATTTCTACGAATCCCTATTAGGGATTGAAACCAAAACTTCGGCTCTAGCGTAAGCACAAAGGTTGTAGAAGTTACAATTTCTACGAATCCCTATTAGGGATTGAAACACTAAATCCTTGCTGAGAAGATACGAAATAAGCCGTTACAATTTCTACGAATCCCTATTAGGGATTGAAACTATAGAATGTAGATCCATGAGCAAGCGAGTTCCTTGCGTTACAATTTCTACGAATCCCTATTAGGGATTGAAACAATGAATTTGCAGTTAGCGGCAACCCTGTTACCGGATCGGGTGTTACAATTTCTACGAATCCCTATTAGGGATTGAAACTTTGATTTCGATTGGAGGATTACAATTGAGGCTTGTTACAATTTCTACGAATCCCTATTAGGGATTGAAACTGAAATAATCTACCGTTAATGGATTTGACGTTTTTTCGTTACAATTTCTACGAATCCCTATTAGGGATTGAAACTCTAATTTGACGCGCCACCTCTGATTCAGTCGATTGCGTTACAATTTCTACGAATCCCTATTAGGGATTGAAACTTTGCTTTATTCAAGCTTGCCTCAACAAGGGCGATGGTTACAATTTCTACGAATCCCTATTAGGGATTGAAACACGTATCAACCTGGACTGCAAGAAGTTCCTGAAGGTTACAATTTCTACGAATCCCTATTAGGGATTGAAACCAGTTGTAAGCACTGCTGATAATATTTGTTCAGCGTTACAATTTCTACGAATCCCTATTAGGGATTGAAACATTTAATGGGGAAGGAACTTGGACAAGAGCAGTCGTTACAATTTCTACGAATCCCTATTAGGGATTGAAACGCCACGACAATTGGGAGACTGCTCAAATCTCAGAAGGTTACAATTTCTACGAATCCCTATTAGGGATTGAAACGAACTTCTTGCGCTGGTTAATCTGCTTTTTTGGCTGTTACAATTTCTACGAATCCCTATTAGGGATTGAAACAACTCACTGTAGAGACAATTGATGAACTGTTGCGTTACAATTTCTACGAATCCCTATTAGGGATTGAAACTTACTTACCCAGGCGGGGCGATGTGCCGGATCAAGTTACAATTTCTACGAATCCCTATTAGGGATTGAAACCTTAGTTGCAGAGACTGTACTGGCACCTGCTGCTGCTCCTGGTTACAATTTCTACGAATCCCTATTAGGGATTGAAACACTACCTTGTCTCTTGTTCCACCAGTAGCCAAGTCGTTACAATTTCTACGAATCCCTATTAGGGATTGAAACGGGAATATTCCAAGCGGCGGCACAACGAATGGGAACAGGTTACAATTTCTACGAATCCCTATTAGGGATTGAAACTAATCCATCACTACGTATCAAACACTCGATTAACATGTTACAATTTCTACGAATCCCTATTAGGGATTGAAACAGAAGGGTACTACAGATGCACCAGGGTCATACATAGAGTTACAATTTCTACGAATCCCTATTAGGGATTGAAACTGGTTTGATAAGGGCAAAATATAGGCGTACCATGTTACAATTTCTACGAATCCCTATTAGGGATTGAAACGTTCCCTTTTCACAGCAGTGGATGCATCTGGAGGGAGGTTACAATTTCTACGAATCCCTATTAGGGATTGAAACCTTGTTTTAACTCAGTATTATTTTTGAGAGAGAGGTTACAATTTCTACGAATCCCTATTAGGGATTGAAACATCACACCTGATACTTTCGAGGCTCTGAGCCAGGCGATCGCGGTTACAATTTCTACGAATCCCTATTAGGGATTGAAACTCCTTCTCTTGCTTAGTTAACTCTAATTGGATGGTTACAATTTCTACGAATCCCTATTAGGGATTGAAACTCATATCCAACTAAATAACACCCTGGCATATCTTTAGTTACAATTTCTACGAATCCCTATTAGGGATTGAAACTTTAGGAAAGATACTTTAAGTGGTGAAGCTTTTTGTTACAATTTCTACGAATCCCTATTAGGGATTGAAACCAATCGCAGCTTTCATACTCGCTTCTGAAAGCATGGTTACAATTTCTACGAATCCCTATTAGGGATTGAAACGCGTTTGTTATTCGTGCGAGAGGACTAACTGAAATGTTACAATTTCTACGAATCCCTATTAGGGATTGAAACTTACAATTTCTACTCCTTTTTCACAACCTTTTTGGTTACAATTTCTACGAATCCCTATTAGGGATTGAAACGCCAGAAGGATTTGATTGGCGATCGCACAACAATGTTACAATTTCTACGAATCCCTATTAGGGATTGAAACGCAGATTTGTACTGATGCAACGCTGGGTAATGTAGTTACAATTTCTACGAATCCCTATTAGGGATTGAAACTTACAGGAAATTCAAAATTTATTAATTATTTTTGAATTTTGAATTTTGAATTCTTGCGTTCGCGTAGCGTGTCCGTTCGGCGAAGCCGTGCCGAAGGCTTGAGGAGGGAATTACATCCAAGTATTGAGGATGTGCCAAGGCACTTAAATACAGCCTTGTTCCCAGTCTCTGGCTGGGAATACCATTGGGAGGCTCTGCCTTAAGAGCGGCAGAGCCGCTTAAACTGCATTTCCTGCTTAGACCTGGAAACGAGATTTTAGAAGAGTTTTGGCTTAAGTTGACACGTATGGCTTCTAGCCCGCCCAGTTTATAAGACGGACGCCAATCCCGAAGTTCTGATTGCCCTGCATAGCACTGCGCTCCGCGCAATCGGAGGAGACCGACCCTCAGACTTCTCTCCATCCCACAAGAAAAGGTTGGATATTTTTTATTTGGAAGTCCCTAAGCAGCTGCTTGAGCAATTAATTGGTTAGCAACCTGCTGTGCCAAGTTAATTGGAATTGCAAATCCCAGTCCTTGGGCACCTTGAATAATAGCAGTGTTCACACCGATGACTTGCCCGCGTTGATTCAGGAGTGGTCCACCTGAGTTCCCAGGGTTGATAGCAGCATCGGTTTGAATAAACCCAACTTCGCGATTTCGGGAACCTAATGCACGACTCGTGCGGTCTGTTGCACTGATGATACCTACTGTCACGGTGTTGTCTAAACCCAGAGGATTACCGATCGCGATCGCCCATTCTCCAGGTTTCAACTGATCGGAATTACCAAGACTCACAACCGGCAGATTATTCGCCTGAATTTGGACAACAGCTAGATCCGTTGCTCTATCTTGTCCTAATACTCGACCTGTGAAACTACGACCGTTTTTCAAAGTTACGCTGACTGTGTCTGCTCCACCAACAACGTGAGCGTTTGTCAGAATCAGACCATTCGACCTAATGATAAACCCTGAACCGGTACCTCTGGCTACTCTTCTACCATAGGTATATGGATTTCTTACGGTGCGTGTAGAGTCAATCCGCACGACAGCAGATCCGGTTCTTTCTACCGCAGAGGAAACAAAGTTACTATCTGTGTTGCCAATTGGTGCAGAAGGTAATTGAGCAATTGGTTGCTGAGATAGCACTGGATTTGTGGGCATGAAATGTCCGCCCAACATAGCCGTTGCAGCTCCTAAAGACACCAAAGACAAATTCGTGAGAGACTTCTTGAAAGAAAAAAGAAAAGACATTTTAGATTTCCTATAAATGAGGATGGTTTGACACAGAATCATTGGAGACAAAAGCTGTTTTTCTCACCCAGGTTCCTTAGCTAGCGTTAATAATCCGCTTGATAAGATCCAGCGCTACCTGAGTTGTTTCATTTAACAGTTTTGCGTCTACCTTTTTATCATTTGGCGTATGGTAGTTCGGCTCGTCGCCTCGGTAAAAGAATAGAACTGGCACGTTTTTGTTAGCAAACGATGCATGGTCGCTACCGCCAGATGAGCCAAAGGTTTTCACTTTAGGGTCAATATTTCGCGCAAATGCTGTTAAAGATGACGTACCACCAATTCCTAACTGGTTGTTGACGCCAACCATATCGAAATTGACCATAGCTTTTAGCCCTGAGAGAAACTGCGACTCAGCTTTATTGACAAAAGCCCGCGAACCGTGCAGCCCGTCTTCTTCACCATCAAAGGCGATGAACCAGGCTTGACGAGCAGTCGGTGTATTAGATAGATTACGGGCAAGAGCCAGGACAACTGCTGTTCCCGAAGCATTATCGTTTGCTCCCGGAGAACCAGGTACTGAGTCGTAATGCCCACCTAGAATAATTTTGGGTTGAGTCACACCTGCAAGATGTGCTATAATATTACGCCCAGTAACAACACGTCGTTGCGCATTCACATTCAAGCTGACATTTAGGGGGGCAGTTTGCGCACGTTGAATTAAGGGATTGCCTTGTTGACCTGAAAGCGCCAGTACAGGAATTTTCACCTCCTCGCCAAGCGTCCCGTACACATCGCCTTGTTGATTGTTGACAATCACCAAACCCACAGCCCCAGCAGCAACAGCATTTTTCGCTTTTTCAGAAAAACGAATTTCACCGCGCCGGACAATGGCGATCGCTCCCTTAACATTCACAGCAGCAAAATCAGCTTTGCGTCCGACATTAGGAACCGCTACCAGTGGCGCATTCAATTTTCCTGCAACTGTCCCATTGAGTGCTTTCCCCTCAACCGTCGCTTTATCAACAGTCAGGTTTGAACCTAAGTCTTGAAATTTTGAATAAGTAAAAGTTTGAACTTCAGCCACATAACCAGCTTTGCGGTACTGTTCAATTAGATAAGCGCTTGCCTTTTCCATGACTGGTGTCCCAGCGACTCGCGGACCAAGATTCACTAAAGCTTGTACATCTGTAAAAGTGCGGTTGGACTCTTGAACCTCAACAGCTTCTCTAGTACGATTTGGCTGGGCAATGCAAGCTGTAGGAAGTCCAACCAAAACAGCTACCAGCGCCGTTTGTAACCATGATTTTGCTAATGTCTTAAATAGAAAATTTGATCGAAATTTCGTGTTCGTCACCTTTGTACCTACTGCTATGAATCGCAGGTTTTTAAACGTATGCAATCAGGCGACCACAAATAATCACACCAGTCCAAAGCATAAGGGAAATGACTGCGATCGCTCTAACCACCCTTGGAGTTCTCACACCCCGGTTCCAGAACTTAACCGATTTAAAAGCCACTCTATGAAAAAAAGCCGCATTCACCCCAGCCGCGCACAACAGCAAAAGCTTCAGGCGAAAAGCTGGATTTGCTGCTATTTGGCTTGCATCCACTGCAAACATGAGAAAACCTGATAGGACGACAACCACAAAACTGAGGAAAGACCAAGGCAAGAGGTATCTTGCCATATCTGTTACCAACAGGTGGCGGGAGAAACCAAGTAACCTTAAATCGAACAGAGCAACTGAGCCAAAGACAATGGCTAAACCAAGAATGTGTGTCGTTGAAATAATTGGGTAAAGCCATAGCCACTGGCGAATCAGTGAGGACAAGGCACTGTTTTCTAACCACAGCCACCAGGTTGTATCAGCAATGTGCATCAACGCAGTTCTACTGTTTGCTTACCTATAGTAATTCGCTCTGCCCGCATTTCATTAACATCCGTACGATGAGGGTAGCCTACTAACCTCACTTGCTGTCCAACCTGCAAAGCGCTTTGGGGTAACCCACGTCTCTGCAATCGGGCAGGTGGTGCAAGGACTGCTTGCCATACTTTATTATCATCTGTTTTCACTTCTATTGTGGTGTGCGGATTCCCATAACTGATATTCTGGATTTCCCCAGAAAGGTTAAGCGTTTGTTCGTTGTTGTACTCACTCCATCCGTGATGGGCGCTCGCATTTTCAGTTGCAGAAGCTAGGAAAGTCGCAATTGTTGCCGCAGTTAGCGCAGCATGCATAAATCCTTTTTTAACCATGGTTTTGTTTACTTGTTGCTGATTATCCATGATTCCATTCCTGGTTTTGTTAAGTTTTCGTCTGGAGTTTTGAGTAAAAAGTGTCACAGTAATTTTTTGGTCTTCTCTACTAAGCACTCACAACTGTTTTGGTCAATTCACCAGCACAGTCTTTCCACCAATCGTGATTTGCGACGCTCCCATTTCGTTGGAACGATTGTAAGCGGGCCATCCTACCACAGTTGCAGTGGAGCCAACCTTGAGAACACTCTGGCTTAATCCTTGCCACTGTGCCTGGGTAGGTGATGGCAAATCAATCTTCCAAACTTGCTTTGAGCGACCAGTTGTTTGAAGTTGTATACGAATGTGGGGACTCGTATATCTGACTGCTTTAATCACGCCTGTGATTGTCCGTGGATTTCCCATATCATAGTTTGTGTAATAGCCGTGATGTGCTGCTACTTGTCCAGGAAAACCAAGGCTCGCAACTACGGTAATTATGGCTACCCAAAACAACTTAGAGCGTGCAATCATACGTTTGGCGGTGCTAAGTTTCGAGAGATTTAGGTGTGTACAAGAACCCCACCCCTAACCTGTCCCTGCTTGCAGGGAGGGGAGCATGCACTGGCGGGGTGCGGTTTAGGGTCATTGTGAATGATAAACCAAACATGATATGACAGACCTTTGATATTCTTGTTATTTTTTAGTGTGATGGACAAGTATGACAAAAAAATGTCAGTGCCTCTCGGTAAAGAT
>NZ_JBAHYJ020000092.1:0-49394 GCF_036697665.2 Scytonema sp. PRP1 | reverse complement strand
CTTGCTTGACGGCATTGTGCTGGGTCTAATCTTCGTAACCTTGAGTGGATTGTTTTACAAAGCTTACCAACAATACAAGCGCGGCAATCAGCTAGGTTTGTAAAGTACTGAGTACTGAGTGGGGAGTCGGGAGTGAGGAACTTTAAATTTTGAATTTTGAATTTTGAATTTTGAATTTTGAATTGTCCCCCACTCCCCTCACTCCACAACTCTGTAAAAGGTTAAAGCTGTGTTTCCGTAAACTTTTTCGCGGTAGATTTCCCAAGATGGAATGACTGGAGGTGTCCAATCTTGAGGATTATGTTCGACTGCTATTTCACCATTGGCGTCTAAAAGCCCAGAGTGAGCGATCGCCTCTAGCACTGGCTGGTATAATCCACTCGCATAAGGTGGATCGAAGTAAATTCTGTCAAACTGTCCTGACAATTTTGGCAAAAGCTGTACCACATCTCCCCGCAGTACCTTCCATTCTTGTTCGGCACTCGCTAAGCTCTGCCAGTTTTGTTGGATAATTGCACAAGCACGGTTAGATTTTTCAATCCCTACGACTAGGCTGGCTCCTCTACATAAAGCTTCTGCGCCCATTGAACCAGTACCGGCGCACACATCCAGCCAGCGACAACCTTCTATTGTCCCTTGCCAAATATTAAAAACTGCCTCCCGTACCCGCGCACTTGTCGGTCGGGTTTCTCTCCCTGGTAAAGTTTTTAATTGTCGATTACCGTAAATTCTTAAACTCATTAGTCATTAGTCATTAGTCATTAGTCATTAGTCATTAGTCATTAGTCATTAGTCATTAGTCATTAGTCATTAGTCATTAGTCATGATTTGCAAACATCTTTTTATTGGGTAAGCATCACCCACCAGTCACTTGTAAAGGTGGGCAATGCCATCCTATATGAAATTTACAAATTTTAACAATCAATTCTCAAAAAACCCTTTGACTATGAACTAGAGACTATGGAGTATTGACGACGACAATTGTATTTAGGCAGCAACTTGTGACTAGAGACTATTGACTCATCCACAATTGTATTTAGGCAGCAACTTGTGTCCAAACTTGGGAGACAAAATTAGACAGAATTTGCAATCCAATATTAGAGGATTTTTCTGGGTGGAACTGAACTGCCATAAGGTTATCGCGGGCGATCGCAGCTGTTACAGTTTGACTACCGTGGGTAACATTTGCAGCACAAACTTGCGGATCTTGTGGATCAACATAATAGGAATGAACAAAATAAACCCAAGGTTGAGATGGGAGATACTCCCACAAATTACTTTTTGGGTGAGTCAGTTCGAGTTGATTCCAACCCATATGAGGAATGGCAATTCCTGGTTCTCGGTGAAATCGCCTGACTGTTCCTTTAATAATTCCGAGTCCCGGTTCAACTCCTTCTGCACTTGACTCAAAAAGAATTTGCAGCCCTAAACAAATGCCTAAAAAGGGTTTGCCAGATGCAATTGCTTCTTTGATTGGTTTTTCCAAACCACGCGATCGCAAGTGTTGCACTGCTGGATCGAATGCACCCACTCCCGGCAAAACTACAGCATCTGCCTTTTCTAATTCCTTTTGAGAGTCAGTAATCTTAGGAGTTGCCCCGGCTTTTTCCAAACCTTTGCAAACCGAGTGCAAATTTCCCATGTCGTAGTCTACGACTGCAATCACTGTCATTTACCTGCTCCCTGTTAATTTATAATGGAGGGTATTTCTATATTATCTATATTAAATAATATTCGATATGAAGAAAAGAATTCTATTAACTTCTTTTGACACTTGGCTATCTGATCAAAAATCAAATTCTTCTGATGATTTGTTGGCAGAAGTTGCTCGGCTTAACTCGTTACCTTATGATTTAACCTTGTTGCGACTGTTGCCTGTAGATGTGCAGCGAGCCCGTTTTCGAGTCATAGAAAAAATCCATGAACTCCAACCAGACTGCATTATCTGCTGTGGCATGGCACGAAAGCGGACACTATTAAGTGTGGAAGTCGGCGCTAGTTGTGGAGAAAATGTGTTGCAGACAACAGTTGATTTAGAGCAATTAGTGGCGGGAGCAAGGGCAGTTGAGATCAGTCACGACTGCGGAAAATTTGTTTGCGAAGGTCTTTACTATTGCGTTTTAGATGAACTACGCCAACAGCAATTAACAACCCCTTGCATCTTTGTCCACGTTCCTATTGTGACTGAAGAAAATTTGCCCTTAGTCGTTGACGATTTTTTATTGATTATGCACAGGCTGGCACTTTGGTAAAGCTGTTTGCGTCTGTAGCGAGAAAAATATATGTAAGTATATGTTGCCATTCTTACTAATTTTTCCGATCGCTCAAATCACTCCTCCCCCTGCAGCACCGCCACAAGAAATTGTGCAACAGCAACAAGTGCGTCCTTTACCAGGAAATCTGGATAATATCCCTGTATTTAACAGCAATAGCCCAGAAAAGGTTCTGAAAGAAGGAATTTTGCTTTCCACCTTTCCATCCGAAGGGAAAAAAGTCCCAACAGCACACCTGAATTTTCCTTTTAAAGGACGATTTGATGTTTTTGCCCACCATGTTGCTCAAGCACCCACACCAGAAGACTTGCGATCGCTGTACCTCGGGATAATCCTGCACAACCCAGGAAAACAACCCGTGACAGTGAATATCTTGCAGGCGGCGAGTTATTTAAGCCAGCCAGATGCGCCGTTTGCGGAGTTGCCATCTAAGAGTGAGAATATTTTGGGGACAATTTTCGCCGGACCAGGCGATCGCGTGATGTATGATGTCCTGCGGGGACAACGACAAGACACATTTCCTCCTCAAATCATCATTCCACCAGGCGAAAGCCGGATGTTGATGAATGCGCCCATTCCTGTGAACGGACTCACACCACCCTTAAATGGTCGGTCTACATTTATGCGACTGTGGAGTAACGACACAGTATATGCAGCGAGTCTGGCAATGTTTGCACCAAAGAATCCTGATGGCAGCGAGCGTGAGCCTAGTTTAGAAGAATGGCAAAATTTACTAGATAATGGTGATTTATCCGGACCACGCGATAAAGTCCCCACCCCTCTTGAGGAGACTAACAAACCAATCATATATGGTCGCGTTGCCGGAGTCGCCCAGGGGACTGAATGGAAAGCATTATTAATAGATGATCCAAAAGCTCAACATCTGACCATTCCCAGTCCGGGACTTGCCTTTTCTTACGCCCTAAGCGCCCTAGATCGCGGTACCTTAGGAACGAGTCAAATACAAAGTGCGCCGATGCTGGTACGCTATCCTGACACCGCATATCGCGCTCATGGAAATTACACTGTGCAATACAGCCTAACATTGCCACTGTATAACAATACTCAGAACCCCCAAACGGTTATGGTGTCAATGCAGACACCAGTAAAAGAAGACCAGTTAACCAAAGCAGGATTGCGCTTTTTAAATCCACCAGCGCCGCAAGTGTTCTTCCGGGGTTCGGTAAGAGTACGTTACAAAGATGACCAAGGTCTACCCCAAACGCAGTATTTGCATTTAGTGCAGAAACGGGGACAACAAGGAGAATCATTAGTGATGTTAAATATGAAAGGAGGCGAGAGAAGATTAGTAGAAGTAGACTTCCTCTATCCGCCAGACGCCACCCCACCCCAAGTGCTGACAGTTCAGACCATGAATAATGTGAGTTCAACTAGTAGTTCATCGCATTAATTATGATGGTTGTATAAGTTTGTAGTAAGGACTTTAGTCCTAGACTCTTTGAGCGTTTGCGCTCACTAGTTAGCCTTCAAAAAAAGAAAAAATCCCACGCTTTCTAAGCATAGGATTATCAATCTGACCTTTCATTTCCCAAAACTTTCACCTTGACGAGAACGTCATCATTGACCTTGACATAAACCTTGACCACCACTCCAAATGTGGGATCGACTTTGACGAAAACGTTGACCTTTACCACAATTTGCAAGAAACCCCGGTAGTTAAACCGGGGAAAAGGGGTTTTGTCGTGTACTTTGAGTCTTTTATGCAAGACCGCATTAATTTATAAAGATAGGCTTGTTTCAATCCAAATAATTGCCAAATTGCCAAGTAACTAAGCAAGAATAGCTAAAATAAAACCCCAGGCTTATTACCTGGGGTTGACGGTGTTTCAACCACGATGTGCATGACGGCTTATCGCCCTAATCTATCCTTTTGTTGTTAACAAGAGTAGCCAAAATGCCAAAAACACTTATCCACAGATAACTACTGAGTTTGCGACAATTCCCTCAACAACTATGTGTTCTTGGCGAAAAATCGTAATAAATATTAAGTAGAGTCGGCAAGGCATACCCTATAGACTAAAAAAAAGAAATTAAAAAAAATTAATAATTTGTGAATCAACAGCCTAACTATCAAACCACAGCACAATCCTCAAATGGCTGGCATGGCAAACTTAATTTAGTGTACGCTCATCGCCAAAATACAACAACGCTCATTCACAACCAAAATCAAGCACCGCTGAAGGTACAACGCCCATTTTATCCAGAAGGGCAAGAGGTTTGTCATAGCGTAATATTACATACAGCAGGGGGAGTTGTGGGAGGCGATCGCCTTTCTTGCAATTTTCACCTCCAAAAGGACGCCCAAGCACTGATCACAACAGCAGCAGCAAGTAAGATATATCGCAGTAATGGCACTCAAGCAAAACAAAGCATTGAGATACAAGTTGATACTGGTGCTTGCTTGGAGTGGTTACCCCAAGAAACAATAGTCTTTAACGGGGCAATTTATCGGCAAGACTTGCGGGTAGAATTAGCTACAGGAGCAAGCTGGATAGGCTGGGAAATCAACCGATTTGGACGCAGTGCCAGAGGAGAGAAATTTGCAACAGGAGAATGGCGATCGCACACGGAAATTTGGCAGCAAGGCGTCCCCTTGTGGATTGATAGGCAATGGTTACCGGGTAGCGAAGAGGTTTTTCACAGTCCCCACGGCTTGGCAGGACAACCTTTGGTAGGTAGTCTGGTATACGTTGGGCAAGAGGTTTCACCGGATTTGGTGGAGAAGGCGCGTTCTTTGTGGTGTGGGGGAAGGGGAAGCAGGTGTGACTCGTCTTTCATGTGGATTATTGTGTCGATATCGTGGTTGTGCAACATCTGAGGTGAGAAACTGGTTTACAGCTGTCTGGCAACTGCTGCGACAATCATTTTTGGCGCGTCGTGGCTGTATACCGCGAGTTTGGCTTCTTTGAACCGCAGAGGACGCAGAGTACACAGAGAGGAGAGAAAGAGGTAGGAAATGCAACTTACGCCGCAGGAGAAGGATAAATTGTTGATATTTACTGCTGCGCTATTGGCAGAAAGACGGAAAGAAAGAGGTTTGAAGTTGAATTATCCAGAAGCTGTGGCGTATATTTCTGCTGGTATTTTGGAAGGCGCGAGAGACGGGCGAACTGTGGCAGAGTTGATGAGTTATGGTACAACGCTGTTAATGCGGGATGATGTGATGGAAGGTGTACCAGAGATGATTCATGAAGTGCAGGTGGAAGCAACTTTCCCGGATGGGACAAAGTTGGTAACAGTGCATAACCCAATTCGTTAATTCTGTCGCGTTTTGAATTTTGAATTTGAAATTTTAAATTATTATGATTCCAGGGGAAATTATCACAGCAGTTGGGGAAATAGAACTTAATTCAGGTCGTCCTACTGTAAGATTGCAAGTGTCAAATACAGGAGATAGACCGATACAAGTTGGTTCTCACTTTCACTTTTACGAAGTTAATGCTGCGTTGAATTTTGAGAGAGAACAAGCGCGGGGAATGCGTCTCGATATTCCCGCGGGAACAGCAGTTCGCTTTGAACCAGGCGATGAAAAAGAAGTGACATTAGTCCCGTTAGTTGGTAGTCGTCAAGTCTACGGCTTCAACGCCAGAGTGAACGGGCAACTAGATTGATGATAAGTCCGCCAAGGGTTAGAAACCCCACAGCGAGTAGCCTAAGTCCTCTCAAGACAACTAAACGCAAAACGAGGCAAGATTTTCAGTCCATTTTAATGTAGAGACGTACCATGGTACGTCTCTACATAGCCGGGAACTTCAGTTCTGAGCGGGTGCGTGAGCTAATTGAGAATAATGCAAGATGTCAGTTCCTAAGTTCCCCACGCCAAAGCCATAAGTGTACACACTTTAGATGTGAGGATTCAACAGAGATGGAATGGTACAATGAACCGCCTGTTTGGAATGTCCAAGGTGACACAATCCACATCACTTCTGGATCGAAAACGGACTTTTGGCGTGAGACGCACTACGGCTTTATTAGAGATAATGGTCACTTTTTTTATGAACAAATTCAGGGTGACTTTGTTGTTGAGGTAAAAGTCACTGGTGAGTATCAAGAATTATATGATCAAGCTGGAGTGATGGTGCGTTTAAATGAGTCTCATTGGTTGAAATGTGGTATTGAATTTGTTCATGGTGTCCAACAAGTCAGCGCTGTCGTCACACGCGACTACTCGGATTGGTCTGTTATCCCAATGCCAGAAAATCCCTCTACAATTTGGGTGCGTGTGACTCGACGCGGGACTGCTGTGGAAGTGCAATACTCTCTGGATGGCAATGATTACACGATGCTGAGACTGGCGTATCTCACTCCTGTGGAAACAGTGAATGTTGGTGTCATGTGTGCTTCTCCTGAAGGGAATGGCTTCCCGATGAAGTTTGAAAAATTTACAATTCGCAGTTTGTGAGGAGTTGTTATGAGTTACAGAATGGATCGCCGCGCCTATGCGGAAACCTTTGGTCCAACAGTAGGCGATCGCATCCGACTAGCCGACACAGAATTATTTATCGAAGTTGAACAAGACTTCACCACCTATGGGGACGAAGTGAAATTTGGCGGCGGTAAAGTTATCCGTGATGGGATGGGACAGTCTCCTATTTCCAACGCCGATGGTGCGGTTGATTTAGTCATTACCAATGCCTTAATTCTCGATTGGTGGGGTGTCGTCAAAGCAGATATCGGTATTAAAGATGGCAAGATATTCAAAATTGGTAAAGCTGGAAATCCTTATATTCAAGACAACGTAGATATTATTATTGGTCCTGGTACTGAGGCGGTAGCTGGAGAAGGAATGATTCTCACTGCTGGCGGTATCGACACCCACATTCACTTTATTTGTCCTCAACAGATTGAAGTGGCGATCGCCTCGGGTATTACCACAATGATTGGCGGCGGTACTGGTCCTGCTGCGGGTACAAACGCTACTACCTGTACCCCTGGTCCTTGGAACATTTACCGAATGCTGCAAGCCGCTGATGCTTTTCCTATGAACTTAGGATTTTTAGGTAAAGGCAATGCTAGCTTACCTCAAGGACTCGTGGAACAAGTACAAGCAGGTGCGATCGGGTTAAAGCTGCACGAAGACTGGGGAACGACACCCGCTGCAATTGATACCTGTCTCAGCGTCGCCGATGATTATGATGTACAAGTAGCAATTCATACCGATACTTTAAACGAAGCGGGGTTTGTGGAAGACACCATCGCCGCTTTCAAAAATCGTGTTATCCATACATACCATACTGAAGGTGCAGGCGGCGGTCACGCACCAGATATTATTAAAGTGTGCGGGGAAGCGAATGTGCTACCATCTTCCACCAATCCTACACGTCCTTACACCGTCAACACCTTAGATGAACATCTGGATATGTTGATGGTGTGTCATCACCTCGACGCTGGTATTGCCGAGGATGTGGCGTTTGCAGAGTCGCGCATCCGACGAGAAACCATCGCCGCTGAAGATATTTTGCATGATTTAGGTGCGTTCAGCATGATTTCTTCGGACTCCCAAGCGATGGGACGGGTAGGAGAAGTGATAATTCGCACCTGGCAGACAGCGCACAAAATGAAAGTGCAACGGGGAGACCTCACCCTTGATACCCCCCTTTCTAGGGGAGCCAGCCGCGTGCGGGGGTTCCCCCCGTTGAGCGGACTGGCGTGGGCAGGGGGGATCTGGCAGACAATTTCCGGGCTAAGAGGTATGTTGCGAAGTATACGATAAATCCAGCAGTTACCCACGGTATTTCTCAGTATGTGGGTTCAGTGGAAGAAGGAAAACTTGCAGATTTGTGTTTGTGGCGTCCGGCGTTTTTTGGTGTCAAGCCGGAGATAGTTATTAAAGGCGGGATGATTGCATGGTCACAAATGGGCGATGCGAATGCAAGTATTCCCACACCGCAACCAGTGCATATGCGACCGATGTTTGGCAGTTTTGCGGGTGCGCGTCACGCCACATCATTAACTTTTGTCTCCCAAGCAGCTTTGGAAAGGGAAATTGCCAGCCAATTGGGTTTGCAAAAGCAAGCCGTTGCAGTCTGTGGAACACGCCAGTTGAGTAAGCGGGATATGAAGCTGAATGATGCGTTACCTCATATTGAAGTTGATGCCGAAACTTATGAAGTGAGGGCTGATGGGGAGTTGCTGACGTGTGAACCTGCAACAGTTTTGCCGATGGCACAAAGGTATTTTTTGTTTTGACGCTAATGGCAAGGAACAATTAGCAATTAGCAATTATTAGCCTGTAACCAGGTGACTAAATCAGCTGGTGAGGAAAAATCCAACAGCGCCTCACCTAAATTTTCTAGCTGCGTGATGGATAGCCTCCTAATTTGCTGTTCCAGTTCTGGCTCAACTGTAACAAGTCGGCGTTTCAGTAGGCGCATAGTGTACGTTAGCGCCTCTTCCCGCTTTCCTTCTTCGAGAATGTCTTGGTAAATAACAGATTCCCGCATAATTTCCTCGCTAAAAAGTTGGCGAATTAAATCCTTTTTAAACCGTAAACCCGCCAGCAGCTGAGTACAGTTGGAAATCAGCTGTCGCTGTTCTGGTTCTTCTATATTACCGACCTCTTCGGCTACTTGGCTGAGCAGCTGGCTGCTATCCTCAGCTGCACAAAGAACTGCCAAGGGCAGCAGTCCTGTATTCTGGAGCAATGGCTCTGGGTTTTGTTCCCACATCCGCACCACATTGTAGCGATGGCGTGTTTCTTCCAGTTGGAATTCACTTGGAACTTCAGCAGCAGCGCGTGATTCTTGCAGTAATACAAGAAATTGCGTTATGGGTAGGCGATAGCTGCGGTGCAATCTCACCCAATAATCCAGCATCCGCAGTGGTAAAGGAGGATTAGTCTCTCCCGCCACTTGAAATTCTATTTGTAGAAGCCGTTTCTGACGGGGTAAATAAGCAACAAAGTCCGCGCGGATTGGCTCGATACTCAATTCGGTTTTTAAGACTTCTATCGATTTAGGAGTTGCTCCAAATAACCAGCTAGCGAATGATTGAGGGTAAGTTTCCGAAAGATATTTGCATATATTGTCGAAAGACATGGTTATTTGGCAAAAATTAGACTTATATTGCTTATTATCTCCATAAAAAGTCGGATTTGAGCATTTCGTTTTGTTTGAGGCACAACATAAAGAAGAGTTTAGTTTCAACGAGTATGCTGGTATTATTAAACTTACTCAAGACCCTTTGGAGTATCAGCAGCGAATTAGGGCTGAGTAGCATTAGCTAAGTCACGTTATTTTGACTTGTTTGCTATCACAATCATTCGGCGACTATCAACCGCCAACGGTTCACCATCATATCCGTAGCCCTCTACTTCGGTGAAGCCCGTTTGCAACAGCCAATCGCGGATTTCAGGAAAGGTAAAATTGCGAACAAAGTACTCACCGCGTCGCACCTGTCCATCGCGAATGATAATACGCTCGCTATAGGTGCGATTGGTAAGCGCATCGTAGCGATCGCGTGTAAGCATATAATTGCCATCACGTTCAGTCACTAAGTCTGGGGTAAAATTTTGCAAGATGTAGCTCAGGTTCCGAATATCGATGAGCAATTTGCCCCCTACTTTCAGAGCGTCATACGCTTGGGCTAAACAAGAGCGATTTTCATCGTCATCGAAGTAACCAAAGGCTGTGAAGCAGTTGAGGATACAGTTGAAGCGATCGCAATTGGGTAGGGAACGCATATCCCCTTGAATGTACTCTACCTTAACGCCGTTACGCTCGGCATCAAGACGTGCTTTTTCTAAGAAGAAAGCCGTACTATCAAGCCCAGTCACATGATAGCCACGAGCCGCTAGCTGATTAGCAATCCGCCCATGCCCACAAGCTAAGTCTAAAATAGTCATCCCTGGTTGTAGATCTAGCAGTCGGCAAATCAAGTCAACTTCGTGTTGGGTGCGTTCTGGTGTTAACAGCGTTTCATAAAAGTAAAGATAATCATCCTCGAACACGCTGTTACCATCGAATGTATTTGCATCCATTTTAAATCTGATTTATAAAGTGAATTTTGAATGTGTAGGGACGACACTTGTGTTGTCGGGTTTATGCCGCACCGAAGTGTCCGTTGCTTGAGAAAATTTTACTATTATTAGAGCAATCGTGCTTAATCGGTTTTTTGTAAGTATTGTTCACTGAGACTACTGGCAAGGCAAATTCTACTTTTGAATCTCTCATAATTATGGAAAGCCAGTCACAAACTAAGCTTGAGTATTTTTAAAGAGGTCTACTGAATATGGCTGGATTGACTGGTATCCGTTGGCTACGTCAGCTAGTTCTTGGCTTAAGCTGTCTACTTCTGCTTTCAACTTGTAGTTTCTCGAACGGTCCCACTGCCGGTGGTAAAACACTTACGATTGCCACAGAACCAACGTATCCGCCTTTCGAGTTTCAGTCTGCAACTGGTGAGTTACAGGGCTTTGACATTGACTTGATGAATGCGATCGCCCAATCTGCTGGCTTTCAAGTTAAGTATCAAAGAATGCCCTTTGATGGTATGATTCCAGCGTTGCAGGCGCAAACTGTAGATGCGGCAGTTGCGGCGATGACGATTACTGCTCAACGGGCGAAGACAATTTCCTTCTCGCGCCCTTACTTCAAATCGGGTGTAGCGATCGCCACCCGCATAGATAATCAAAACATTACCAATTTCGACAGTCTTAAGAATAAGATTATTGGTGTGCAAATCGGGACAACCGGCGCACAGAAGGCTCAAAATATTCCAGGTGCTGAAGTTCGCACTTTTAATGATTCACCCTTAACACTTCAGGCATTACTCAACGGTAATGTCGATGCCGTTCTTAACGATCAAGTTGTGATCTTATACGGCATAAAAAGCGGCAACCTCAAGGGGCTCAAAGTGGTCAGCAGCCTGCTTACAGAAGAATTTTATGGCATTCCTACACCCAAAGGATCACCCTACTTACAAACGATTAACCAAGGTTTGGCAACGGTGCTGAAAAATGGCACTTACAGCCAAATTTACCAAAAGTGGTTTGGTATCCAGCCACCACAACTCCCAGAAAAATCACCCATTGAAAACCAGACTAGCGAAGGCGTATCTGAGCTATTAACCTCACTGGGCATCATCTGGAAATCACTACCCGTTCTGCTGGGTGGGGCTTTGATCACACTTCAACTCACGGTACTCTCGGTATTGCTGGGTACGCTTGCGGGTTCACTAATTGGGATTGTTCGCCTACATCCTGCTCCGTTTTTGCGCTCTTGTGCTAGGGGGTATGTGGAGTTCTTTCGGGGGACACCTTTGCTTGTGCAGATTTTTATGATTTACTTTGGGTTGCCTGCTGTCGTCCAAAGTTTTGGTTTTACCTTCAGCTTAAATCGTTTGGCGGCAGCGGTGATCGCCTTGAGTCTCAATAGCGCTGCCTACATTGCCGAAATTGTCCGCGGAGGCATCCAATCAATTGAGCCGGGGCAAGCAGAAGCCGCCCAATCACTAGGCTTGAGTTCAGTGCAAACAATGCGCTATGTGATCTTTCCTCAAGCCCTCCGCAGGATGCTGCCACCTCTGGGCAATCAGTTCATTAGCCTGCTTAAAGACACCAGCTTAGTCGCTGTCATCGGGTTTGAAGAGTTGTTCCGCAAAGGGCAGTTGATTGTAGCCCAAAACTATCGCTCGTTTGAGATTTACGCCGCTGTTGCCCTGGTTTATTTATTCCTGACGCTGCTTTCTTCCCAAGCGTTTAGTCGTTGGGAGCGATCGCTCAATCCCGTTAAGGAAAAAAGAAATTAACACTCAGTCGCGTGCAAATTGTGTAATCGAGGGCGATGGCGCTTTTCTCCCGCCTTTCCTGCGGTGCCGCTAGGCTTACGCCGATCGCCTTTAAGGTTAGATAACGCATTAAGCTAGCCGTTTGTACAGTTCACCATTTTTCTTAAGTACATACCCCATAGCATCTTGAAAGGATGCTTCTGGCTGTTTCACCAATTGTTCAATGCCCATTAGCACTAATTCTTCTATTGATACGCCAAGACGAGAGGCGGTTGCTTGCAGCTTGACTAAACGATCATCAGGAATGTGGATGGTGATGGTGTTCATTGCTAGCTAAAGCTTTGAGGATACGATCACTTTAGCATTGCAACTTATTTCATGATGTTGAGGCTATTTGAAAAGGCGATCGCTTGCTTTAGGGTAAGAGTACGTTAGCAAAGTTATTTATTCTTCAAATTCGACAATTGACAATGAGATGACCGAACAACGCACTGATTACGATAGTCCTTGGAAGGAAGTTATTGAAAGCTTTTTTCCGCGCTTCTTGGAATTCTTTTTCCCTGACGCTTACGCCGTCATTGACTGGGAACGAGGCTATGAATTTCTGGATACAGAACTGCAACAGCTAGAACCGGATGCAGAAATTGGCAAGCGACTCGTCGATAAAGTGGCAAAAGTTTGGCTACTTAATGGCGAAGAGGCTTGGGTATTGGTTCATGTGGAAGTCCAAGGACAGTATGACAGTGAATTTGCCCAACGGATGTACACATACAATTACCGCTTGTTTGACCGCCACCAAAAGCAAGTTATTAGTTTAGCAGTTTTGGCGGACGAAGAAGCTTCTTGGCGACCTTCGAGTTACGGATACTTACTCGGAGGATGTCGCGTCAGTTTAGAGTTTCCCGTGGCGAAACTTTTGGATTATGAGGCGCAGTGGGAAAACCTAGAACAAAGCACCAATCCCTTTAGTGTAGTGGTTATGGCGCATCTGAAAACCAAGGCGACGCACCGAAACCCAGAAAGTCGGCTAAATTGGAAATTGAGCCTAGTAAGAAGATTATTTGAACGGGGATATAGCCGAGAAGATATTCTGGGGTTATTTCGGTTTATCGACTGGATAATGGTATTGCCAGAGGAATTGGCGCGTAGTTTTAAAGCAGAAGTAAGAAGTTACGAAGAGGTACAGAGGATGCGGTATGTAACTAGTATTGAACGGCTGGCAAAAGAAGAAGGTATTGAGGAAGGAATGCTCCTGACAAATCGAGAAAATGTGATTAAGATTCTACAGACGCGGTTTGGAGTAGTCCCTGAGCCAGTTGTGAAAGTTATCAATGGCATCGATAATATGTCTATGCTGGAAACACTTTTCACAAACGCGATTACCATTGGTTCTATAGAAGAATTCCAGCAAGTTCTTAACGAGAGTACATTTGGGGGAGAATCATAAAAGGATGAAATTACCCTCATCCATTTTTTTTGTTTAAAGTGATGATGTAACAGTTAGACTTTGCATCGGAAGCAAACAATTATCTTACCTGTTAATAAAAAAATTGTAACTGATGAAGAAATGCGTCCAGTTGCAGTGTTGATTGATTATCAAGATTGGCAGAGAATTGAGCAAATATTGGAGGCTTATCAATTACAACAGAAAGAAGAGTTGAATTGAAACAAGTATGCTGGTATTATTAAACTCACTCAAGATCCTGTGGAGTATCAGCTGCAAATTAGGGATGAGCAGAGTTGACACAAGCTTTCATTATTATTGCACACAAATTATGCTAACGAAATACATACAAGCTGCTCTACTTAAAGCAAAATATAAGATTTTGTCAGATGATGGCACGTTTTACGGAGAAATACCCGAGTTCCAAGGTGTCTGGGCTAATGCAGATACTTTAGAAGCTTGTAGAGAAGAATTAGTAGAGGTTTTGGAAGAGTGGATTTTCTTACGAGTTTCTCACCATCTGCCATTACCTATAGTTGATGGCATTGAACTTTCAATCAAGAAAGTAGCATAATGCCTTCCTTCGGATCTATCAAGCGCCCAGACTTAATTAAATATTTGAGGCAACTAGGGTTTGAGGGGCCGTACTCTGGTAGCAAACATCAGTATATGGTCAAGGATGATATCACGGTACGAATACCAAACCCTCACAGAAGTGACATTGGTAAAGGGCTTTTGGCTGAAATATTGCGACAAGCTGGAATTGAAAAGGATGAGTGGGAACAGTTGTGATATTTAAGGGGCGATCCCTCAATTTTTCCTCCAGACCTGGAAGACTCTGCTCGTTTTTCGGAACTTCTTGAGAGAGTTCAAAAGACTAAGCAGGAACGTAGACGTTCTGATGTCTAGCGATCGCGCTTTCTCTTCCATAGGCGATCGCTTCACCTGTGCCGCTTTTCAATCTCCGCCATAGGCAACAGCAGCGTATCCTCAATTTCCAGCCTGACTTCGCGGCTGACATAACAATCGCTATTCAGGCAATCTATTAGTAGCCTATTAGCATCATTATACTGCTCGTGTAGTTGCCTCTGTTGATTGCTGAATTGCCAATTGTAAGCAATATTACGTTGTCTAATTATTCCTGTTCTTAATTGCTTAATCCAAGCCGAACTATTAGTTGCCCACCATTGTTGTTGTTGCTCGTTGCTACTACTTGGGTTAGGCAACTGACCTCTAAGTGAGTGAAATGCTTGCTCAATTTCCGGGTCAAGAATACAAACAAGGTCAAGTTTTTTCAGAAATAGATAATAACCGGAAATTAAGTTAGTATCCTTAGAGGAAATAAAGCCAGAAACTTTACGCCTAATTCCGAGTAAAAACGGGTTCATTTCGGCATCGAAAATCGTAGAGTTAAGTAGGTCATCAATGACAAAGTCAATAAAGTCTTCAAGCTCATTTTGGGGAAGATTACCAACGCCGTATATCTTGTTATCAATGAATTGACCAGGAGCGAGGATCTCTCTGTCGAGAGTATACGAAAGAATCCTATTAATACTGTGGATATTGGGATTATCAAGGGCAAAGTAGTGTGCACGAATGGCGGCTGGTTTGTAGGGAGCATTAACTGAACTGGATTTCTCAGTGACCCACTCCAAAAAACGCTGCAACTTCTCATCCTCTGTCAACAACCCATCAATCTTTCCCTTCATCAACCACACCAAATCATCAGCCTTCCTCATCATGCCAGCAGTCAGTAAAAAGACCTCTCGCCAGCGTTTTTGAGTAATATGCTCTACCAAATTTTTCCAAGCAGAATTAGCAACAATTTCCCTAGCAGCAAAATACTCTTGAAACGTCAGATGAGAAAAGGAATAAATACCCTTTGCTCGTTCCACCAGTAGCCCATGCTGTCCTTCAATCGACTTCAAAACGGCTTCACTGTCAAGTTCTAAATTCTTCGAAGGCTGATACTGTGCGTATCGTTTGCTCAGATACTCCCGCAAGCGGTTTTCTTTGACAGGACCACTGCCACTGATGCTGAATTTCTTGTATATTCCTGTCAGACAGCTACCGAGATTACTGTCGGAGATATTAAGCGCTTGAGTAACTTGGACTCGACTCTTCCCACGACCAAATCTTTCCAGAAATACTTCCTTTTCTCTTTGCGACAATTCACTATATTGTTCCAGTTGCGTAAGGAAGTTTTCTGGTAACGACATATACCTTATCTCAAATCGCCTCAAAGTTCAGTTTAGCTAAGTTTTCTGGGAAATTTACCCTTAGTCAAGATAAGTCAAGGTAAGTCACTGCAAGTCAAATAAATAACCACAAAAGAAAATTGCGACAGTGAACTCAGTCAAGCAACTGAGGCGATCGCAATGCTGGAAATTATCATTAATAAATCTGTTGAAATTATTCTTGGTCTGCTACTAGAGAAGTTTTGGGAATGGGTGCTGAAAGAGCGCAACCTCAAACGCCTCAACCTCTTGCTGAAAAAGCAGATTCTCTTCATGTACTTCCATTGGGTTTTGCTCAAAACACCGCTAAAATCTTTACCTGAGCAACCACAACAAAATACTTCCGAAACACAAGGATAGTATTGATAGAGAGGATAGCAAGGGGCTAAAGCTGTTTTTCTTGTGGAATGGGCGTCTCACCCCTTCTACACTGCCCACTCCACAACAGCGATATAGTATAAAAGCGGGAGTCTAGAACAACAGTAACTCTCGCCTAGGCAATTTTATCTACAACTGGATACCAGCCTACTGATACAAAAATCGTAACCTTTATCGCCTGTGTGTTGTTCTAAAATTCTACGAGCCATGATTGAATTAGCTTGTCATTATTTCTGGCAAACAGGAGCAGCATTCAACCTCTAAAAAAATAAAGACTAAGTTGAGAAAATTTTAGAGTAAAAAATGTTTCCTCCGTAGGAAGTCAACGTAAGTAAAAAATGACAAAAATAATACAAGTCTAGCTTTGTATACACTCATCTAGTTTTACTGCATCTGTTCTATGCTGTATGTCTAAATCTTCTAACTCTGATAAGATTCTGGTTGTAGATGATTCTCCTGATAATGTCTTTCTAATTAAAACCATTTTGGAGGAAGAAGGCTACACAGTTAGCACGGCAGAAAATGGTGCTTCAGCATTGGCACAGATTGAAACATCGGCTTGTGACTTAGTCTTGCTGGATCTGATGATGCCGGGTATAGATGGTTATGAAGTCACCAAGCGTATTCGCCAAAATATGGCATTGCCATTTATCCCAATTTTGCTCATTACCGCCCATGACTCACCCAACGTCGCTCAAGGATTAGACTTGGGTGCTGACGATTTTATCCGCAAACCTGTCACAGTAGATGAATTGCTGGCGCGGGTGCGATCGCTCCTCCGTCTCAAGCACAGTATAGATGAACGCGATGAAATCGCCCGCCAACGACAAGATTTTGTCTCCCGCCTCACCCACGACTTACGCACACCCCTAGTCGCAGCGGATCGGATGCTGTTGCTCTTTCAGGAGGGTGCTTTGGGAAATCTGTCAGATCAAATGCAGGAAGTCATAGAGATTATGGCTCGCAGTAACAGCAACCTGCTGGCTATGGTAAATACCTTGCTAGAAGTTTATCGCTTTGAAGCAGGTCGTAAAACCCTGGCGTTTCAACCTGTTAATGTCAGCCAGTTACTAGAAGAAGTCTCTGAAGAATTAAGTTCTTTGGCAGCACAAAAGGAACTTGCAGTCAATCTGCATTTGGGTGAAGATTCAGGGATTAGTAAAGTGATGGGCGATCGCCTAGAACTGCATCGGCTATTCACCAATCTTATAGGCAATGCTATCAAATTTACCGATACCGGGTCAGTGACTATCCGCATCACCCCAGCGACTGCTTCAGATGAACATATTACCGTTGAAGTAGCAGATACAGGTCCAGGTATTCCTGCTGAAGAACAAGCAACTTTATTTGAACGATTTCGCCAAGGAAGTCACAAGAGTTCTGGTAGTGGCTTAGGGCTGTACCTTTCTCGTCGAATTGTCGAAGCACATCAAGGCACTATTCTCATGAATTCAGAAGTGGGCAAAGGGAG
The DNA here is from genome assembly GCF_036697665.2 of Scytonema sp. PRP1. NCBI lineage: Bacteria > Bacillati > Cyanobacteriota > Cyanophyceae > Nostocales > Scytonemataceae > Scytonema > Scytonema sp. PRP1. The sequence continues at coordinate 31,844 of NZ_JBAHYJ020000092.1, read as the reverse complement.
TGTGTTCACAGTACGTTTGCCTATCAAACAGTAATCATTATCGCTTATTCGAGATTAGTTATAAATAAGATATAGGCAAACAGCCCACCGTGACCAAAACAGTGCTGAGTGCTGAATGCTGAGTACTGAGTGAGATAAACTCAGATCTTGCACCTAAGAGTTCACCCGCTAGAGATTGAAATTTCACAGCGAGTAGCGCAAGTCCACTCAAGTGGACTGAAAAGTTTTTCAATTAAGGGTTTGAGTCAGTTTAAACTGACTTGAGCTATTAGCAGGGAAATTGATTTCCGGGCGGGTCGGTCGGAAGTTGCAAGATCTCAGATAAAGGAAACTAGGGGAAATTCACATCTTCCACCAAGCTTTAAAACCCTTATTTTTTGCCCCCTCCTCGCTTGCGGTGAGACCAGTGCTGCAGGAGGGTTTCCCTCCGCAGGCAACTGGCGAACCCGAAGGGGGAGGGGGTTGGGGGGTGGGGTGCATTCCGGTGAGGGGAAATCTTACTCAGTATTCATAGCTCAGAACTTAGAACTTAACTGGCTAAGGGTGGGTTAATTTTAGCTACCAAGGACAAAAAGATGATTGCTCAAGAATTATCAATTGCCGATATCATCCGCAAACAGCGTGATTTTTTTAAGACTGGTCAGACAAAAGACGTTAATTTCCGACTTGAACAACTCAAAACTTTAAAACAAGCAGTTACTGAGAATAAAGAAGCGATTATCAACGCACTAAAAGCGGATTTGAATAAACCAGAATTTGAGAGCTATGCTACAGAAATTGGAACAATTCAAGAAATTGACTATGCTATCAAACATATCAAAACTTGGACTAAACCTCAGAAAGCACCAGTTTCCCTGCAACTATTTCCTGGTTCAGCAAAAATTTATCCTGAACCGCTAGGAGTGGTTTTAATTATTGCTCCTTGGAACTATCCATTTCATTTAATTATCTCACCATTGATAGGTGCTATTGCCGCAGGCAACTGTGCAATTCTCAAACCTTCAGAACTTGCACCCCACACCTCTCGTCTTTTAAGTCAGATGATGGAAAAATATTTCGATCCGGCTTATATTGCTGTGGTAGAAGGAGGTGTGCAAACAAGTCAACAACTCCTGGCAGAAAAGTTTGATCATATCTTTTTTACTGGTGGTACAGCTGTAGGCAAAATAGTCATGGAAGCAGCCGCAAAACACCTGACACCCGTGACTTTGGAATTGGGCGGCAAAAGTCCTTGCATTGTAGATTCTGACATCAATATCGAACACACCTCCAGACGCATTACTTGGGGAAAGTTTCTCAATGCTGGACAAACTTGTATCGCACCTGACTATCTTTTAGTTGATAAAAAAATCAAAGAAAATTTGTTAAATGAAATCCAAAAACGTCTGCAAGAATTTTATGAAGATAATCCTGCCAAGAGTTCTGATTATGCTAGGATTATCCATCAAAAACATTTTGACAGGTTAGTTAGCCTCTTGAAAGATGGCGAAATTCGCATTGGGGGAGAAACTAATCCTTCAGAACTTTATATTGCTCCCACAGTGCTTGATAATGTCTCCTTGACAGACTCGGTAATGCAGGAAGAAATTTTTGGTCCGATTCTTCCTGTCATTGAATACACAGATATAACAGAAGCGATCGCCCTAATTAACTCTAAATCAAAACCCTTGGCTTTGTACTTATTTTCTAATAACAAAAACCTGCAACAACGAGTCTTGCAGGAAACCTCATCTGGTGGAGTTTGTATTAACGACACAGTGATGCAGATTGCTGTTTCATCGTTACCATTTGGCGGTGTAGGTGATAGCGGAATTGGCAAGTATCACGGTAAATTCAGCTTTGACACCTTTTCCCATTACAAAAGTGTCCTGCACAAATCTTTTCTGCTGGACTTCAAATTGTTATACCCTCCCTATAAAGACAAGTTGTCTACACTGAAGCGATTTATTGGTTAACAGTTAGGAGTATGCGTGAAGAGTGAAGAATAAAAATTGATAATTCACGCGGTGTGCGACTTTTTCTTAAGCCCCCTTTTTAAGGGGGTTGGGGGATCTAAAATCTGGGTTACATCACGTGAAGATCCCCCTAACTTGAGAAAGGGGGAACAAAATAAAGTTGCACCGAAGCGTTAATTCATAACTTCTAATTAATGTAGAGACGCTTTCATTCGGCGCGCCTCTACAACTAAAACCCAAAACCACTAACTATATCGTTCCTCCGCCCAGGGTTCACCACGGCGGTGATAGCCATTGCGTTCCCAAAAACCCGATTCCTCGCGTTCTAGAAATTCCAAACCATTAATCCACTTGGCACTTTTCCAAGCGTAGAGGTGGGGAACGACAAGCCGCAATGGACCACCATGTTCTGCTGGTAACGGTTCTCCAAAGACTTTAAAGGCAAAGAAGTTTTCTTCCCGCACAAAGTCTTCCAATGGGATATTGGTAGTATAGCCACCATAGCAGTGTTCCATAACGTGAACAGCTTTGGGGTCTACCTCAATGAGCTTCATAAAGTCTGTAACCTTGATACCAGTCCACTTGACATCAAGTTTCGACCAGCGCGTGACACAGTGGAAATCTGCTGTGAATTCGTGCTGGGGAAGCGCCATAAAGTCTGACCAGGTAAAGGTTGCTCCTTTTGCCAAACCCCATACCCGAAACTCCCATTCATCTGTGGTAACTTGCGGAGTCGCACCGTAAGTTAATACAGGAAATCCCTTAGTCAAGTACTGACCAGGAGGAACGCGATCGCTCTCTTGGTTTGTAGGCTTTTGAAAAAATTTTCTTACCATAGTCACAGAAAAATAGCTTTTCTGAAGACACTCTAATTTTTATAGGGTTATTTGTTAATCAGTCAGAGGTGATAGTTAGTCATTAGTCAATAGTCATTGAGTCAAAGGACTCTAGACTTTTGACTATGGACTCAAGCCTCAGGACTTTTAACTTAGGAATTATGATTCCTCTTCTTCCTCTTCTTCAGCTGTTGGATAAACAAATGTAGAACGTCCAGTCAAAATAGACTTGCCCAGAGAAAGAGCTTTCTGCGCTTCAACTGCGGCTTTGTGCCTCCATGTAGCTCGACGTTTGTCTCGTTTAGACTTGGATGTTTTCTTCTTTGGAACAGCCATTGTAACGGGTACTGCAAATATAGACAACCTTTTTATTCTAAAGCATACAAACAAATGCAGTGAGTCCTTGGGTACAAATCACTATTTTGCTTGCGTCGATGGTGCAGGAGGAGCCAAGTGTGGGGGAACATTCATAGATCCAGTCCTTCCCCTTGGAGCAACAGCACCCAAATTGAGGTATTGCTGGGACAGTACTGGTGATCTGTGGTTTAGCTAGATAGACTATTAGACGTAGGTTAGCCTTGTTTTTTTCACAAAGCCAACCACTACCAAAAGGCAAGTAAACAAGGAGTAACAAAAATCGCGATGGCAAATAACTGGGCGATCGCAATTGGCATCAATCAATATCAGTTCTTTCAACCTTTAAGTTGCGCCCAAACAGATGCCGAGGCGGTCAAAGATTTTTTGGTAACACAAGGTGGTTTTTCGCCGCAACAGTGTCTGCTGATGACAGAGACTTCGCCACCGTTTCGAGAGAAGTCTACCTATCCCACTAAAGAGAATATTTTCCTGTTGTTTGAAGATTTAGCAGCCGCTTGCTGGCGACCACAAGACCGATTGTGGTTTTTCTTTAGCGGTTATGGCGTCAACTACAAGGGACAAGATTACTTAATGCCAGTCGAAGGTGATCCCAATCGCATCGAACAGACGGGTATAGAAGTGCGAGCATTAATGCAAAGTCTGCAAGTTGCTGCCCTTGATGCATTGCTATTGTTCGATATTAACCGTGCTTTTGGAACCCACGCAGATGCTCGCGTTGGCAAAGAAACGATAGAACTAGCCAAAGAACTACAAATTCCTATTATTCTTTCTTGTCAACCAGACGAATTTTCTCACGAAAGTAGCGAACTAGGTCACGGATTCTTTACAGCAGCGCTGTTAGAAGCTTTGCGTTATGGCAATCGTACCAATTTGGCGAATTTAGAAAAATACCTGAGTGTTCGCACGCCAGAACTATGTCAACACTACTGGCGTCCCACACAAACCCCCATCACTATTTTTGTATCAAAGCCGCAGGTTCCCTCCCCGCAATTGGAGGAGAAAAGCGAACCAAGAGTCAAGGAACTAGCAGAAGTAGGGGTAAACAATACTCTTTCATCACCCCATCACCCCATCACCCCAGTTCCCCATCTCCCCATCTCCCCAGCTCCCCAGCTCCCCATCTCCCCATCTCCCTCATCCTCCTCACTCCCCTCACTCCCTCACTCCCTCATCCTCCTCATCCTCCTCACTCCCTCACTCCCTCACTCCCTCATCCCCCTCATCCTCCTCATCCCCTCTATCCCCACAAAAGGTCATCAAACAACCAATTCTTGCCTGACCTTCTACTGGGGAGCATAGCTACAATCCTTCTTCTATGCTTAATCGTGGTTGTTTTGTTCCGCGATCGCCCTTTCTTCAAGTTAGCCCAGATATTACCAGCGTCCTCCAAGCCTGCTAGCAATAACACAAAGGTAGTTAAAGTATCACCAAAACCCAGCCCCACAGCATCACCAATCGTACTAGCCCAACCAGAAATCCAATCAACTCCTCAAGTTACTTCTAGCTCACAAGTCACTCCAAGTGCTGACGAATCGAAACAGCGTAACCAAGCACTGTTGGAATTGCAGAAAATGTCCCTCAGCCCAACTCAGGCTAGCGATTTGAGGCAAGCTATTAATACGGCTCGTAAAATTCAGCCAGGTGATCCCCTGTACACACAAGCTCAAGACAACATCAAGATTTGGAGCCGCATAACTTCAGATTTAGCCCAAGATCGTGCTAAGCAAAAACTATATGCGGGTGCTATCTCAGCAGCACAGTTAGTCCCCAAAGACCAACTTGTATACGCAAAAGCACAAACATCTGCTCAGCAGTGGCGGCTAGAAGCAAAACAGTATGTCAGCAATACAACCCTTATCGATGCTGCTGTTGGCTTAATTCGGTCTGGACAGGCTTCTAGCTACAATCGCGCTATAGAAGTTGCCAAAAAAGTCCCACAAGGTGAACCAGGGTTTGATGTTGCCGAAAAATCTATTCGACAGCTGGAGTGAAAATATTTTGCAGCTTGCTAAAACAAGTCGCCCGAAGAAGAATTTCAAGCCGCAATTGCAACCGCTGCTCTAGTTCCAGAGGGAACAGCCGCATATAAAAAAGCGCAAAATGCAATTACAGAATGGGAAAAAAACAGTCAATAGTTATGAGCTATTGCTAGTTGTTAGTTGTTAGCCGTTGGCTACGAGTTTTTGTACCAACCACTAACTACTAACGACTAAACAGTCTGGATGAGTCCTTAACAAGAGGCTCATTTATCAGCAGTATTGTGTGACATCCTCGCCACATTCATCTGCTAGATAGCACAGCGCTCGAAAACGTAAGCCAACGACTTCTTCATATACGGGGTTGAGCTTGCACATTGGCGGAATATGAAACAAGGTTTTACCCAAAAATTTCACATCGCGCTCAAAGGGACACTGGGAAGGAATCACCTTGCACAAGCGATGAGCAAGTTGGCGATCCCGAACTTGAAAGTTCTCTAACCAACGGCGTATGGGTTGGAGGATATCAATTTGAGCCTTGGCGGAAGGACGGTGCTGGTGGGTTTGTTGAGCATCGCCTTGTGCTTGATTTATCAACACCCAGCTTGCCAAGAAAATGTTTTTTGTGGTATTATCGTATACCTTCATGGTTCACTCCTCTATTTGATTGAGGCTCTTGAACTGCCTGATGAACATCTACAACATTGCCACGACGTGTTCGGGAAGAATGTTGTTCTGACTAAGATGCAATCTGATGATTTGTCTCATCTGATGATTTCGTAGCTACTGGCCTCAGTACCTGTTCTATATTACGTCAAATTAACAATAATTTCCTTTTCCTCGGAAGTATGGTATGGATATCTTGTTTATAACTTGACACAGATAAAATTATAGTAAAGACATCTACCTTTAGGTAGAGGACAACGTATCATTTACATAAACTTCACAAAACAGCTTTACCAGTATTTATGCTTAAGTTAAAATACTGTTTTTTTGTATCAGGCAGTTATGAGCTATTAGGACAACTGCGTAAATTCTACATTGACAGTAACCTCTAAATATTACATCCTTGCTACCAAAAAAAAACTTATATGTAAAAGAGGTTAAGTAGGAGATACATAGAATAAACCAAAGAAAATTTGGCAAAAAAGGCAAATTACCATTTTTTAAGAGTTCATTTTCCGTGATTTCAGCCAGATTCTCACTCGTAGTTTAGAAGTGGTAATCTTGCATTGGAATATGAGTAATTTTGCTGATAGCTGTATCGCTGCTGTGAATAAGTTGATAAATTTGTGATTCTCCTGCGACAATTTGCAATCTATAGTGTGTTAGGGCTGACTTACCTGGGGTTAGCACTGGGTTATCTACCCGGTTTACGCATGAACCGTGCCACAATTGCCCTAGTTGGTTCTGCATTTCTCATTGCTTTGGGTGTTCTGAGGTTGCAAGAAGCATGGGATGCGATCGATGCTACCACCATCGTGTTTTTGTTAAGCATGATGGTTGTGAACGCGAATCTATCTTTTGCTGGATTTTTCCCAAGAGCGCTGTCAGTGCTGTTGAGTTTCACCCGCAGTCCTTTAGGCTTGTTAATCGCCTTAACTTTTTCCAGTGGTATTCTTTCCGCCTTTTTTCTTAATGACACCTTGGCGCTGATTTTTACACCACTGACTTTGAGCCTGACAGAAGCTCTAAGTTTGAATCCAATTCCCTATTTACTTGCACTCGCTGGCGCAACAAACGTTGGTTCAGTAGCCAGCTTGAGCGGTAACCCGCAAAACATTCTCATTGGCTCTTTCTCAGGCATCCGCTACATCGATTTTCTGCGGGCGTTAGCTCCCGTCGCCGTGATAGGCTTGACAATTCAGGTGGGATTACTATGGCTACTTTACCCTGAGGTGCGCTCAACTCAACCCAGCGAGCAATTACTCCTTGGGAAGGCACGTATCTTCAAACCTCTGTATCAAAAAACCATTATCATCACTACCGGGCTGCTTGTCGCCTTTGCTGCAGGCTTACCCCTTGCAGTGTCTGCCCTAGTTGCTGCTGCTTTATTGCTTATTACTCGACGTATTAAACCACAGCGGATTCTCAAAGAGGTGGATTGGAACTTGCTAGTGATGTTTTCTGGACTGTTCATCCTCACGAAAGCGACCCAGAAATTGAACTTGTTGCAACCATTCACTTATGCAGTCAACTCTTCTGCTGGTCTAGTGAGCGTCACAGCTATTCTGTCTAACCTGATTTCCAATGTTCCTGCTGTACTCTTGCTGCAACCCTTGATTCCTAAAGATGATACTCAGTCTTGGCTATTGCTTGCAGCCGGCTCAACCTTGGCTGGAAATTTAACTTTGTTTGGTTCAGTCGCCAATCTGATCGTTGTCGAAGCAGCTACTGAGTTAGGCTACAAGCTGACTTTTTGGGAACATCTCCGCTTTGGGTTGCCACTGACGGTGTTAACTCTACTTCTATTATACCTGTGGATTCACTGAATATATGTAGTGACTGATGGAACGTGCTATTGCGCTTTTAAAGAGCAGGGCATGATGCTGGGGAGAACCAAAAACTATGAGGATTAGCAGTCGGTACTTGAGCGACCAGAATCACATCACCATTCGTATCTATTACCCAACCCTGCGCTTCCACAATTTGAGTGGGGGAATTGACATTATTGAGTAGGACAGCCTCTGTTGTATTCTGACCTTGTGGTTCTTAGCTTGGGACTGTCACTAATCAGCTAGTAGTTTATGTCATTGATTTTGATATGTTCATACGGGTCAGATCCTCGACAACTTTTACGAAGTCGGGGATCTTGTAACCCATTAGAATTAATGAAACAGACCACTAGTACCGCAAGGCGGAAGTCAAAAGTCAAAAGTCAAAAGTCAAAAGTATTATGGAATGGGCTTTTTAGGGATTTTAAATGGTGAACCAGCGCTGCAGGAGGGTTTCCCTCCGTAGGCGACTGGTGAACCCGAAGGGTTGCCCTATTTACGCCGAACTGTACTAGTAGTCTGCCAGTGTTAATTTGATGAATTAACCTAAGCATAGAAACCCAGTTTCTTTAAGAAACCGGGTTTATTGAACCCTTCAAGTGAAAATTGACACAGTACTAGAACGCACCATAATTCAAAGATTCGTTACGTCCTTTTAATGTTCACTGAGTCATTCCCACTCAGCTAGCACTTCTTACGATGCAACTTGAGCAGCAGTACGAGTACGACGCCTTCTTCCATCACTAACTTTTACTGGTGGCTCATCAGGAATTTGCATCAGCAAGGTTACAGATGGTTGACAATGCAGTTCCTTTCGCAAAGAGCGTGCTAGTTCCCGCTCCAAAACCTCTTGTAATCCACCCCAGTCTACCTCTGGCTGGTCGCCATCAAAAGAAGGGGCAAATGCTGACCAGCGCACGGTGAGGATTTCTTCGAGCCGCTGTTGTATCCACTTTTGCAGCAAGGAGCGCTCGACGCTCGTCACAACACCTCGCAGGTGAATTTCTGGCTTCGCCATCAGCTTGCCATTCCAATCTATTGCCGTCGCAATTGTGACAATTCCTTCTTCTGCCATACGTTGCCGTTCTTGCAGCACTTTGGCGCTCACCATACCAGAACCGGAAGTATCCACCAGTTCTAGACCAGCTGACACTTTACCAGCAACACGCAGGGATTCCTCAGTGAGTTCGACGATATTCCCATTCTGAATAATCACCATGTTTTCAGCGGGAATACCCATACTCTGAGCCGTTTGGGAGTGCTTCACCAGCATCCGATGTTCCCCGTGAACTGGTAAGAAGAACTTCGGTCTAGTCAGAGCAATCATCAGCTTTTGGTCTTCCTGACATCCATGACCGGAGACGTGAATTCCTTTGTCCCGACCATAGATAACGTTTGCCCCCTGCATCATCAATTTATCAATGATGGTGACTACGGCGATCGTATTTCCAGGAATTGGGTTAGCTGAGAAGACTACCGTATCTCCTTGTCGGATTTTGATGTGGGGATGTTCTTGATTAGCAATTCGGGTCATTGCTGACATTGGCTCACCTTGAGAGCCAGTAGTCAAAATCAGCACATTTTCCTCAGGAAGATTGCGGACTACGTGCAACGGCTGGAATAGATTATCTTCACACTTGATGTAACCTAGATTGCGGGCATGGGCAATCAAGTTGAGCATTGATCGTCCTACCACGCTGACGACGCGGTTATACTTCTGCGCTAGCTGCAAAATCATGTTAATGCGATGCACGCTAGAGGCAAAGGTGGTTACGAACAGTCGCCCACTGGCTTGACTGAATACCCTGTCTAGATTTGGAAACACAGAACGTTCTGAAGGCGTAAATCCTGGGACTTCTGAGTTCGTTGAGTCGCTCATCAAGCACAGTACACCTTTTTCACCGTGTTCCGCGAGCCTTTGCAAGTCAAAATGCTCACCATCCACAGGCGTGTGGTCAAATTTGAAATCCCCTGTGTGGATAAGTACACCAAGAGGTGTATGAATCGCGACAGTGAAGCTATCAGCGATGGAGTGGGTATTGCGAATGTATTCTACAAAGAAATGTTTGCCAATTCGCACCAAATCGCGGGGAACGACGCTTCTTAACTCTGTGCGATCGCGCACCCCCGCTTCTTCCAATTTGCCCTCTAGCATTGCCAGTGCTAATCTGGGACCGTAAATCACGGGAATGTCAAATTGCTTCAAGTGAAAGGCTATCCCACCGATATGGTCTTCGTGACCGTGGGTCACAATCATGCCTTTAATTTTATGGCGATTTTCCCGCACATAAGTCATGTCTGGAAGAACAATATTGACTCCATGCATCCCGTCTGTGGGAAAAGCCAATCCTGCATCTAACAAGATAATTTCGTCGTCATACTCGAAAACACAAGTATTTTTACCAATTTCATGCAAACCGCCCAACGGAATGATTTTTAGGGCGGCTAAAGATTCGTTTTTAGCCATTTTCTCCTTAGATTGTTCTTTGTCGTTAAAAATTTGAAATTTAGAGATTGTTCTTTGTCTTTTTAGATGTGGAATTTAACGCTCTTGTAAAACTCACAAGACAACCAATCTATGAAATCACTCTCAAAACAGTTGAATTTTTATCAGATATTCAATTGTTGTTTAATTAATTGGGCTTTAAAAGCTCAAAATTCATCATCTATTGATTCAGTCGTAGCACAGGCTTTTCACCTGGATTTTTGTAAAATTACGCACCAACTTTTTATAAATATCTTCCACTAACGAGCCCTGAGCGCCTTCAACAACTTGCTGCTAAATTAGACCTAGCTCTTTGAGAACCACTTCTAACTTACGACTGACTTCTGAGTCAGCTTCGCACAAGGGCGGACGAGTTGAACCAACCTCCCAACCTAAAAGTTTCAGTGCTTTCTTGACTAGGATAGGGTTTGTAGTTGCAAACAAAGCTTTAAACAGAGGGAAGAATTGGAGATGTATTTCCCTGGCTACTTCAGTTTCACCCGCATCAAAGGCTTGAATCATCTTTTGTAGTTGGTTTCCTACCAGATGAGAAGCCACACTGACGACACCCTTCGCCCCTATTGCTAACAGAGGCAAAGTCATGTAATCATCTCCAGAGTATATCTGGAATTCTTTTGGCGTCAAGCGACGGATTTCACTTGCCTGGTCTATACTGCCGGTAGATTCCTTAATTCCGACAATATTGTCAATCTCTGCTAACCGAGCAACTGTTTCTGGTTGAAGATTTTGACCGGTACGACCAGGAATATTGTATAACAGCACTGGTAGGTCAGGCGTAGCTTGAGCGATCGCCTGAAAGTGCTGATAAAGCCCCGCTTGCGGTGGTTTGTTGTAGTAAGGAACAACATGCAATGCGCCATGTACTCCTATTTTAACCGCCTTTTGGGTAGCGGCAATTGCTTCTTTGGTGGAATTGGAGCCACACCCTGCTATCACAGAAGCTTTTCCCGCCACCGCCTGCAACACCACACAAAACAACTGGTATTCTTCCTCCCAACTCAGGGTAGGAGATTCTCCCGTGGTTCCACAGAGCACGAGTGTCTCCGTACCGTTGTCAGCTAGATGTGCTGCCAGTGCTGCTGCTACATCATAATTAACACTGCCGTCTTCTTTAAACGGCGTAATCATAGCGGTTAGAACTCTGCCAAAATCTACCACCCTCTTTTCACTCCTAAATATTCCTCTTTGTTCTTTGTTTTTTTGGGTTTTGGTGGTTTTCTATTGTAATAATCTATCTGACTATTACTTTCTTTGCTTTAGCAAGCGCCTTAGTCCTTTATCATTTCTCTTTGTCATAAGTCATTTGTTCTTTTTCTCATACCCATGACCAAATAACTGATGACTTATAACTTCTGACTAACAGCTACCGCCCCTTTAAGCAGATTTTTTTCTACTAATAACTCAGCAATTTGTATTGCATTCAAAGCTGCACCTTTACGAACCTGGTCACCACATAGCCACAGTTCTAAGCCGCACGGGTGAGAAATATCCTGACGAATTCTCCCTACCAAAACTTCATCTCGACCTGTCGCTTCAATTGGCATAGGAAAATGATTTGCCTTCCAATCTTCCACCAATTTCACACCAGGTGCTTGACTTAGAATTTCTCTTGCCTTATCTGGACTAAATGGCACCTCAAATTCTAGGTTAATCGCTTCCGAATGGCTACGAAGTACGGGAACCCGTACACAAGTTGCAGTAATTCTTATATCCTGATTGCCAAAAATTTTACGAGTTTCGTTAACCATTTTTATTTCTTCCTCGCAGTACCCCAAATCGTTCAATGGGGTGTTGTGCGGGAAGACATTAAACGCTAAGGGATATGGAAATACTTCAGCAACAGGTTCTCTACCTTCTAAAATGGCGCTTGCTTGGGTTTTCACTTCTTCCATTGCTTGAGCACCAGCGCCACTAGCAGATTGGTAAGTTGCAGCAATCAGACGCTGCACTGGTGAAACCTTGTGTAGGGGCCACACTGCTAGTGTCATCAAAATCGTCGTGCAGTTAGGGTTGGCTATAATGCCTTTGTGGTCAGATGCAGCTTGCGGATTCACTTCTGGAACCACCAAAGGAACTTCTGGGTTCATGCGAAACGCACTGGAGTTATCAATCACCACAGCACCAGCCGCTACAGCTTTTGGTATCCATGTTTTCGATGTGGAACCGCCTGCCTTGGCACCAGATCCACATTCTCAAAGGCTTTTTCGCTGACTGCCTCTACAGGCAAATTTTCCCCTTAAAAGGCAGCGATCGCCCTGCACTGCGAACGGAAGCCAATAACTTTATGTCAGAAACAGGGAAATTTCGACTTTCTAATAATTCCAGCAACTCTTTGCCAACGGCACCAGTCGCTCCCAAAATAGCTACACGGTAGGATTTAACAAACAGGCTTCCTTCCTTACATGTTATTATGTGCAATTTGTTGTAAAAATTCAAAGTTTAAATGGCAATAGCAGACATTCAATAAAAACTTTTTAATAGTTTGATTATTTTTTCCAAATGATTGTAATTCTTAATTTAATACATTTATTTTGTTACTTATCCTGATTTATGTTGCAATTTATAATTATTTCTGAATCAAATTGGGACTCGCTTAAAATATCTATTATACAGCAGACTATCTTTCAACGTCAGCATGACACAAGCTTGATGCATATTAGCTCCAGACAGGTATTGGTGTCTTTAAGATGCGTTCGTCTTGATGATTGGTGTACTATGATTCAAATGGACTGAAACCACCAAGGTCATCAGCGAGAGCTTTCAGCGAGGCAGCAGCTAAGCATAAGCTCTCGCTCAGTCTTATAAGGCAGCTAGCACCAACGTTACAACAATGGAAATGCAAACTCCTAGTTCAGAAACAGGATATCACGGTGTTAACCCTTTGGTAAAAAACAATTTAGAGTTGAAATTGCTAAACTAGTTAGCGCTAAAATGTCAAGAACTTTTAGCAACTAAAGGGTAAAGGATCAAGGATGCACTAAGAAGCAATAAACAGGATACAAGCCCTTGGAGAACTCCGTCGAGAAAATCTTTACTGTGTTGTATCCTTGTCTAGAGGCACCGGATTCAGCAAGAAGTGGATACTTCTAAGTCCATAGTTTACACTTGGGTCAACAGTTGGCATCTTTCATCCAAGTCAGGAAACTTTAACTTAAAAGACGCTATTCCCTTGCGCCAAATCACGTAATTAGTAAAAAGAAATACCAAGAATAGAGACAAGCATGAAAGTTACCAGGAAAAACTTCCCGCCAGTCAAATTGGTCTAGAAATAGAGATTACGCCAGAAAAGACCAAGGAAACTTACGAAAAAGTTGTTAAAAACTTAGCCAGTACTGCAAATATTCCTGGGTTTCGCAAGGGTAAGGTACCTCGGCAAATATTGTTACAGCGCCTTGGCGTAACTCGAATCAAGGCAGCAGCTCTAGAAGAATTAATTCAATATGGCATTGAGCAAGCGCTAGAACAAGAACAAATCCAGGCGCTTGGTCAACCACAGCTGCGCTCCTCATTTGAGAATTGATTAACAATTATGAACCAGGCAAACCCCTAACATTTGCTGCATCTGTAGATGTGCCACCAGAACCCAATCTGGGTGAGTATACGACTTGCAAGTCAAAGCCGAGGAAGTCAAATACGATCCAGAGCAAGTGGACAAAGTTTTGGAAAGCGAACGCCAAGAAATGGCGACGTTAATTCCTGTGGAAGGACGTTCAGCACAGATAGGTGATGTTGCTGTCGTCGATTTTAAAGGTGTTGTGGTTGCATCCGAGGGTGAAGATGAAACAGCAGAACCCCAGCCAATACCTGGCGGTGAAGCAACTGATTTCCAATTAGAGATGCAGGAGGACAAATTCATTCCCGGCTTTGTGACAGGGATAGTGGGAATGAATCCTGGAGAAACCAGAGAAGTTTCAGCTCAGTTTCCAGACCCTTACGCAAATGAAGATTTAGCAGGAAAACCGGCTGTTTTCACCGTAACAATCAAAGAACTGAAGGAAAAAGAACTGCCCGAATTGAATGATGACTTTGCCCAAGAAGTCAGCGATTACGAGACTCTAACAGATTTGCGCTCTTCTTTGGAAGAGCGTTTTCAAAAAGAGGCTGAACAGAAAACAAAAGCGAACAAGCAAGAAGCCCTGTTAGGTGAACTGCTCAAGCAAGTAGAAGTTGACTTGCCAGAATCAATGATTCAGCAGGAAGTGGATGCGATGCTGACGCAAACAGCCATGCGGCTTTCTCAACAGGGGCTTGATATTAAAAAATTGTTTACCCAAGATGTGATTCCCCAGTTGCGGGAACGTTCTCGCGGTGAAGCAGTTGAGCGCATTAAGCGTTCTCTGGCGCTGCGAGAAATTGGGAAACGCGAGTCCATCCAAGTGTCAGCGGATGAAATCGAAGCCAGAGTCAAAGAATTGATGGAACAGTACGCCGAAAAAGATGTTGATGAGGAAAGACTGCGTGAAGTCGTAGAAAACGAATTGTTGACCGAAAAAATTATCGATTGGCTTTTAGAACGCTCAACGGTTGAATTAGTCCCTGAAGGTTCTTTGAGTGCAGCAGAAACTGAAACTGAGACTGAGACTCAAGAAGTCAAAGCTGCTGACTCAGATGCTGCAACTGAAACAGTAGAACAAACCCCCCAAGTTAGTGCAGAAATCTCACCACAAGACACAGAGTCAACAGAGGCACAATAGATGACAAGGGGACAAGGGAAAGAGGACACGGGGACCAATCAATCCAAAATTCAAAATTTTGAATTGATTTGTCCCTCCCTCACTCCCTGTCCTAAGGTGGAAGTTTAAGAAATTTTAAATAAGTAACAGTGTACGTAACACCCTTGGTTTGATACTGTTTTACACGATAAGAATTTATATGAGGCATAATGGTTAACACATAGCCACATCAAAAATCAAATTCCTTAAAAAGGCAGCGGTTGCTGTCTCGACCATTGTTACACTTAGTGTGAAACGTTCTTTTATGCTTGTATCGCAATCGGGAAACTACCAATTTAACAGTTTGAGTGACTTTAAACTCTACTCCCTAGACAGTCCTAACAACATCGTCCCGATGGTGGTAGAACAATCTGGCATGGGAGAACGCGCTTTCGATATCTATTCTCGCTTGCTACGGGAGCGGATTATCTTCTTAGGAACGCCAATAGACGATAACGTTGCCAACTCAATTGTTGCCCAGTTGTTGTTTCTAGATGCTGAAGATTCCGAAAAGGATATTCAACTGTATATTAATTCTCCTGGTGGCTCGGTGACAGCAGGCATGGCTATTTATGATACTATTCAGCAAATCCGTCCTGATGTAGTCACGATATGTTTTGGATTAGCCGCGAGCATGGGGGCGTTCTTGTTAGCAGCAGGAACGGCTGGTAAACGGATGTCTCTTCCTGATTCGCGGATCATGATTCACCAACCACTGGGTGGTGCACAAGGACAAGCCGTTGACATCGAGATACAAGCCAGAGAAATTCTTTATCATAAGTCTAAGTTGAATCAGTTATTGGCGACTCATACTGGTCAACCATTAGAAAGAGTCGAAGCCGATACTGATCGCGATTTCTTCATGTCGGCTGAAGAGGCGAAAAATTATGGGTTGATTGATCAGGTCATCTCCAGGCAAAATCTTCCCTCTCCAGGGGAAAACGTCACCATTGTCAAATAAGAGGCTGGTATGTCTAAGTACGACTCCCATTTAAAGTGTTCATTTTGCGGCAAGTCCCAGGAGCAGGTTCGTAAACTCATCGCCGGACCGGGAGTCTACATCTGCGATGAATGCGTAGACTTGTGTAATGAAATCCTGGATGAGGAGTTACTCGACACAAATGCGGCAGCATCGTCGCAACCAGCACCCAGGTCAGAACCACCTCAGAAACGCCGTGCTCGTTCCTCTAATCTCTCGTTGAATCAAATACCTAAGCCACGAGAGATTAAAAAGTACCTAGACGAACACGTTATTGGTCAAGACGAAGCCAAAAAAGTGCTTTCAGTCGCAGTTTATAACCATTACAAGCGGCTAGCATTGGTTCAGTCTAAAGGCAGTGGCAAAGGTTTGGATGATGCTGTAGAACTCCAAAAGTCCAACATTCTCCTGATTGGTCCGACAGGCTGCGGCAAAACTCTGCTAGCACAGACTCTGGCAAAAATTCTCGATGTTCCTTTTGCTGTTGCTGATGCCACCACGCTAACAGAGGCAGGGTACGTGGGAGAAGATGTGGAAAATATCTTGCTGCGACTATTGCAAGTAGCAGACTTGGATGTAGAAGAAGCGCAGCGGGGAATTATCTACATCGACGAAATCGATAAGATAGCTCGCAAGAGTGAGAACCCCTCAATTACCCGAGATGTCTCTGGCGAAGGCGTACAGCAAGCTTTACTGAAAATGTTAGAGGGGACGGTCGCCAACGTACCACCCCAAGGAGGACGCAAGCACCCCTATCAAGACTGCATCCAGATTGATACGAGCAACATCTTGTTCGTCTGTGGCGGTGCTTTCGTCGGTTTAGAAAAGGTCGTAGAGCAGAGAACTGGCAAAAAGTCAATAGGGTTTGTACAACCTGGAGAAGGTCAGACCAAGGACAAGCGTACAGCAGATACTCTGCGCAATCTCGAACCGGATGACCTCGTGAAATTCGGCATGATTCCGGAATTTATTGGGCGCATACCAATGGTGGCGGTGGTAGAACCACTGGATGAAGAAGCGCTGATGGCGATTCTCACCCAACCGCGTAGTGCCTTGGTTAAGCAGTACCAAAAGCTGCTGAAGATGGATAATGTCCAGTTAGAGTTTAAACCAGAGGCTCTGCGAGCTATTGCTCAAGAAGCATACCGCCGCAAAACCGGCGCGAGGGCGCTGCGCGGCATTGTAGAAGAACTGATGCTAGAAGTGATGTACGAGTTGCCTTCGCGCAAAGATGTGACTCGTTGCACAGTCACGCGGGAAATGGTAGAGAAGCGTTCCACCGCCGAACTCCTGATCCACCCATCCACACTACCCAAACCAGAATCAGCGTAATTGTCATTAGTCATTAGTCATTAGTCATTAGTCATCAGTGAAAGACTTTTGACTTTTGACTTTTGAGTTTTCACTTTTGACCTTTGACTTATGCCCTACATTAATGTTCGTGGTGTTGAGAATTACTACGAGTGGATAAAAAAGCCGTGGAAGACTGAAGACAAGCCTGTGATGGTTTTTATTCACGGTTGGGCTGGTTCCAATCGGTACTGGCAAAGTACGGCACATGCTTTATCAGAACAATTTGATTGCTTACTTTACGATTTACGGGGATTTGGGCGTTCCCGTGGACAACCAACTGTAGCCAAAGCGAGTGAAGCTGTGGTTGAGTCTGTCGAGTTGCACTCACCGCAGGCAGAATCTGTAGCAATCCAAGAGTTAACTTATGAGCTAGAGGAATACGCTGACGACTTGGCAGCTTTGCTAGATGAGTTGCAGCTCCAACGCGTGTATATCAATGCTCATTCGATGGGAGCGTCCATTGCTACTTTGTTTCTCAACCGCTACCCGCAACGAGTGGAAAGAGCAATTCTCACCTGTAGCGGTATTTTTGAGTATGACGAAAAAGCATTTACAGCTTTTCATAAATTCGGTGGCTACGTGGTCAAATTTCGTCCGCAGTGGCTGGAGAAAATACCGTTTGTTGACCGAATGTTTATGGCGCGATTTCTACACCGTGCCATACCAGCAGCAGAACGTCGGGCTTTCTTGCAAGATTTTCTCATAGCAGACTACGATGCTGCTTTGGGTACAATTTTTACATCTGTTAGTAAAGCCGCATCTGAGTTAATGCCGCAGGAATTTGCTCAGTTGACGGTGCCGACACTACTGGTGGCGGGCGAGTACGACAAAATTATTCCAGCCCAGATGGGTCGTCAGGCAGCCGCACTGAACGATAAAGTAGAATTTTGCTTGATTCGCAATACGGCTCATTTCCCTATGTTGGAAGACTCAGCTACTTACCTCAAACGGGTGCGAGAGTTCTTGCAACTAGAGCAAAGATTAGGATAGAAAATTGGCTTATGAATGAGTGAATTATGAATTGGGAATTGCCGTATTCATAATTCACTCTTGATCATTCAACCCAAACCCAGCTCTCGTTTGAGCAAGTTAATCGAGTTGGTACCAATATATTTTTCGCTAGTCATGTGTTTAGGTGGGCGAATAATGTCATCCATCGCAGCTTGCATAGCAGCTTGCACCGCAGAAAAACTCACCTGATCAACGCTAAAAATGACTTGTGCCCGCTTGACGATCGCCTGAAGTTTGTAGGCATCTTTTGGTTGTGCAGTCATCACCAGTATTTCATCCCCTCGTAAACCGTGGAGGATAACTTCTGCAGCTCGAAGAATTCCAGAACTGATGCTGACTATGCCAAGACAGCTGTCTTTTGGTAGGTTTTTAAACTGGTTGAATTCGTTGGCGTAGTCATGAATGTCAAGGGGTATGACGCGCACAGCTTTAGGTGCGGCGATGACTTCCACCTCACCAATAAAATACCGACTGGTGACAACTGTCGCTGAGGAAGTTTGATCTAGCACAGCCGCTAATTGTTCCATCGCTACCAACTGCACTGGTATTTTCAGCGCTTGTTCTAATTCATAGACCATCAATTCCCCAACACCGATATCCTGAGTTGGAACAGCAACCAACACTCGCGCACTACAACGCAAGCGCCAATCAACTTCCGCCAAGAATAACTCACGTGCTTGATTGAGGGAGCAGCCTTGAGAAAGGAGCTCGTCTAGTGCAAGCTGAACAACTTTGTATGCTTGAGGATATTCTTTGAGAATCGGTGATTGCAGCCTACTACCACCCTCATGACCTTGGGCGCGGACGTAAATTCCTGACCCCGCAAGACTTTCTACAAGCCCGTCGTCTTCCAATTGACGGTATACTTTGCTAATGGTATTACGATGCAAGCCTGTCTGCATTGCCAGCGCTCTCGTACTCGGTAGTTTATACCCAGGTGGATATTGCCGAGAGGCGATCGCAAACCGAATTTGATTAAACAGCTGGTTTGATGCGGGGATTTCACTGTCTGGCTGTATACGAAACTGAATCATCACCAAAGCTCCTGCATGATAGTAGCTGCATATGACCAGCTGCGAATGCTAACTGTCAAATATTTTACTTATATATTGAATTTCTATGAAGGGAAAATTCTGGTGTGGTTGTTACTCGTAGTTGATAATTTGATTGGAGATCGCCTTGACATCTTGGCATAGCTATTTCTTCATAGTCACACAACACTGGTAAAACCTATTATGGCAGAGCGAGCAATACATACCACAACTGTTAAACTTTCGCAAGATGATTTGCAAATCGACGCCTATCTAGCTAAGCCTTCTCAAGAAGGTTCTTATCCAGGAGTTGTGGTATTGCAGGAAATTTTTGGAATCAACTCCCACATTCGGAACGTTACAGAACGTATCGCCCAAGAAGGTTATGTCGCAATTGCACCTGCACTGTTCCAACGAATTGCCCCTGGTTTTGAAACTGGCTACACCCCGCAAGATATTGAAATAGGCAGAAACTACGCAATGCAAACCAAGGCATCAGAGTTACTGAGCGATATCCAACGATCCATTGACTATCTGAAAACCCTCCCTGAGGTGAAAAAAGATGGCTTTGGCTGTATAGGCTTTTGCTTTGGCGGTCATGTCGCATATCTTGCCTCTACCCTACCAGATATTAAGGCTACCGCTTCCTTCTACGGTGCTGGAATCGCTACCCGTACCTTTGGGGGTGGAGAGGCTACCATTTCTCGCACAAGAGAGATTAAAGGCACTCTCAATGCCTTCTTTGGTATGGAAGACGCCAGTATCCCAACAGAACAGGTAGACCAGATTTCGGCAGAGTTAGAAAAATACAACATTCCTCATCGTGTGTTTCGCTACGATGGAGCTGACCACGGATTTTTCTGCGACCAACGCGCCAGCTATAATTCTATAGCTGCTGCTGATGCGTGGGAGCAGGTAAAACAACTGTTTGGACAACTTTAGCTATCCGATTTGATTTGCGTTCTGGTTGCATTCAGGTCGTCCCTACTCATTAGTCATTAGTGAGCCAGCGCTGCAGGAGGGTTTCCCTCCGTAGGCAACTGGCGAACCCGAAGGGGTTTCCCGACAGAGGCGACTGGCGAACCCGAAGGGTCATTACAAAGAACTAATGACTAATGATAGTCTTCACGAGCAATCATAGTCACTCGAATAGTGTTGTTTAGCGTTGAGTAAAACTCCAGTGGCATCAGCTAGAATCGCAATTTATCTTTAACAGTCATGGATTCCGAAGCGCAATTTTCTCAAAAAGCCAATTCGTCGTTTACAATGGACGACTTTGCCAAAGCACTGGAAAAACACGATTACCAGTTTCAAAAGGGACAGGTGGTAAACGGCAGGGTGTTCCAACTTGATCCTGATGGAGCATATGTTGATATTGGTGGCAAGTCGTCGGCGTTTGTCCCTCGCGATGAGGCTTCTTTGAGAACAGTAACCGATTTGTCCGAGATACTGCCATTAAATGAGAATTTAGAATTCTTAATCATCAGGGATCAGGATGCAGAAGGTCAAGTCACCCTTTCGCGAAAGCAACTGGAAATCCAGCACATTTGGGACCGACTGGCGCAAATGCAGGAGAATTCTCAAACGACGCAAGTGCGGGTAATAAATGTCAATAAAGGTGGCGTTACCGTTAATGTTCAGGGTTTGCGAGGATTTATTCCGCGATCGCACTTGGTTGAGCGAGATAATTTAGAAGCACTTAAGGGTCAATCTCTCAATGCTGGCTTTTTGGAGGTTAACAAGAGCAACAATAAGCTTATCCTTTCCCAGCGCATAGCAACTCGTTCTGCTAGCTTCAGTACATTGGAAGTTAATCAGCTGGTGGTTGGGAAAATCAGTGGTATCAAACCGTTTGGTGTCTTTGTGGATTTAGATGGCACAAGCGCCTTGCTTCATATTAAGCAGATAAGCCAGAAATTTATTGAAAATCTGGAAAAGGTGTTTCAAGTCGGTCAGCCGATTAAAGCTATAATCATAGACTTGGATGAAGGTAAAGGTCGGGTTGCTCTTTCCACGAGAGTTTTGGAAAATTTCCCAGGCGAGATGCTAGAAAATATGGACGAAGTTATGGCATCCGCCGAGGCGCGTGCAGAACGAGCAAAGAACAAGGTGTCGGAATAGGGAATTTGGTTGTAGTTGCGACACGCGACTACTAACCCATTAGCAATGCCAAATCGTGGCGATAGCTCTCTCGAAGTTTCTGCAATGTCGATTCTGTTAAGGCAAACTTGATTAAACCGACTAATTTGCCCCAACTGTACAACACAGGCTCTGAGAGAGCTTGCCAAAATTCATTAGCAAAAAATTCTGCCCACCACTTGGGTGCTTGCTTCCTTTGAGCAGGGTCGTTTCCTCTTTGCCAGCGTTTGCGCCATTTGACAAATTCTGCTGGAGCGGGTGGCTTGACTCCGATAATTGGCGGAAAATCTGCGTAGCTGACAAACTTACTGACACCCTTGGCGTGGACGTATACCACGTAACGCCAGCATTCTACGACGTAGATATCTTCTAACTTGATATTAAACATCAGGCAAACCGCCTCTTCGGTCACAAATCGCGCTAGCTGGTGGAGAAGGGACGATTTGTGGACAATTTTTGAAGAGCGAATGAGGAGCGTTTTTGGCTTGAGTGATGATAGCATATAATAGAATTCCTGTGAAACGTCGAGGTATCTCCCGTGAAACGTTGAGGTACGTGATACGTTGAGGTGTCTCCCGTAATGCGGGATATTTTGGAAAATGTAAATGCGATCGCTCTTCAGTTTCCTACGCCGGAGGGTGATCGTTTTTTAGAATATAATTATTAAACGATAGAATTCAATCGTTTGTCAAGAGTAAAATGGGGCTGATTAGGCTGCGGATTCGAGAATTTGCTGACTATAAGGGTTGGACGCTTAAAGATGTGGCTGACCGTTCTGGAGTAGCCTACAGTTCGGTGAGAGCCTACGCAAGAGCGCCAGGGCTGGCAATGGTTGATTTTACCTCAATCTTGAAGATGGCGCGTGCCTTGGACGTAATGATTGAAGATTTGGTTGAAGTAGTAGAAGAGTGAAGCAACGGATAAAATAACGGATGTAACGGATAGATTGACTGGGGAAATTACAGAGAAATCATCCGCTACATCCACTATCTCATCCGCTGCTATGCTTCATCTCCATCACCAATATCTCGCTTGGGTGGGCGCTTGTAGGTAAACGTGAAAGTGTCACCACTGGTAATAACTTGCCGCATCTCATCATACATTGGATAATTGCCCACACCACTCAGGTTTGCCCAGCCCCGTGTCCTGGTTAAAGCGACAAACAACTGGTTACGATAATTCACATCACTTTCATTACGAGCGACATTATCAAAGCCGACTACATAAACCATATCAGCCTCATTTCCTTTAGCGCGAGGGATACGAGAGACTGTAACAGCCCCATCACACCAGAAGTTGTTTGGCTGACTAACTTGCCATTCAAACTTTAAGATATTACTGCTGGGAGCACTGGGAATATAGATATCAATACCCTGTTGCATCAAAAATCCTGCCACTTGAGTTTCTAAGTCCATTGCCTCGGAATTAGAGCCTAAAATCACAACTAAGATATCTCTGCTGGGATTAAGACCATCATGGACGATGTTATGCATGATGTTCTGCGCCAACGCAGTCATTTCTTCTTGGCGAGAACCGTAAGTTTGAAATTCCAATACAGGTGTGTCCCAGAGTTCAGGAATTGGATTTGGTGAATATTGTGGAGGTCGATGCACAGTTATTGGCTGACCGACACGCCTGAAGTCTCCTGTGACTTCGTAACCGATTCTGTCCCAATATGTTTTATTTGTGATACCAGAAACCATTCCCTCTGGGCGTAGCAAACCCATAGCAATGGCATGAGCAGTTGTGAGAATTGGTCCAGGAGTGCGGTAACAGTGGCGCATCACTACAGCACGTTTGATACCGCCTGGATATTGTGGTTGCTTGCTCAAAAGATTGCTCAAATTCTCGCCAAATACCTCTTTAGCTTTTGGCACTACTATACTATCGAGGCTTTGTGCTTCATCGTAAGCCCAAATTAACCGCCTGTCCTCTGGTTTTTCCTCACTCACTGGTCGCAAGGCTTGATAAGCCATCCAGTAAATAGCTTGCTTATCCTCATATTTCAAATTATCTTCAGTGACTAAATCTTGACCTTCATCAATCAACATGGCATCGAACATCGGCTCAATCTCTATTTCCTCTTGTAGCCGTTTACATAACTCTGCCAAACCTCGGTTAGGTTGTTTGTTCTTTGTATCTGCAACAGTCCCGCGTCTTTTACCGTGGTACTCGCAAATCGTCCCGTACAAACCTGGTTGTTCCCTTGCTCCCCAAGCATGAAGTACTTGCAGTTTCTGGTTTGTCTTATGGTCGTACTCTATCTCACCACAACTGAAGCGGCGTATCCACTTATCTACTAGTCCGGTAATTTGCTCGTAGAGCGATCGCGTAAAAAATACCAAAGCAATATCCCACTCTGGGTGCTTAAGGTGCATCATCGCCGCTTTTTGACACAGCAGCACTGTCTTACCTGAACCTGCAATACCGCGAATTCGTTGAGGTCCTGGGGGAATTTCTTTTCCTATGTGTTCTTGCTGTAAATCTATTTCGTATAGCCTTTGCCGCAAAGTGTCCATAATGCTGGCGCGGGTTTTGCCTGTGGTTGAGGTTGTAGCGCGAGGAGGTTTACGAAGTACAGGTGTTCCGCCAATCACTGACAGTAGTAATTCCCAGTCTTTATCTTCCAGGCTTTCTCCTGGAACTACACAAGAGATTTGTTGAATACGTTCCAATAACCCAACTTTGCCTAACTGGTCTTGGAAAATTACAGGAGGACAGTTGGGTAGTTGGTCAAAACCTTTTTGTTGCCATTGTTCTTGGGTAATCAGAGGTAATGCAACGAGCGATCTTCCAGTAACCCTGCGCCAGATAGCAGATTCGCGGTCAGTGTATGCAATCAATGCTCGCAGTTGATGTTCGGCTCGTTGATAAGGATTAGCTTCTGCGATGTGATAGTTTTGCAACTGCCAAATATCATCATTAATAGTCACTATTTGGTCAATGGCGACTGGCAATACTTCAATAACCACTAAACCAAATTCTCTATCAGCTATGAGGATATCAGGTTCCTTACGAATCTCTCCCACCTTCGAGAAAATCGGATAGCGCCAGTATCCGATACAGTTTCTATCAGAAAAAGCACTCTTAACAGCATCCCAAACTTTTTGCTCACCTGCTTCACTGCTAGCTTTTAATGGTTCGGTAGTGATAAATTTGCTACTTTGTTCTTCGTTACCACGATCCATTCAGTACCTGCCTGTATTTGTTAAACTTCTGATACAAAAGCATTTTGAGTAATGCTGTCAGGCTAGCACTGCAAATGTAATACTTACCAGTGCAGATACACGGAACTACGTACCTGAGTGAGTTCAGCAGATATGCGGTGTTAGTTGAACGAAGTTTGTGATAATTTTGCTTGTTAACTTTTAGATACTGAAGCTAAGTTAGCGTTGCTCCTCCTCTAAATTCAGGGCAACGATGGAATCTCAAAGTCATTGAACAAGCAAACATCATAAGACGTAGCCCCTAAAGCCCTAACCAGGCGCTGGTCTAGAGTCAGTAGCGTAGCACCAACCTGCTGTGAAAGGGCAACGTAAGAAGCATCATAGGCGGAAATGTTATAAGCCAAGGCGATGCTTACGGCATCTGCCATCAAGTCAACCGTCGAGACAACACGCAAGGGGAAAGTTTTGAGACTAGCTAAATCTGCCGGAACGTCACCAGCTGCATACAGTCCGGCCCGGACATATTTCCAAAGGATGTTTGCACACTCAATGTAAAACAGGTCAGGTACGAAAAATTGATTTTGAGGATTGGCAAGGTGAGCAAACAGTTGATTAACTTTAGGGGTTAGCGGATCGGGAACAAATTGCTTAATGCCTACACTAGCATCTACGACGCATCTAAAAGGGGTTGTCATCTGTCGCGGTCTTCTCGGATTAGGGCTGTGCTATCAGGCCATTCGATATCAGTCCTACGACTCTCACGACGACGACCTATTTCTTCCAAGAGTTTTGGCACATCTCGTCGCCTCTGTTGTTCGCTGCGCTGTATCTCAACTGCTGACAAAGCATTTCGTAATAGAGTGATGACTTGGGCGTTAATTGAGCTATTTTCGGTTCTGGCTAGCTCTTGTAGCTCTTGATACAAGTCATCGGGTAAATCTACGTTATCAAGGATAGCCATCTGTCGAACTCCTTGTTGAATTTATTGGACATAGTAGCATGATGCAACTGGTGTGGATTGGAAGGGAGAGAGAGGGCGATCGCGCAATAGCAAATTTATACTACACGAAGTTTGAACTAGTCGAACCCATTACCCTGATTGTGCTGAGGTATAACTGAGGATTGGTTAGTATATACAATTGTTAGGACTACTTAATTATTGAGCATGAGTTATCTTTCCTATATAGCCGATGATGACCTTAAATCTGCCGTCAAAATAGTTGTTGAGTGTATTCTTGAAACTCAACAAAAAGCTGAAGAAGGAATGTATAAAAATGTTATAGATCCGTTTTCAGCCATTTTTGATGGTGCTGTGCAAGGTTTTGGCTTAGATGATTGGCTCAAAAAGGAAAGAGCTAGACAAAGTCAAAAAACTGTACAAAATCAAATAGGTTATTTTCACCAGAATATTTTAGGTAGTATTCCTGGCTGGAGAGTACTTCCTCAAGGATTCGATATTTGTAACGATACAAGGCAAATTTTTGCGGAAATTAAAAATAAATATAACACGGTTAAAGGAAGCGATAAATTTGGAATATACGATTATTTATCAAGCCGCTTAAACGAACCAGATTATCAAGGTTTTACAGCATACTATGTAGAAATTATTCCTAGTAGGAGAAAACCATACGATAGAGCTTTTACTCCTTCAGATAGGACTACTGGCACAAAAAGACCTTTAAATGAAAAAATCAGACAGATCAGCGGTCAAGAATTTTACAACCTGGCAACTGGTGTCCCAGGAGCATTAAGTATGCTTTTTAATGTATTACCAGACGTGATCGGTGAAGTTTCCGGACTTGATAGACTCAGTGAACAACACCAAGCAAGCTATAGAACCATATTTGATAGGGCTTACTGAGGTAATAAATCAATGGGATGCACTTGCTAGCACGTTAAGTATAGCTCTTCCTAAGTGATAAGCAAAATTTACAGGAACTGCATTACCAATCTGTTTATATTTGGAGCCTACACCACCCATAAATTGCCAATCATCGGGAAAAGTTTGAATTCGGGCATACTCCCTTACTGTAAAAGGTCTAGTTTCTTCTGGATGACAGCGTTCCGTTTGTTTTTGTGAGGGAGAAGTAGTCAGCGTTAGACTTGGCTCATCCCAAGAAATTCTACGTGCCATGCCAGTACGTCCACCTGTGAGATAGTAGCTTTTCATCATGTAGCTTTTTTGAACATCTTCAGGTAAATCTCGCCAGCAACCGCCTGGTGGAACTAACTCTAAAACTTGAGATCTCTTTGGACTATATTTCATACCTTCAGAAGGTGGAACATCTTTCAAAGCATCTCTCAAAGTCAGAATTTTAGAAGAAGGAGCAGGGTACTGAAAGCGAATATCTGGACGAGTTCCGACAATGATAACTCTTTCTCGCTTTTGAGGAACGTCATAGTTAACTGCATTTAGTAAACGATACTGAACGTTATAACCAAGAGATTCCAGAACAGATAGAACTGTTTTCAGTGTTTTTCCTTTCTGATGACTTATTAAACCTCTGACATTTTCAGCCAGAAATAGTTTAGGCTGTACCTCTTTAACACAACGGGCAAATTCATAAAATAAGGTTCCACGGGTATCTTCAAACCCTAAACCTTTACCTGCATAGCTGAAAGCTTGGCAAGGAAAACCTCCAGTTACAACCTCTGCATTCATGCCTGCATAGGAGACTTTAGACACATCAGCCTCAATTACATTCCATTGTGGACGGTTATGCTGAAGTGTTGCTACTGCGTCTTTGTCAATTTCAATTAGTGCTTTGGCTACCAATCCAGCTTTTTCTAAACCAAGTGCCAAACCACCAGCCCCAGCAAATAACTCAATGACGGTTTTTGTGGTTGTGATAGGTTCTTGAACCTTCGGTTCCAGGTAGGGCAGTTCAAACAAATCTAGCTGTTTATACATACTTAGGCAGAGGTAAGCCGTCTCTTCATTATTAAATTAGCTAATTAGCCAATTGTCAATACAGCTATTTAGCTAAGGTATACTGAGAAAAACTATTTATCTTAAAAGGGCAAATGGCACAGACACAAAGAAAGCCTGTATATATCCAGCCCGAACATCACGATATTCTAAGACGAATTGCATATGAGCAACGTTGTAACATCTCGGATGTGTTAGATGCGGTATTAGAGCAGGCAGATTGGGAAAAAATTGCTCAGGAGGCAAGTAACAAGCCTGTGGAGAGAGCTAAGGAGCGGGGAGGAAGCTATAAAGTTTCACGGCAGACAACTTAAGTCTTGCCTAAATTTTCTTACAGATAGCCAAATGCCCAATTTCTGCTGTTACGCCCAACCAACCCATCACAAATCATTCAACGGAGAGGGGGAGATTCGAACTCCCGGAACCTTTCGGTTCATCCGATTTCAAGTCGGACGCAATCGACCACTCTGCCACCTCTCCAGTAAAGCTGTCAGCTCTTAGCTGTCAGCTGTCGGCGTTATAAGCCGACCAAATACATAGTATATATCATCCTCTACGCAGGTTGCACTACTGGACTGGGTTTTTGATAAAGAATTTCCTCAGAAGTGACAGTGAAATCCTTTGCCACCCAAACGAGGGAAACTTGGGAGACGACATCACCTTCGAGCAGGACAATGGAGAAGTTACGCTGCTTATGGCTGCCATGTTCCACAATCCTGGGTACACTTGCGGCGTTCAAGTAAACTATCCCCTCTGGACTTCTAAAGATGCGCTTTCGCGGCTCTTTCTTTGTGTGTCGCAGGCTGTGATGCATATGACCAAATGTGACGAGGGGAATGGTTTTACCAGCCGTGATGGTCTGAGAAATTGCCTCTCCTAAATCCGCGTCGCCAAAGTCGCCGCCTATGGGATGCCAATCTTTGCCGCAGGGGTCTTCTGGGCGATCGCCCAACCCAGTGGGACCGTTGTGACCCAGAAAAATTATCGTCTGGTAAGCCGCACTCTTTGCTGCAGTGACAATGCGGGCTGTGGACTCTTCAAAACTGGTCACTCCATACCACTGTTGGTAGAAATCAGTATATTTCCACTCTGGTCCACCCCAGCTAAAGGGACGACCTCCAACAACCGTTAAATTTAGAGCCGGAAAATCTAGCTTACCGTAACCGACTTGGGTTTCACCGAATAAATCCAGTTGCTGCTGTACCCAGTCTTCCTTGGTGCGGTCGTAGGGACACTTCTTCCGTCCCCAGTCTGTAGCAGTGTACCAGGCATCGTGGTTTCCCATCACGGCTGCTTTGGGAATGTCGAGGGATGCGATCGCTCTTACGACTTGCACCGACTCATTGCCAAAATCCCCAACAAACAGCACTAAGTCAACACCCAGATGCTTGAGTGCAATGCCATCTTCTTCTTCCCATTGGTCGTGAACATCTCCTACTACAGCAATTTTCAAAGTTTTTGAGTTTGTTTTCTGACTGGTCATGCCACTTTCCTTGCCATCTGTTTCCAGCATATGAAAATTACGGGATTTTGACACAATTCCGGGGGAGGAGCATCACCCGTCAAACATTTTTGGTAAAAACTACTATAATTGAATCCACTAGATAAAACTTGTAACATTCAGCAACGTCTAACTGTGTTTACGACTGCACTTGCTCAACGTGGAAAAACGGAACAGGGTGATCTACCACTAGATTTATTTACAGCGATTGAGACTCTTAAAAAAGAACTCAATGCTGTTATCCTGGCACATTACTATCAAGAACCGGATATTCAAGATATTGCAGACTTTATTGGGGATTCGCTACAGCTTGCCAAAGCAGCAGCGCATACAAATGCAGATGTGATTGTCTTTGCTGGTGTCCATTTCATGGCAGAAACGGCAAAGATTCTTAATCCCGACAAAATGGTACTTTTACCAGATTTAAATGCTGGTTGTTCTTTAGCTGATAGTTGTCCAAAAGAAGAGTTTGGGGCTTTTAAAGCGGCGCACCCAGACCATTTGGTAGTTTCTTACATCAACTGCTCTGCTGATATTAAGGCAATGAGCGATATTATTTGCACCAGTTCCAACGCTGTCAAAATTGTCGAGCAGATTCCCAAAAACCAGCCGATTATTTTTGCTCCAGATAAAAATTTGGGCCGGTATGTGATGGAAAAAACTGGGCGAGATTTAGTGCTGTGGGAAGGAAGTTGTGTTGTGCATGAAACTTTTTCTGAAAAGAAAATTGTGCAGTTGAAAATAGCATACCCACAAGCAGAGGCGATCGCCCACCCAGAATGTGAAACTAGTGTCTTGCGCCACGCGAGTTTTATCGGCTCGACAGCAGCTTTACTCAAGTATTGTGAACAAAGCCCTTCTCAAGAATTTATCGTTGCTACCGAACCTGGCATTATTCACCAAATGCAAAAACGAGCGCCGCACAAGCGCTTTATACCTGCACCACCGCTAAATAACTGCGCTTGCAATGAGTGTCCTTTTATGAGGTTAAATACGCTGGAAAAGCTCTACTGGGCAATGAAAAATCGCGCTCCAGAAATCACCTTACCAGATAATATCCGCGAGGCTGCATTGCGACCAATTCAAAGAATGCTAGAAATGAGTGCTTGATATTAAGCTACTGACCATTTTGACCATTTTCAATACGTGTGCCTCCTGGGTCGGAGTTGCGCAAACCGCGTAGCGTGCCGTAGGCATATTTTAAATTGCTTAGGACGACCTTTTCTTTGATTCTTCTTCAGCAGCTTGACTATATTTTTTGTATAGTTTAGTGCGGATCTGAGCTTCCTGATAGCGGCTGTGGTTTGGTGGCACGGCACTCATTAATTCTGATGCCCGTTGCCACCTAGCAGCAAGATCCAACCACTGAGCTGAACTTGTAGCTGTTTTACCAGTTGCAGAAGCTTTGTTGGCAATTCGTACTGCTGCTGCAAAGGGATCTACAGAAAAAGTAGAACCATTTGGACTAGCAGTAGGCGGCGGTACTTCAGGTTGTTTTTGGTTGGTAGTTACTGGAGCTAGAGAGTTTAATGTTTCTGGTTGGATTGGGTTTTTCAGCTTATTTCCTAGCAAAGCATACGCAGCTACACCAAGCGACAGAAAAAACATACAAAAGCTCGCGGCTCCTAGCATTCGTCCAACAGGAGAATTTTTGATTTTATTGTTATGAGTAACTACTGAAAGACGAGAAGATTGAGGTTTGGGTAAATTTCTTTTTCCTTGTTCAGTTGTACGCTCTTTAAATTCTTTTATTCTTTGCCTAAAAATATTAGGTTTGACTAATGTAATTTCCTGTGACCACAGCAATTGATTTTCGGGGTTGCGATTAATTTCCTCTAGCCACAGCAACTGCTGTTCCCGAACAATTCGACTGTTGATATTGATTCGACAAATATTGCGTGGTGCAATTGACTCCAGAATCTGCTGGATGTGCTTTACCAAAGTTGATTGTTCAAGTTGCTCTACCGTACGAGCCTCACAAAGAAGTTGTAAGACACCATCGTCAAAAATAGCTCTGGTTCTGATACCAGACGAGGCTAGTTTTTCGTTCAACAGTTGAATAATCGCAGCAACGCTACCTTGATGAGCTTGCCAAGCGATATCATTTATCCGCTCTACCATTTGTGAATTAGGGATAGCAGTTTAACCCTGAATTATTAACAGACAAATTTATTTAGGAAATTTAGACTTTGCCTTGTTTTAGATTTTATGAGTAAAAATATGATATGCCAAATTTGACAAAAATCTCCTTTGTGGATCGGTTGCGTTGCTTTTGTCAAAAGTAACGCGGTTCGTGCGCTTGGGGATGGTGTGCATCAAACTCCTCAAGGGTTAATTTGACACCTCAACTCTAACAAAATATTTCAGCAATATTGCTTATTCACATATCGAGCAATGTCTTCATGTGTCACCAATCGCTTTGGAGACAGGGTGTAGAGCGTCAACTATAGCGCTTCTCGTTTGAATGAAGTACAAATTTATCTGTGTTCCATGAGCGTCCATCTGTGGTTCTTATTTCTTAATGTATTGCACTCAACCCCCGAACCGCTATATAGGGTATATAGACAGCCTCAAAAACAAGGACATAAAAATAAAGCCTCTTTCTGTGTTAGAGAAAGAGGCTTTATTTTAAAAATAGTCCTGGCACCGAGCTATTGTCACAGGCAGCTACCCGCCAACTATCGTCGCCACAGCAGCGTTTCACAACTGAGTTCGGGATGGGGTCAGAGTGGTTCCACCGCGCCATAGGCACCAGGAAAAACAGTGGTCAGTCACCAGTTACCAGTTACCAGTTATCGGACATCCTGTTGACTGATAACTGTTAACTGAGAACTGATTCAAAACCCTGAAGGCTGCACAGTAACGCGAATTCTATC
>NZ_JBAHYJ020000097.1:0-49637 GCF_036697665.2 Scytonema sp. PRP1 | reverse complement strand
TTCTTCCCTGAGAAAAGAGGTTTACAACCCAAGAGCCTTCCTCCCTCACGCGGTATTGCTCCGTCAGGCTTTCGCCCATTGCGGAAAATTCCCCACTGCTGCCTCCCGTAGGAGTCTGGGCCGTGTCTCAGTCCCAGTGTGGCTGATCATCCTCTCAGACCAGCTACTGATCGTCGCCTAGGTGCGCTCTTACCACACCTACTAGCTAATCAGACGCGAGCTCATCTTCAGGTGATAAATCTTTCACCCAAGGGCACATCCGGTATTAGCAGCCGTTTCCAACTGTTGTCCCGAACCTGAAGCCAGATTCTCACGCGTTACTCACCCGTCCGCCACTAGCTCCGAAGAGCCCGTTCGACTTGCATGTGTTAAGCATACCGCCAGCGTTCATCCTGAGCCAGGATCAAACTCTCCGTTTTGTTTTGAGTTTTCCTAAGCTCCCGGAAATAAATTTCCGAAATCTTTCCTTCGTTTTTTTTGTCTTCGGGTTCTCCCCGTTGACTTCATTATCTTTGACGAGGATTTTTGCTGCTTTTGGCTTTCAAACTATTGTTTTTTCTTGGTTCGGCGTGTGTTTTCTTTCTTCACACTTTATCTAGTCTAGCCACCGCTTTTTTTTTTGTCAAGGGGCAATTCAAACTTTTTTCTGACCCTTGATTTTTCATGGCTATGAGTCGCTTTGTGCCACTGTTTATCCTACATAATAGCTCAAAATTTTCAAGCACGCTGTTTGCTGACCTATTTTTTGGTTCGGCATGTCTTGGAGCTTTGCTTTGTTCAACACTTTTTTACCAGAAATACGCAATTTTTGAATGTTTGGGCTGGAAAGCGGACTTTGGCATGATGGCTGCACGAGTTTTTCTTTTTGGGTAGGTCTTACCACTGTTAACGGTTTGCTCCCTAGTCTTTATACAGAGTTGCGTTCAAAGATATGAGGCAGCTGTTGGCACAATGGGGAGAAGGGCAGGGCTATTTCATTCTAAATAGGTGCATAAGTGTGGTAAGACCAAAAGCGGAACGTCGCTACGCCTGAGCCATGTTCTCAAACCTATTGCAGCGATATAAATAAATGGATATCGTATTACCTCGTGTTGTAACGACTATGGTGAAGTGCAACAACGCTGGCTGGTTGTTGAGAGCCAAGCAGGTAAAGATGCTGATCTCAAACAACTAGAAAAACGTTTAGCCAAACAGCGAATCAATTGCTGAATCTGAACTGAGGCAGTTGTGTAAACAAAAATTTGCCTGCTCCAAAGATGCCGCCACTGCAGCCGAACGCATCAGTCGTAAATTACCTTTACATCAACTAGCTGATATTGAAATCCACGAAGTTAGACAACATACTGGTCGTGGTAGACCTCGTAAAGACCGAAACGCAAATGTTTATTACCAGGTTCGTGGCTGTGTTGTGCCTAAACAAACCGCGATAGATATTGAAATTGGAAGAGCCGGAAGATTTATCTTGGCAACAAATGTTGTTGACGCGAGCCAATTGAGCGCTTTAGGATGTGCTGCTTTGAGTATAAGGCACAACAATCAACCGTTTGCGAAGCATGCGCGAAGCGCGTACGTGGTTTCCGATTTCTGAAAGACCGATTATTCTTTACGAGCAGTGTTTTCCTTAACTCCGCTGAACGAGTTGCAGCGCTAGCTATGGTTATGGGTTTATGCCTGCTTGTTTATAGCTTCGTCGGTCAAAGAGCAAGAAGTCAAGCTTTGCTACGAGCAAAACAGACTATTGATAATCAACTGGGCAAACCGACTGCGACTCCAACTTTACGTTGGGTGTTCCAATGCTTTATGTCGATTCACGCGGGTTTCGATCGCCCAAATCAAGCAAGTTATCAACTTAACCCAGGAAAGGCAATGGATTCTCCAGTTTTTTGGTGCTCCTTGTCGAAAATATTATCTTCTTTCTTAACTAACCTGCGGAATGTGGGTTCAATCCCTAGTAGGGAGTTAATGAAATTTCAACACCGTCCATTGAGGGCGACGGATTGCAATGGGCTGTTTCAATCCCTAATAGGGAGTTAATTAAATTTCAACTAGTTCCGCTGTGGAACTAACTAGTTCCCTCCGGCGCACACTGTTTCAATCCCTAATAGCGAGTTAATGAAATTTCAACTTCTATCCCACGCATTATTCAGATTGAAAGGGCAGTTTCAATCCCTAATAGGGAGTTAATTAAATTTCAACGCTGACGCGTGAGGAAATTTTATCTCCTACTTTGTCAGTTTCAATCCCTAATAGGGAGTTAATGAAATTTCAACCGCAAGACGAACTAGTTCATTGTCTAGTTCTTCTTCTGTTTCAATCCCTAATAGGGAGTTAATGAAATTTCAACGGCGCTCTCTAGTCTTGGTTGTTTCATAGCCGTTGTTTCAATCCCTAATAGGGAGTTAATGAAATTTCAACATCTGAGCCAACCAAGCAACGCCGCCAAAAGGGAAGTTTCAATCCCTAATAGGGAGTTAATGAAATTTCAACTTTGGAGTTCTTGAGATTGCTCATTAATCTGTTTGTTTCAATCCCTAATAGGGAGTTAATGAAATTTCAACGCTTAGTCCGATACCCAACTTCTCTGAAAGCTCCCGTTTCAATCCCTAATAGGGAGTTAATGAAATTTCAACTACTTTACCCAATTTGCAATCCTGGCGAAACAGTGTTTCAATCCCTAATAGGGAGTTAATGAAATTTCAACCCCTCAGCCAATCCCAACAAATCACATAGAATTGCCTGTTTCAATCCCTAATAGGGAGTTAATGAAATTTCAACGAGAAAGTGGAGTAAAGCCAAAAGTTACGGAGTTTCAATCCCTAATAGGGAGTTAATGAAATTTCAACGTCGTATTTTTTGGCATAGGATTAAGCTGCTAGAGCAGGGTTTCAATCCCTAATAGGGAGTTAATGAAATTTCAACTTTTTGTGGACGACTAAAGATCACCTTAGGCTAGCTCTTGTTTCAATCCCTAATAGGGAGTTAATGAAATTTCAACTTATATTTTTCCCAAATCTTAACGGTAGCGGTCGCGTTTCAATCCCTAATAGGGAGTTAATGAAATTTCAACTTGCGGTTTTTGTTAGTCAATGCGTCTACTGTAAGATGTTTCAATCCCTAATAGGGAGTTAATGAAATTTCAACGGTAAACTTCGTAAAACTTCGGTATTCATTACGGAGTTTCAATCCCTAATAGGGAGTTAATGAAATTTCAACGCCGAATGGAGATTGTGGAATTACCTCTCGCTACTTGTTTCAATCCCTAATAGGGAGTTAATGAAATTTCAACCTCTTCTTAGGAGTCTTATGGTTTGCTCTGTTGGATGTTTCAATCCCTAATAGGGAGTTAATGAAATTTCAACAGCGGAAGCCTGAGAACTAATATATATAAGGTTTTCAAGGTTCTTGAGCGCGGATAGAGTAATCATAGCATATGAAATCAGGTTTGATGAAAATACAAATGGCTGAAACCCAGTCTGGGCAAGCAGCGCGGATACTTTGTCAGAGCATATTCCCTTAAAGCCTTGCACTGTGGGAAATTCAGCCATTTTTTTCAAAACCTCTTTACCAACACCTACCCATCCGCGCATTCGGCAAAGAAAATGGTTTCG
This sequence comes from Scytonema sp. PRP1, assembly GCF_036697665.2. NCBI lineage: Bacteria > Bacillati > Cyanobacteriota > Cyanophyceae > Nostocales > Scytonemataceae > Scytonema > Scytonema sp. PRP1. The sequence continues at coordinate 46,029 of NZ_JBAHYJ020000097.1, read as the reverse complement.
TCACGAGGTTGTTCACCACCGATACGCTCGATTTTACCAAAACAGCAGACGCATAGAAAGTAAAATCGAATACTATCAGTATCAGGCTTGATGAGTTTGTTTAAGCGCGATCGCAATTTTGCATATTGAGTATCAGTCAACTGGCACTCAAACACACTATACTGCACCCACTGTCCGTAAGACTTGAGGACTTTGTGGATTTTGGTGCGGCGTTTATCTTCAGAAATATCGTAGGACACAACAACATTCATCGCGACTTTTTCCCTCCAGCGCCTACTTCAAAACCAATGGTGGATATTTTTCGATTTCACCCATGAAGTATTTCGCCAGTAAACGGGCTTGCATTTCAAATGCTTCCTCTCACATCTTGCACCAAGGAAATTTGATGGTGTTTAGTCACTCAGTATTAAACCAAAAGTCTTTTATTTAGCAAGAAAAGCCAATAAAAACAATGTAGCTTTATCACGCATATTTTTAACTTGTACGGTTTTCTACGGTGAGGTGCAAGATATCAGTCCTGGTACATACATTTGCGTCCGAGAACTGGATGTTTGAATTCGGATTGCTTCTTTTGGGCGTATAACCGTAAAAATGTTTTTCGCCCTTCTGGAGTGAGGGAAACTGCACCGCTTAATGGTTCTGTTATAAAATCCTTAGGTGTCAAAAATTGCTTATTTAATGTAGATAACACGACTGCATCCACAATTAAGGGACGAAATTCTTCCATTAAATCTAACGCCAGCGATGGTCTACCATAGCGATCGCAGTGGAGATATCCTAGATAAGGGTCAAACCCGGCAATATTAACTGCCCCTTGAATATCATGACGCAGCAAGGAATAACCAAAGCTGAGTAAAGAATTCACGGGATCGGTGGGAGGACGACGGACACGTTTGGGAAAAGTAAATTCTGTTGTCCGCAGAAGTTGATTAAAGCAGCCAAAATAAGCTGCACTACCAGCGCCTTCCAAACCGCGTAAATAATCAATACTTTGAGTTTTGTCAATAGGTGCAATTGCTTGCTCTAAGCGCGTCACATTTTCGGATAAATCCAAGCCTGGACATTCACGTTGACGACGGATGAGGACGTTGCGATAGTTTTTCAGCTTACCACGTACAAACCCTTGGACGGCATGAATTGCTTGAGCCGATTCACCAGCGGCTTGCCATTGTGCTTTACGGACAAAAATGTTTTTGGTGACTTCTGGTTCTAAACGTCCTAAATAACGTCCTGTATCGGTGAGAAAAGTCAGGGGTATTTGACGCTCAAGCAGTTCAGAAATTGTTGCAGGTGAAACTGTAGCGCGTCCTAAAACTACAACACCATCTATTTTAATTAATGGTACATCCAAAATCGTCTTTTTATCAAATTTCACAGTCAGGCGTTCATCAATTTTGCCGATAAAAGCATCTTCTTGAGTGATATAAACTGTACCCATAATTGCATTCTCAATTCATCAAAAGTTAACTGAAATCAAACAGTCATCCAAAATTATTTGGTTTCTTGATAGCGTCCTACTTTTTCAGCAGTCCCTGGCAGACATCGCAATTGAAGGCTGCATCCAGTACAGCGCTTAGTTTTGATAGCTTTTGGCATAGTGCCTGTAAATAGCAATGTTTGAACAGCTTCAATAGTTGCGATCGTACTCTGACGCAGTTCCTCGGTCATTTCTACTAATTGACGTTGGTGGGAGTGTGCGTAGTAAACATAGCCATTGTTGACACGTTGTCCTGTCATTTCTTCAAGACACAACGCTTGGGCGCAAACTTGCAGTTCATCGTTATCCCATTCGCCTTTGCGTCCCCGCTTGTATTCAATCGGATACCATTCACTGTTTTCGGCTTCAATTAAATCAGCTTTGCCGATAAGTTGGTATTTTTCTGATTTCAGCCAAATCGCCCGTATTTGCCAAGTTTCCTGTTGATGTCCTTCCCCAACTGTGTGAACACGTTCGTGTAAACTTGTTCCTTCAATTGTGTATTGATTATCAATAAATTCTCCTACACAAAACCTTCGCCAGCAGCGATGTGGGCAGTAGGCATATTGATTTAATGCAGCGATAGGAATGTATTCTGTATCATTCATGGCTTTCAATATTTGATGAGCGAGAATTAGTTATTGATAAGCTGATGGACATTTAACTTGCATATTTTGGGCGGGCGAGACGCCCACCCCACAAGAGATTTATTAATTTTGTCCATGCAAACTAAATGTGTTTTAGCTTAGACAACGTGTCATACCCATACCCATTGTTGTTTTGCGTCCAACTCCTGCATACAAAGCAAACTCGGCAAGGGCGTTGATTTGCTTGATTGCGCTTGGTTCAACATCCCCAAGAATTCGATAGCTGATTTCGCCAACACAACCAATAAATTTGCTGTCATAGTTGCTAACAACTTCCGTATTTATGTTGCAAAAACTTGGATAAATTGACTCGATGGGAGTGTTGGTAAATTCAATACCACTATATTTGTTCCAGCGAGTCAGAAGACTGTTGAAGAAACATTCTCGTGTTGGCAGAATGGTATCGTATCCTCCTTGGCGGAAGGCTACAGGTGTGGCAAAGGTGAAGTGAAGAGTGCGATCGCGATCGCTTGCTTGTTCATATAATTGAGCATATGTGCAAGCATTTGCCCACGGTTGAGTTGATTGTGGAGTCCCAAAAATACTGGTAATATACAAATCTGCTGAACCCAAATGCCAAGGATGATTGGGGTTGAGATTGAGCCAAAGTGGAGTCAGCTTGCTAAATAGGTTGTCGTCTAGGAGTGAGATGCGCCACCAGCAAGGCGTACCTGCGGGAATTGGGCGTTGATGACAAAATTGCAGAGAGTGGTGTTTGTGTTGGTGGTTTTTATGATTTCGTTGTATTTGTAAGGGTGAAAGGGTGAAGGCTTTCTCTGCGTTGGATTGGTGTAGATAGTCTCCCAAGGTGCGATCGACGGAACTGATGAGGGTGAGGAAGAGGGCGTGGTAGTGTCTACCTGTGAGGAATTCGGGGTAAATGGGAGACTGGGGGATGAGGTTGAGGATTAAACTATGGGGCATCTTCTAGTGCTTTGATGTATGTGATAACTGCTGATTTTTGTTTATCATTGTCATCATATTTATACTGCAACTTCTGCTCAAATCCTGGTGACTTCCACTTAATAAAAACTCCAGGTAAGTCAACAAAACCTAATTCGGAATTGTATGTATAGCCTTGCTTCCCATCGTGCATTGATGCCTCATCATGTAGAGGACTAATTTTGACGATTATATCTTTTTGATATGCATACCCTGTGCGTAAAGGTCTTATCCTCCACCGAGTTTCTTCTTGGTCATAGTAACGCTCATAAACATTGATATTGGCGTACTCATTACTTCCATTTTCATCTTTTTTGATGAATAAGCGGTCAACTGGTACTGTGACTTGAGGCATTTCTGGTATTTTTTCTTCTATTCTGTCTCCATGTTCGCCATTGTCGTAAACTAAAGTTACAGATGGTGTCCAACTGCGAGTTACGACTAAACCTTTTTCATGAGTTGGTTGACAAGTTAAATCTGCACCATAAACATAGTCATGCAGCATTGAGAATAGTTCTACAACTCGGTAATCATCAATCTGATGAGGACGTGAAATACATTGACTAATCAATTCAGAATCAAATAGTGATAGTGATTGCAATGTTTTTTGATATTTTTCCCATCCGGCTTGATCCAAACTCTGAGCATAGAATGGAATGCGATCGCCCTCTATCTTGCCAATCACAATCACCTTTGCATTTGAGATATCTCCCTTACGATTGCAGCGTCCCACTCTCTGGATTAAATTTTCTGGCAAACAAATTTCTGAAATTAAAACCTCACTGTTTAAATCACAACCTACCTCAATAGCACTGGTAGTAATTAAAATGTAAGGTAGACCTTTGTCATCACGTTCTTTAAGTTTTGTATAAACTTCTTCTCTGACTTTACCATCAAGGCGACCGTGATAGAGAAACAGTTCTCTTTCTTCGTTGTCAGTTTTCCAGCCTAGTTGATGCTTTAAACTTTTATAAATTCCTACAGCATCTTGCACAGTTTGGACAACAGTAATAATTCGTCGTTCAGATTTACTTTGTAATTCTTTAATTAAAGTTTGTAAAATCTGCTGTTGAAATGGTTCAGAATTTTGGGAATTGCGTTCAGTGTCATTGAGCAATTCAAAATATCTTTGATTGAGAAAAGGTTGTTTCAAGTGGATTTTTTGAAATTCGGCTAATTGCGTTGCTTGGTTAGAATTATCGATATAGTCAATGCCATCTAAATAATCAAAGCATTTAACATATTGTGGGGGCATTGTAGCCGTCATTAAGATGAGCGATCGCCCTGCTTCATAGAGCGACTTCACCAAAGCATGAAAATTGGTAAAAGAGATATCATCATAACTGTGAGCCTCATCAAAACAGATAAGAGTCTTTTGTGTATGAGTCTTATCTCTATGAATTCTCAGGGGAAAGACAAATGATTTTTGCTTGTCACCAAAAGAAAAATAGCGATAGAGAAACTTATCTAATGTTGTTAAGATGATATCTCCTTTGTAAAGATGGCGTCTGGGGTTACTAGTTCTGGGTTTAGCTTCCTCTTTACCATCACGGTAAACCCAACGATACATTTGGGAACCAGTATCTATAACTAAAGATATTTCACGCTTTGGGTAAAGTTCTGAAAAACGCTTGAGATACTTTTCTACCCGCTGTTTTTGGTCTTCCAGCAGACTCCGAGCAGGTAATGGTAGAATTAAGCGATAATTATTTGCTAAGGCAGGAAACAGGACAGTTTCAAACTTGCCTGAACCTGTACGACCTTTGATTAACAAGCCTGGTGCATCTGTTTGAGAAAATTTCTCAAATATTTCCAATTGCATCGGGTTAGGTGCAAAGCCAGCTAGTTGTTGATACCAAAATTGACAATCTTTATCTTTAAAATTATCTTCTGATTGATAAGGTTTAAGGATTACTTTTTGAGACGGTGCTTCTTCTGGTTTTTCCGGCTGATTTTGCCACCATGCTTTAGTAATTGCATCTAAACTTTTACCCAAATCAGCATCTCGGTTTTCTTTTCGACACTTTTGTAGCTTAGCTTTATCATCTTCAGATAGACGGAATACCCAAGATTTAAAAGTGAGTTCAATCTCATCTTGCGAGAAAATCCAAGGGTCAATCCGATATATCTTTGGATCTGACTCATCTTTACTAATGGTATAATCCATAAATGTGCGAGATTCTGCTTGTTCTTCATCTCCAATCACCCGACAAGCCAATTCAGCTTCAATTTGGTCGCACATCTCTAAAATATAAAGTTCCCGCGCGTAGGCTAAGGGTTCATTAGAAAGAATTTCAGAGTATTGAGAGTATTTCTTTAACTTATAAGCATCTCGACTGATATCTCTGACAGAAAAGTCGTGATGTCCTCTGGCAAGAGTCTGCGCCCAAATATCATCCTTATATTCAACCAGAAACCGATGTGCCTTGAAAGAGTAGATATATTTTTTGAATTTATTCTTTGAATCAGTTTCCACGTTGAGATGAAATGTCCGTGGCTTTCCCCTATCATGGAGGTCTGTTGCTTTAATGACGCGTTTGATAGAATCATCGCCACAAGGGAAATCGGTTGTTTGCCATTTTTTCACTAAAATTTTTACATTTCCTACATGATTGCCAAGAGGTTGGAAATAAATCTCATTAGGAATAACTGGATTGGGATTAGGCTTACTAGGGAAAAAAACGCGACCAAAGTTATAGGGACGCTGACGTTGTGATTTAGACATATACTTCCCCTTTTAAGAGGTTAATCAGAGAGACAGGGATATAAGTTTCCCCATCAGTGAAGTAATCGAGGGTAGGAGCAGAATTGATGTTCTTGGGATAGTAAGCAGCAACAAAAGGAATAAATCCTTCTACTGGGGTTCGCTTCTCGCCTAGAAATCCTTCGTTACTAGAAGAATTTTCTGAATTATCTAACCACTTATAGCGATAGAGATTGTAAATGTCACATCCACCCACAAACTGACCATTTTGTAATAATGCTTCCATAGGTACAATCGTTGATGGAATAGCTGCAACAGTTTCATGTCTTAGCTGGATAGGTTGAGAAACGTCTTCCACGACAGCAAAGCCTTCTTTCCCCAACTTACATCCGTAACCTTTTAGCTTTTGGAAGTGTTCTAACCCCTGCAAGGATTCACTAACGACGTAACCAGTCATTTCTTCTGCAATAAAATATTCCCAAGTGTGCAGCTGAAAGTTTGCTTTGTCCTTTTCCACATATAATCGGGAAAAAGTATAGTGGTTAAACTCACGCATTCCCTTACGGTACGTTTTATGCACAGTACGCAATGTATTTCCAGATGGATATGCGCCTAGTGCCACATAACGATGGGGTAATGTATAAAAAGGCGGGTCATCTTTGTTAATAGAAGTTTCGGGGATGTCCATTCCCACACTCATCATTGCCAATCTTCGCAGGAATCCTGATAGAGTTGTGGGAGGAACAAAGGGATAGGTGGCAATATTCAAGATGGAACCAGGCAGAATGCGAAATGTCATTGCTGCCGTGGGTATGATTTTGAATTTGAGTAAATACATAAATCACGCCTGTAAAGTGGTTTTTACAAAGTTACTGGCGTATTCTTGCAACTTGTCTAAAGCTTTATTACCAATCCACCGCTCGAAATTATCATCCTGAATATGATCGGTGTTAGTGTGTGGGTACTGGGCAAAACGCATAAAGTCTGCGAGCGCAATTTCTGGATTGATCACAGATGGAGAAATAATAGGACGTTTCCCCTTGGGAACTAGATAACGATCTACTACTAATAGAGGTGTTTGGTCTTCAGATTCAGCAATAGAAATACCTTTCGGATTTCCAGCACCAATACGAGGTAACGCATCTAGAAAAGCATATGCAACTGAAGAAAATTCTTTGTCTGTTACGCTCAAAGCGTGGTTAGAGACTGGGTAGAGAATACCAGGTTGGTTGTACTGGCGTTTAAATGGTATTGGTTTGTCTTCCTTCTTCTCCATTTTATTAACTAGCATTGCAGGGTGCATTGCCCGTTGCTTCTCCACTGGGTACAAATCTTGAATAGCAACACCACCGCCATGAGTTACACGACCTATAAGAGTTTTATTTCCTGGATCAAGTGCCCCATATGGAGCGCAGATAGGACACTCAGGTTTAGCACAGGTTTTAGGAATACCGCATTGCTGTTTATCCCCTAGCAGTTCTCCTGTTTTCACAGGTGCCCAGATTAAACAACGTCGTTCAACGCCGCGCCGTTTAGTGGGAGATATGTAACATTTTTCAAGCGATCGCCCATCTTTACTTGTCAGCTTTACCGTCTCCACAACGTTGACGTTTACCTGTACTTCATCCCCAAAGTAAAGCTCTTGTGGACCTTCCAGAATTGCGTAAATGTCGAAATGGAAACGAGGATTTTTGGCATCAGTTTTGGGAAGTCCAGTCGTCATGATGATTTCTCACTTGTAGATTTAAGTTTGCGTACCAATTCAGGAAACCGAGTGTAGAGAGAAAGTTTGAGATTATAAGTCAATTCATTCCACTCACGGTCTTGACCATAGCCATTCTCAGCAAAATAGGTATAAGCTTTCATGACATCATCTGCATACAGTGTTAGCCATATTTGCTGTTTTGCTTCATCCTTTTCTTCTCGACCTGAAATTTCTAATATCTCCAATAACTTCTTTGTTTGCTCATAAACAAAGTAGTTATCCGGGTTGCGATAAAGTCTTGCTTGAACAATTTTCTTTTCCTGGTCTCCAAGAGTGGCGTAGTAGCAAAAAGCCACCGCATCATCTACTTTTTCAATTATTTTGCTCATTTCCCGTTCAGCATCTTCTGGCTTCATTACCTTTTTCGCCGTAGATTCCAGTGACTGAACAAAGGCATAGGTTAAGCCAGTTAACGCTGTAATATGCTGATATAATTTTGCTTTTTTAGCTATTTGTTTTGATGAATCCATATCTTGCTCAAGAATTTGCCAGTAAAGTTCACGAATTTGCTCTAATCGCAACTTGTTGGTGATATTAGCTGACTTAGTAATAGAGTAATCAGCATAAAATGGTAAATCTTGCTCGATATACCGAACCGCATCACCCAAATTCAGATTAATTTCTTTTCCAGCAGATATAATTGATTGACCATAACATTCCATCAATCCCTGAATGAATACTAAATGTCTGCTGGCTAAAAGTATTTCTTGACTTCCTTGAGTAATTAAAGAAAACTCAAAATCGGCTAAGACTTCTGTTGGAAAGATAGAAGCTACTTTTGCTAGTGCATATTGAACTTGACCTAATTTTTGCGATGCTACATCACCGCTTGTTGTTTTCTCAGAAGCTAAGACTACATATCTACCCGCACATAGATGCATTTCCTTATTAGTCAGCATTCGGATATAGTCTTTTAACTTCAACTTAGAACCCTCGTTTTGAAACGGGGCTGATTTTAGTTTCAAAATAATACTTTCATCTGTTACTTTAATGGGTGAAGCAAAAGCTAAAGCTGAACAGGAAGCACAGATATAAGGACGGTCTTCACTAGATGATGATTGGCGGCGTTGGGAGGGTCGCTCAAACATAAATCGAGCGACTTTCCACTTAGCTGTTTTTGGATCAAGAGCGACACCGCAGGAGTAGCAAAATTCTTTACCGTCGTCTCCAGGCGATCGCACCTCCATCATCCTTGGTTTTTCAGTTAATAAAGGTTCTGGTAGTGAATCGTATTGCTGCTGTTCTAGCAAGCGATACATTTCCAAAATGCATTGAGTGAAAATATCTCCACGAGTTGAGTTAATCTGGTCTGTAGCAGTTTTGGTGAAGCTTCTAGAAATTTCAACAATCTTCTTAAATTTGTCTGGTTTGTGTTTTTGGTCTAGGCTAATAAAGTCAAAAGGATTACCTTTTGATTGTTCAAGCAAGGTAAGCTTTTGTTGTACCGATTCATAAGTATACACGATGTGAGATTCAAGCTTATCTTGCTGTTTCTGTAATTTCTTTCTTTGTGCTTTTGTCAAACCTGACTCTTCAAGTTGACTTTTAATCGTTGCTAATTCTTGCCAAAAAGATTGTTGTTCTTGTAAAAATGTACCAAAAAATTTTTTAAAATAGTCTCCATACTTATTAGCCTCCTTGTTCTGCATTTCTTCTAAATCCTGCAGTTTCTTTTCCTTAGATTTACCTTCTTTATCGTTGAATTCCAAATTTGCTAAAACTTTCTTTAATTCATTAATTTGTTTTTCACGCTCAGTTTGACGTTTCTTGACTTCTCGCCAAACTGCCAAATACCAAGCAGCAAGAACATCAGATTGAGCCTGAGTTAAAACTGGAACTTCTAAGGTACTAAAACCACGTCCAGCTAAAGTCACGCTATTGAGCATGACAATAAATGTCTGTGTTAAATCAAATAACTGGTAGTTGTGGTAACCATCTGTTGAAAAAGCGACATTTTCTAGAAATTTCTGCCAATATTGATTAAAGTCTGTTGTCGCTTGTGTCCTGGGAATGAAAACCTGTACATGGTAGTCGCTTTCATCCAGCACAACAATCTTGTATAGCTTCTGCAAATACTCCAAAAATCTGTCAATCGCACTTTCAATCGCTAATCGTGCTTGTAACTCTCCCGGTAGTGGTGCTTTATACAAATTCTGGATTCTACCAAGTTCCTGATTCTGATAAATGGCTCGGTTGGTACTGAAGATTAGTTTTGGTAGTTGACTATCATCCTGATTACGCTTGAGACTTAATAGCCTAACTAGCCGAGAGTCGTCAAAAGTGCGTGCTATAGTTACCGTTTCCGGTTCACTTGCCAAAGTTGTAATTAATTCTGAACAGTCTTGAGGAGAAATAACTTTAGCAGCCAAAGCGCTGAGATAAATTTTTTTTATTTTAGTAACATCAGTAATCATGTGTTTGGATCTGGATCAATTGGTTGATACTCCAGGAATTTCAACAAAAACATCCCGTGGTATTTCTGCTCCATAGGCAATACAAGCTAGTACGTCTTCTCGCTCAATACTTGGATATGCCTCAAGAACCTCCTCAATGATTGCGCCGCCTGCTAAGTAGTCCAGAATAAGGGAAACTGAGATACGATGTCGGCGAATACAAGGTTTGCCAAAACAAATATTCGGATCGATAGAAATTCTCGACAGCAAATTATCTCTAGTCATAACGTCTGACCTCTGGTAGCTGAACTATTCAGGAAATGGGAGTAGTGTTAACTACCACCCTACATATTAAGAAATGCTCGTTAAGCAATCGTTTTCAACTAAATCATCAGTTGATATTTGGGACGCTTCATTCTTAGTTAGGGCAGTGACACTTATTTATGTCTGTCAAAATAGTCAGAATGAAATAATCCCTATCAGGGATTGGAAGCCAGAGTTTACCTCTGGCTTTTTTAGTATTTGCTTGAAGAATGTAATTGTTTTTTGTGCGCTGTCTGTCTTTTTAAACTTCAATGTAAGTACATTAACTGCCTTTTCTAGTAAATGTCAATATGAACAAATTAAATTTGTGTAAGATGATAATAATTGACTAAAGTAATTACATATTAGGGAATGTCACGGAAAAAAGAGACAATTACACTGTCAATTCCATCAGGAACCAAGGAGCATCTAGAAGAAATCGCCCGTCGCCTCGGTATCTTCTGGGGTAAATCTCCTAGTGTCTCCGGATTGTTGGTGGCGATCGCACAGCAGGAATTTGAAGTAGGCGAACCCTTCAGCCTCAACTCAACGCAAGTAGCAGCACTTCAACAAGCCATCGGATTACTCAAGGATTCTGGTTTTGTCGAACAAGCTCAAACCATCTCTAGTCTTGTATTAGAGCGAGGAAAACTTGAAACTCCCATGCGTCAATCACTGCTGCAACAAGTCAGCCAACCTAGTGAAGCATGGCGTCTTTTGGTAGAACAACTCCGAGCAAACCAACAACCATTTCACCTACTCTATGGCAATGCTCAAGAAGAGGATCTCTCATTTACAGTACGTTTCGCTGAGATTGCCTTTGAAGACAAGCGTTTTTACTTAAACATTTGGTGCGATGAGACGGAAGATATCAAAAACACTGACTTCCCAGAACTCATACATAATCGTTGTTTACGTCTAGATAGAATCAAAGGTGTTGTGCCAATAAACGGATACTGGCGGCATGAAGGCTTAGATTCTTTAGAAGTGCAATTACACTTTTACCGTGGAATGGTAAAAGCCTATGAACCAAAACAAAACGACATTGAAAATAAAGTTATTGGAGATATACGCCAAGTCGTGAGGCGTGTTCCGCATCCCTTTTGGCTAATTCGGGAAGTATTGCGGTATGGGGAAGATTGTGTCGTGGTGTCGCCCGAAAATGTGCGATCGCTCGTCAAAGAAAAACTCAAAACCCTCTACCAACGTTACAATCTAGAAATTTCTTCTTAAAACTTCATTGCAACTGGAGTCAAAGGTGTCAGGTTGCTCTTGCACCTACACTCCCTCCTCCAGCTTTAACTTTACGCATCTGCTTCTTTGGTTGTACCTAAAGGAATATTCATTACCAAAGCATTACCAAACTTCGCTCAAGTCCAAAAGAAATCCCGGTAGCACATCTTCTCCTGATACAGTTGTGGGATTGTCTAATACTTCCACATCCCGACCTTGCCTGTATATCTCAACTTTCCGGCTTTTGCGGTCAATCAACCACCCCAAACTGGCTCCGTTTTCCATGTATTCGCGCATCTTTGCCCGTAACGTTTCTATGCTGTCAGAAGGAGAACGCAGTTCCACAACGAAGTCTGGGCATATTGGAGCGAAACCTTCTCGCTCTTTGGGCGTAAGTGCTTTCCATGTCTCTAACTTTACCCAAGAGGCATCAGGAGAACGGTCAGCACCATTGGGGAGGTGAAATCCGGTGGATGAGTCAAATACTACCCCTAACTTTGTTTGACGGTTCCACAGCCAAAGTTGCCCTTCGATGTCTATGTTTCGTTTTCCTGTATCGCTTCCAGTAGGGGGCATGACAATTAACTCTCCAGTCGCAGTTCTCTCTAGCCTTAAATCACGGTTGACGGCGGCAAGTTCCTTGAACTGTTCGTGGCTAACTTTGAATGTTTGGGGAATGGTGATGGTGGGGTTGACCATACGGTAACGCCTCGCTTGATTTTGGGCAGGAGTTGTAGGCTATTACTTCATCTATGGTGTCATAGGTCGCTAAATAAAGCGCAAAAAAATTTGGCGTTGCATATTTGCAGGATGAATTTTGTGTTCTTGTGGGATGGGCATCTTGCCATTAGTGTCAACAATCACGTTTAAACCTTTATTCCACGTTGATTGACCCCACACGCCAGTCGCCTGCGGAGGGAAACCCCTTCGGGTTTGCCAGTTGCCTGCGGAGGGAAACCCTCCTGCAGCACTGGTCTCACCTCCTGCAGCGCTGGCTCCCCTTAATCCCCTCCCCTTGCTAAGGGGAGGGGAGGTTTTGGCGTCAGACAAAACCGGGGTGGGGTGGAGCGAGATTGTGGACATTCAGGAGAGCATGATTTAGCTTATTTACAAGGGTTTTAGCTTAAGTTGACACGTATGGCAGGATGCTTACCCCACAAGAATCATCCCTGGATTTAGCTACGCCAAAAATTTAGCCCGCGTAGGCGGGCTTTGTTTATTTAGCCGAGGTAGCGCCCTTCGGGTATCTCCTCCGGAGAGGCTGCGCCAACGCCAGTCACCTACGGCGGGAAACCCGCTTGCAGTGCTGGCTCACCGTGCGGGGGTTCCCCCCGTTGAGGCGACTGCCGTCCAGACTTCCAGTCTGTGGGCGTATATAGCGCTTCTCCTTTGGATGAAGTACAGATTTATCTGTGTCCATCTGTGTCCATCTGTGGTTCTTATTTCTTGATGTATTTCACTCAACTGAGAACCGCTATATTTGTAAAACTGCAATATTCCTTTAAGCAATCAACAACCTAGCCTTATCCGCTTGCTCTTGCACACTTTCCTTCAGCCATTCACTGATAGATTTACCCAGTTTGACACCTATTGTTGGATCTTGAGTTAAAGTTTGTTGGATTTTTTGCTGCAACTCTGGTTTCTTCTGATACGCTAGTTCGTCAATTTTCTGATCAGGCACCAATTTGCGTATCCAACCAGGTATATCTGTTTCCTTAACTAAGGACTCACCTACAAAGTAAGCTAATATCCCAACAATCGGTGCAATGATTCCAGTAAAAAGTAGGATATGGAATATTCCTGCTAGGACAACGCCTACGATTAAAGCAACAAGGTGTCCAACAAATATAGAAAGTCCGGTTAAATCATCAAGAGATATGGATGTGGGAACTTTTTCTGTGTGATCCCCTAAGTCAATTGTTTTGCTGCTAAAGGTTTCCAATGGTAAACCATACTTTCTACAGATTGAATCTGTTTTTTCCCTCACCTCGTTCTGAACTTTTGACAACCACTCAACTAAACAAGTAGCCATTTTGTCATTGGCATCACTTCCTGTTAGCCAAGCTTTAGCTTTCTGCTCTATTTCCGTCTCAAGAGATGAGAGCGTTATGATATCCCTCTTCCGCCAAGATTGCACGTTTGGCTTTATGACCTCGTCTACCAAACCATTTGCCAGTTCCTCTGCTAATTTTTCCAAGAATACGGGTATGTAATTTCCCACAATACCTGTTAGTTCTTGGTCAAGGAATTGAGTAATTTCTTCGATAAATCCTTCTGTGCGAATGTACACCCGTCCCCAACGGGCAAGTCCTCTGGCAATAGAAAGCTCAGGTTCTCCATCTCGCTTGCAAGGCAAATCAGGAAAGACTTCTTGGCATATTTCCAGAACAAACCCCATTTTGGAAGCACTGCCTGTGAGGAGGATAACGCTGGGTTGAATGCCTATGTGCTCCAACTTTTGTTTGACTGCCTGCAACTCGTCACGGAAAGCATCACGCCAACTTTTCTTGCCAAGTTCTGGTAGAGGTTGGCTGAGGATTGCATTCATAATTTTGCCATTGACCAGAGGCAAAAACTTATATTTTCTTTGAATATCCTCAACGCCTACATTAACAATGCTCTCTTCGTAAGAATCTTGATAGTTAAAATACTCTTCTTTTGCTTTACGGCATCGGAGTTCACAGCGATTTTTGTATATTGGGTTTTGCTCAAAAATTTTTTCCAGCTGTGAAATTTCTTCTAGTTGCAGAATTTCTTCATCTCTGAGAATTTCTCCAAGTCGTAAAATGTCTTCGCGTCCCTCTCTATATTGTCTTTGATATTCCAGGGTTTTCTTGAGGATTTCTTTTTCAATGAGGGATGCACCTAAGTCGTGTCCGAAATCTATTGGGGTGTCAGACATACCCTTGACAAGGGTGTAATCTGTGGTGGAAGAACCAATGTCGATGACTAGCACCGACTTTTGTAATTCTTCTATGGTGAATATGCCGCTTTCTTTGGCATGCATCAAAGCAGCGCGTGACTCTTTGACTACGGTTGCCTTTAGCAAGCAATCTTCAGAAAGGAGTTGTTTGTAAGTCTCAATTTCTTCTTGCCACCATCCTGATGGACAACCTATGAAAAAGTAGTTGTCATCTCCTGACTGAATTTGTTTAGTATCAATCAAATGCTGATAGATAGCATTCACAAATTCTTTAATGTTTTTTTGGTATGCCGGGTCATTAAATTTCCTGCTTTTAAAGGCAATTTCAAAGATGCTGGCATCGGGCATTTGATACGCCATTTCCCCAATGAAAATTCCTTTTTTAGGATGGTGGGCAATGGCGGTGGTTTGGCTTTTCCTGTTATTAATTAGCAGACTTTGAGGAGTTGTTTCTGGATTATCTGCTCGCACCCAGGTAAGAGCCGTTTCTCCGTGCCCTAAATCAAATCCGATGATTTTGAGATTATGATAATCATGCATTTGTAATTCTGTCTCCTAATTTTATACCATGACTCGTTCCCACGCTCTGCGTGGGAATGCATTCAGGAGGCTCTGCCTCCTGAAACCAGAGGCAGAGCCTCTCGCAAGGCATTCCCAGGTGGAACCTGGGAACGAGAGGAACCTGGGAACGAGAGTATTTGTGATAAATTCTGTAGAGACGTTGCATGCAACGTCTCTACAACCGTGAAAATGAATGGGACACACCACTAGGCTGCTGAAGACGATGGAGGCTCAACTACGCTCCCTGGTAAGAGTACTTGGTCATCTTTCACAAAAGCGTGCTTCAGGGTAATGTAATCTGTGATTTGTGGATCGAGACTTGGTTCAAAGTAGAACATTGACCAAGGTTCCATTGCCAAATCCTGTTCTTCTGTGGGTTGATAAACTCGTGTCTCAATTCCGTAGCGTCTCAAAATCGTCGCAGCTTGTTCAATGCGCCTACGCACGGCTGTTGGAAGTTGAGTTTGTTCATCCAGTCCATCCGCCATCAAGTCTTGTAGGTACTCTAACAAGTCTAAATGATTTTCCAGACCGGGTTTGGGTGCTTTCTCTTCCGTTCCCCCGTACGCAGCAACAGTTAGGTCAATTGATTGAAAAGCTTGATAAAGATGGTCAAGTAATTTCTCAATATCTATACCTACTTTCAACTCGTTTTTACGAGGTTCTAACTGTGAGGCAATACTTGCGTTCTCAGACGACTGCGTTTGCTGAAATATTTTTCCAAGCAAACCTCCGGTTATTGCTCCTATTAACCCCCATGAATAACCTCCTGCCAAGGTTCCTGCTATACCGCCAGTAAGTAGGCTGCTTATAACCTCGCGGTTGTTGTGTACTTGTTGTGATAACGTCTGCTTGTAATAATCAAGCGATGTTAAGGCTTTCAGATTTTTTTCTAGCTGAGTAATTGTGTTAAATGACGATAAAGTCTTAGAAGTTAACTCAGTTAAGGCTAGCTGGCTTTCGCTGGGCGAGTTGGTACTGCTGTTAGATTTTTCTAGAGCATTTGGGGTTGAATCTTGCAGTTTGACTAATATCAAAATGCTCGTGTATTGATTAAGCGCCTTTAACATAACTGTAGCAAGGCGCGCCTGTGGTGGAGTCAATCCTCTGATGTAATCACTACTCAAGTCTGCAAGCTTGTTAATCTCTTCTTGGACTATCTTGACAACTTGCTCAGTTGTTTCTACACGTTCTAATTGAGACTTTAGCTTTTCTTTTATTTCTTTGTAATGAGATACAAGGGTTTTCATAATAAATTTTAATGCATCCCATTCCTATAGTATCTCTGCTATTTTACAGGTCGATATTTATGTTTGTTGGGTTTGCACAACCCTTTTAGTAGTATTTTTAAGTATGTATCCTATATGTTAAATATAATACATGAAATTTTCGTTGCATTGTCAAAAGTTATTATATAATAATTATTTAAATTATACGCGTAAATACACGTAGTTTGTCAAACCGCCGTAGCGGTATTGAGCGTCCCGCTTGAATTCCTAGGACGCCTAATTATCACCGAAAAAGAAAAGGCTTTGCCGTGAGTTCAGCGGCTCGAGTGAGCCTTCGCCGAACTCCGAACGGATACAAGCGTTCCGAAGTTCCCTAGGTTGGGAAGCCCCGAAGTTTGCCCGGAGGGAAACCAACGCCAGTCGCCTGCGGAGGGAAACCCTCCTGCAGCGCTGGCTCCTCCTTGCAACTTCTCTCCGCCTGCAGGACTTCTCTCTGAATTTATTCATGGATAGGAAAAAATGCGCGAGCTAATTATTCAAGCCCCCGGATTCATTCTTTGGGGTCTTCAATTTTGAATTTTGAATGAGCGAATTTTGAATTCCCCATTCGCGTAGCGTGCCCGTAAGCGCAAGCGCACACTACGTGTTGGCGCAGCCTGTCCGTAAGGACTTACGCGCAGCGTGTCCGTAAGGACTCAGGGCTTAGGGGTTGACTGTTGCGTCTACAGAGGTTGGCAATTGCGACTGCTAATTCGGCTGGCTCTACAGGTTTAGTAAGGTGTGTTTGAAAACCTGCTGAGATGATCTTGTTATGATCAGTCTCTGCTGCAAATGCTGTTAGGGCGATCGCCGGTAACGTCTTTCCTGAGGCTCCCTCCAAAGCTCTCACTTGACGAATCAGCATATATCCGTTCATTTCAGGCATTGCAATATCGCTTAACAGTAAATCGGGTTGTGTTTGTGCGATCGCCTCGAGTGCCTCACTTGCCGACGCAACTGCCTTGACTTCAACCCCATACTGCTCAAGGATGAAGGCTAGTAAATTCAGCGTATCAACATTATCATCCACAACGACGATTCGCAAGCCCTTAAGATCTAAGGAACGCTCAGGTAACTGATAGTCGTCACTTGTTTGTGAAACACCAGTCGTGAGCAGGGGTAGCGTTACTGTAAAGGTTGCTCCCAGCCCTTCTCCTAGGCTCCTGACTTGAACAGAACCACCATGGAGTTCAACCAGGTTGCGGACAATTGCTAGCCCTAGCCCCAGCCCGCCGTAGGTTCTTGTCGTTGCATCATCCGCTTGTCGGAAGCGGTCAAACACATGGGGCAGAAAGTCGGGACTAATGCCTTTGCCAGTGTCAGTGACTGTCATTTGGGCAAAAGAGCCAACTTGTTCCAGGCGAATTTCTACCCGACCACCTGGGGGTGTGAACTTAACGGCATTCGTGACTAGATTCCAAACCACTTGCTGTAAGCGGTTGGGATCGCCCTCGAGTGTGCTTACAGCAGAAGCAAACTGCGTCTGAATTTGAATTGATTTCGCTTCAGCCGCTAGACGCACGGTTTCCACTGCTGCTTCAATCGTAGCAACCAAGTCAACCGCAGAGACATTCAAGCTGAGCTTACCGCGCAGAATCCGCGAAACATCAAGCAAATCGTCAATCAACCGCGCTTGCAATTTGGCATTGCGCTCGATGATTTCTAGCGCTTGAGTCGTCTTTGCTGCATCCAATTTTCGGCACTTAAGGAGTTGTGACCAGCCCAAAATCGGATTCAATGGGGAGCGCAGTTCGTGCGAGACAATTGCCAAAAAGTCATCTTTCATCCGGTTGACTTTTTCGAGTTCTATTCGGGCAGCACGTTCCCGTTGCAAAGCCTGTGCCCGTTCCTCGATCGCCAACTTCTGATCCTGAATATCGGTACACGAGCCAAACCATTGCATAATTTGACCGTCTCGATCTCGCAATGGAAACGCCCGTGCTAAATGCCACCGATATTCTCCGTTAGAAGCACAACGGAGACGGTACTCAATTTCATAAGTTTTTCCAGTTTGAAGGGAATTTTGCCAAACTTTGATTGTGCGTTGCACGTCGTCGGGATGCAAAATATGTTGCCATCCTTCGCCTTGTGTTTGTTCTAGCGTCGTTCCGGTGTATTCATACCAGCGTTGATTGAAGTATTCATGGTAGCCATCTGGCTTGGTAATCCAAAACATCTGCGGCATTGTATCCGCAAGTGTGCGAAACATTAATTCACTGCGATCGCGCTCTGCTTCTGCCTGCTTACGAGCAGTCATGTCGATAACACAAGAGAACCCGTATTCTGGCGAATCCTTAAATAAGGCAGCAGCAATCAACACAGACACACGGCTGCCATCTTTGCGGAAGAATTCTTTCTCGAATGGTGTGCAAACTCCATACTTTCTCAATTCCTCAGCTGCTTGCTGAGTTCGCTCAACCTGTTCTAGTGGAGTCATATTAAGCCAATGCAGTTTCCCTAAGAGCAAATCCTGCTGCGTGTAGTCAACCATTTGCAAAAAGGCGTCATTGGCTTCTGTAATTTTGCCGCTCATATTGCCGAAAAACACGCCAAAAATATTAGACTCAACAATGTGCCGGAATCGAGCTTCGCTATTTTGCAGTGCGATTTCTATCTGCTTGCTATCTGTGATATCAACATTGACTCCTACCAACCGCCAGGGTTGACCTGCATTATCATAAAGAATTCTCGCTCTCGTTTGCAGCCAGCGAATGCTACCATCCCTCCTAATGATGCGAAAGTCGGCGAAAAATTCGCTTGTACCTGTCGTTAGAGAATGGCTGAATTCTGCTTCTATCTTAGGTAAATCATCCGGGTGAGCCCATCTTGCCCAGTCTTTGCGAGTGCCGCCAAACTCACCAGGTTGCAAACCGTAGATCGCTTCTAACTCCTTTGACCAAAGATTAACATTGGTTTGCATATTCCAGTCAAAGCTGCCCAATTTAGCTGCTGTTTGAGCTAAATCGAGCCATTCCTGCTTTTGACGCAATGCTGCTTCTATCTGCTGGCGTTCTGCCTCTGCTTGCTTGCGTTCAGTCACATCCAAAAATGCTCCGACAACTCCTCTGACAGCACCGGAAGGCTGCCGCAAAGGCACAGCTTTGCCGTAAATTGACCTCACATCATCTTCACTAAAGACAAATTCAAATTCTGCCTCAACTTCTTGCCCAGTGCGGCTGGCTTGCTGCATCGCTAGTTCATCAAGTGGAATATCTTGACCATTTTTCTGGATTTTAAATGGGAAGGGATATTCTCCATTAGCAGGAGTCGCCGTCATGACGGAACCTGGTGACAAGCGCATCAATTCGTAGGCAGTGCGATTGACTGTCATGTGATGGCATTGTGGATCATGAGCAATCCAGACAGCAGCTGGAACAGTCTCCATGATAGTTTCGAGTTCTTCTGCTCGTGCTTTGGCGATCGCTTCACTTTGCCGCAATGCTTCCTCTGCAACTTTACGAGCAGTGATGTCTACGTTGACAGCCACTGCATTTACAACAGTACCTGTGTGATCTCGAATCGGCACGGTAGAATTGAGAATAGTTTTTCGCTGTCCATCAAACGTCTCAATATCAATCTCTTCGCTAATCACCGCCTTACCTGTAGCCAAGGTACGGGCTAATGCCCACTCTTTGGCAGCAACAGGTTTGCCTGTACTTGCCCACCAGCCTTTGTATTTGTGGTATTGACTGGCATCATCCAACAATGGTGCATCCGCACCCCAAATCGCTTTGACGGCTGGATTGATTTCTAAAAGCCGTCCCTTCGCATCAGAAATCAGGACTCCTACAGGTAAAATATCCAACACGCTGCGGAGACGCTGACGTTCGAGATCACGATTTGCTTGTTCTTGTGCCAGTATTTTCTCTACTTGTTTGAGTTCTGTTCGTTCGCTAGCAGTCTGTTGCTCTACATTTAACGAGCTCATCAATAATGCGACTGAACTGAATACGATTAACTCTAATCTGTCAGCCCTACTGGCTATAGCTAACAAGTCAAACGGCTGTGTAAAGAAGTAGTCGTTAACTAAAATAGCCAAGACTGTGGACACTAAACCAGAAGCCAGTCCCCCATACCAGCTACTAAAGACTACAGCAGCAAAGAAAAGTAGTGAAACCTCTTGCTTAAACAGTGGTTCTAATAGCAAGCCCAGTAGCAGTGCTAATAAAACACAAAAAACGGAGACACCGTAGCGCAGTACTTGGGGGCGCTGGACTTTGAGCATACTGCTGGGATTCCTTGCTATAAATTTGTTTTTAAGAGACAGCTTTTTATTTTACTCTGAGCAATAGCTTAAGCACTATTTATAAAGTAAATCTTAAATAAAGATGTGTTGAAGCCGTGTTATGTACCGTTGCTTCAATAAGAGTTTGCATTATAACTAAAGCAACTTCTGTCTATATTTCAGTATGCTTGTTTTAGCTTGATAAAACAAGCATCTTTAGAGCCTCAGACATAGAGCCTGAGGTATAAATACTAAATACTTTGCTTGTACTCATCTAACAGTTGAGGAATATAATCATACCCATCAACACCAATCACCGGAATGATTTTGGAACGATTTTGTTGCAAGAAATTCCTGAAACTTTCTTCCCCTATTTCTCCCTGTAAAATTGTTAGCAATGCTGCTGTTTTCTGCCATTCATTTGAAGCAATTTGGTTTAACAAGTACATTCCCAAGCAGCCTGTGTAAATTGCTTTTTCCTGGTCTTGTAGATGATAATAAGCTTCTGCTAACTTCGCTAAATTCAAAGCTTGGAGATACAAATCGCCAGAAATTTGCGCTGCTTGCAAGCCGTCTTCCAAATATTTAATTGCTGTTTGTGGTTGTTGGATGACTAGATAAGCTACGCCTAAACTACTGACACACAGAGCTTTACTTTGAACATCACCCAATCTTTCTGATAGTGTTAAGCCTTGTTGTAAGTAGTTAATCGGCATTTCATACGTCTCGGGTTCTACTTGTTCGAGCTGCTGTGCCTGCATGACTTCGCTGTAGCCCAAGTTTACCAGAGCGTTTGCTTCGCCCGTACGATCGCCTGTTTGCCGACTCAGTATTAATGCACGTTGGCTGTAATTAATTGCCTCATCATACATTTTTTGAGCAACGTAAGTACGGCTGAGGTGGTTGAGATTGGCAATTTCACAAGCGCGATCGCCTGAATTGCGTGCTATCTCCAAGGCTTGCTGATGAAACTCTACAGAGCGCTTATATTGTCCAAATGCTCGTTGAGAATAGCCTAAAAGTGTCAAAACCCTTGCTTTTTCTTGAGTACCCTCAGCTTGACGCAACGGTTCATCCAGATAATTCAGTGCATCCCGCAAATAGCTGCCA
Source organism: Scytonema sp. PRP1 (assembly GCF_036697665.2). Classification (NCBI taxonomy): domain Bacteria; kingdom Bacillati; phylum Cyanobacteriota; class Cyanophyceae; order Nostocales; family Scytonemataceae; genus Scytonema; species Scytonema sp. PRP1. Next base: position 24,478 of record NZ_JBAHYJ020000097.1, on the reverse strand, counting down.
GAAAACGAAGCGAATATTCCGCCGTACAAAGGAAAGTATGGACGCTGTGCAAAAGTTCGCAGAATCTGTAGCATCACTTGAGAACAACCAGCGCTGTACATTGGCGCACTGCTAAAACCATCTGCCAGTTGACTCCAAATCACTGCAAACGTCAAGAAAGTTGAAATTGACAACTTTGACCCTGCTTTGACGTTGTATGGTTGTTGATCAAACCAGTTGACTAACCCTCTTTGCAAGTACTGCAAAACGATTGCCATCTCCACCCAGTCGCGGACGGTGATACCGCGCTGCTGTTGGGCAAATTCTATTGCAGATTGCTCCATTGCCAAGGCGCGAAATAGTGCTTGAGGTAACTCAGTATTCACTTGCTTTGCCCAAGTTGCCCAAGGGCCACGTTCTCCCGGTACGCCGCCAAATCCCAGTGACTCCCGGCTTTGCTCGTACATCCAGCTGATCAAGTGGTCTTGCAGTCGCCCCCATGCAGCTACACCACGGGTGATACCTTCTGATATTTGCTGCAAATCAGAATCAGGCTGAGCAAATTGCTGTAAAGATTTTGACAATTGCTGCATTTGCTGCAAATTTAGTGCATTCTTTCGGTTAAAGTCGATAGTGCGTAAGAATGCAGTAAGACGCTGTCCTGCTTCGGCTGTAGTAATTTCTTTAATTGCAGAAGTAATGGCTTCTACGGTTTTATTTTGCTGTTGAGCACGTTGCCATTGACTTTGAATCGTCTTTATTGCCCTAAGAGTGCGGGTTGCTTTCGCTTGCTTGAGTTCATCTTTTTCGGTGTCTACTTGTTGCTGGGTGGAATTGAGGCGATCGCTCAAACCTAACTCAAAAACTTCCCCTGTGTCAGCAGTCACACCTTTAAGCAACATTTGATACACTTGCTCTTGAGAGCTAATCTTGCCCTTAAGTGTATTTTGGACAATTTCGTCGATTAAGGCGAGATACTTTTCACGCAATGGCAGAGAATCAGACACTTTAGCAACCAGAAAGGGATACGTTAATTTTAATTCCTGTCTCGGTAAAGGTGCATAAGAAGATGAGCGGGACAAATCAATTCAAAATTCACGCATTCAAAATAAGAACTCTGTCCCTCTCTCCCTCCCTCCTCTTCAAATGCGTCCGGCGAGGTTGGCAACAACGGTAGCTAACTCGGTTGGGTTGACTGGTTTGGGGACGTGAAGCTGAAAACCTGCGTTGAGTGCTTGTGTACGGTCTTCTGCTCTAGCATATGCTGTCAACGCCACTGCTGGAGTTCGTCCGCTTTCACCAGGAAGCGCCCTGACTTTACGAATTAAGGAGTAGCCATCTTCTTGTGGCATACCAATATCGCTGACTAAGACATCCGGTTGAAATTTTTGCAGGGCAACAAGTGCCTCACGAGCAGATGACACTGCGATGACCTGTGCTTTATGCTGTAAGAGCACTGTGGACAAAAGCTGACGGGCGTCTGGCTCATCATCTACGACTAGCACCCGCAAGCCTCCCAAGTTTGGAAGACCGTCTTGAACCTCTTTACCCCCAAGCGTAGATAAAAGCTGCTCTCTTTCACTTGTCTTTGTTGCCCCAACTTTCATAGGCAGATTGACAATGAACGTCGATCCCTGTCCAATTCCTGGACTTTCGGCACGAACTGTACCACCGTGCAATTCTACCAAATGACGCACAATGGCTAACCCCAAACCGAGCCCGCCATGCGATCGCGTACTTGAGCTATCAGCTTGGCGGAAGCGCTCAAATACATACGGCAAAAACTCAGGAGCAATGCCAACTCCTGTATCTCTCACCTGAAATTCCACACGTGAATTGATACTTTCAAGTCGTACGTCTACCGTTCCCCCCTTAGGTGTAAACTTAACGGCGTTGGAGAGTAAATTCCACACAATTTGTTGCAAGCGGTTGGCATCGCCCAAAATTACTCCGACACAAGGGTCTGAAAAATATTCAATACAAAGTTCCTTGGCGTCAGCACCAGGAATAATTGTATCGATTGATACCTTTATTAAAGATGCAAGTTTGACTGGACGCACATCTAGCTGGAGTTTACCAGTAATAATTCGCGATACATCCAATACATCATCTATCAGTGTTGTTAGGGATTTCGTGTTGCGGTCAATTGTTTCCAGCGCTCGGGCAGTGGTTTCTTCATCAAATTTACGGCTCCTGAGTAGTTGTGTCCAGCCGAGCATTGCGTTGAGGGGGGTACGGAGTTCGTGGGAGAGTGTAGCTAAAAACTCATCCTTCATGCGATTTGCTGCTTCTGCCGACTCGCGGGAAGCTTGTTCTCTTGCCAACAGTTGTTCGCGTTCTTGCTCTGCGTGCTTGCGATCGCTAATGTCAATCATAAATCCACGCAGTATCTGCGGTCCATCCTCACCCCGCACGACATTGACAATGTCATACAGCCACACGACTCTGCCATCTGCTGCCAACATTCTATATTCAAATTCGTAATTCTCTAGAGACAGCGAACACTCTATGCAATGCTTGATTGTCCACTCCCGATCCTCTGGATGGATATGATCAGCCCAGAAATTATCTGTGTACCAGTCTAACAATGGATAGCCAAGAATCTCAACTGTTTGCGGTCCTACATAAGTAAAATTTCCTGTAGTAGCGTCTGCCTCCCAAGGAATCACGCGCACCTTTTCTGCCAGTTTGCGAAACCGTTCTTCGCTGTCTTTGAGAGCTGCTTCTGAAAGCTTGCGTTCTGAGATATCACTAATTAAGGCAACAAATCCTACAACTTCTCCTCCTTGGCTAAATTGAGGAACGTAAGAGACGTTAACATAACGGGTTACGCCATCTTCATAATCTAAATTTGTCTCGTAGGAAACTTGCTCTCCTGTTAATACCGCTTCCACATATCGACGAATGGACTCATAAGCTGATTCGCCCACAACTTCTTTAATATGCTTGCCGTAAATTTCTGAGGCGGGAATCCCATGCCATTCTTCATATCTTTTATTATTAAAGCGATACCGTTGCTCGGCATCGACATAGGAAATTAAAACTGGCACAGCATCTGTAATTAGGCGCAGTTGTTCTTCTCGTTGACGCAATGCTTCTTCCATCCGTTTGCGTTCGCTCAAATCGAGAGAGAATACAATCATCTCCTGTTGAGTGTCGTAAGGTTCCTGCAACAGTGCACCACCGATGAGAATTGGGACACGGCTACCATCTTTGTGGATGTATTCTTTCTCAAAGGGAGTGCCAACTCCCTGTTTGCTGAGCTCTTCTAGCCGTTGTGCATCCAAATGCCGATATTCCGGCGCTGTTATGGCATCCCAACGTAACTTGCCTTTTGCTAGTTCTTCACGGGTATAGCCCACCATATTCAGAAAATAGTCGTTGGCGTAGTGAACACCGCCACTAAAGTCACCTAAGGCTACACCAAAAATATTCGACTCTACAAGTCTTCGGAACAGCTTGTCGCTCTCGCGCGTGGTATCTTCACACTGGCGTTCTGTCATGTCGTGTTGAGTTCCCCACCCTCGCACTAAAACGCCATTTTCCACACTTCCCACAAGATTGTTCACCAAGTACTGAGAATTTCCATGCTTATCTATCTCATGGTATGCATCGATTTTATCAAAGCGCTGCTTAAGCGTGCGTAACCCTGTTAGCGAGCTAATAAGAATCGCTACAGGTACGAACGTCCCTAACTGCAATATGTTATGCAGAGCAAAATTGCCTAGCAAGTACACAGGTTGTGTAAAAAAGTAGCCCATAGCCAAAGTAGACAGAGCAGTAGCCAGCAACCCTGGTTGCATTCCACCATACCAAGTACTCACTGCTACAGCCGCAAAAAACAGTTGGCACAAGGTTGGCATCATTCGTGACTGTAGCAATAATGTTAGTATGAACGCGCCACCAACAGCTAAGGCTGCCACAGCGTAAGGCACAAGAAGAGGGCGAATTCCTTTCAAAGCGGGTTCTCCTTTGGTGCAGCACTCACAGCAACAATTGCTTGCTCTACTGCTGTAGCTTGTATCAGCAACTTTACTTTGTTAAAACTCTAATTGCAGATAATTTTAAAGAGTTTTAAATTTTTTTCAAAAATACCGAAAATAACTTTATATTTATTTAACATTTTTTCATTTTTCCTTGACCTTTATAAAACCTCGCGGTGAGTGTGGAAAAGAGCGCGACTTGGATTTCTCATGCAGCTTTTACGTTATTCATAGTTAAATGTGAGAGATATCTTGCATTGTAAAAAAGCTGGGAAAAGCGAAAAATGGCTCGCACGTCCATATTAACTTTTGATCGTGGCACATTAATTTTGCATCCACCACCACGCGGCAAAGCTTGGATGGATTTTGCTACATGCGATGATAGAGTGGAAAAATTCCGCATTCCGGCTATTCATTACCGTGCTTTGGTGGAAGCAATGCAAGCGGAAAATACTGACTTTATCGATGAAGCTAAGGCGTTTTATCCTCTGGAGTTGGTTCCCAGTGTGGAAATGGAACCTTATCCCCACCAAAGTGAGGCGCTAGCAGCTTGGAAACTTGCGGGAAGACAAGGGGTAGTAGTGCTTCCTACAGCAGCAGGAAAGACGTATTTGGCGCAGATGGCGATGCAAGCAACACCGCGCACGACGCTGATTGTTGTACCAACGCTGGATTTAATGCACCAGTGGTATGCTCATTTAAAGGCGGCGTTTCCTGATACTGAGGTGGGGTTGCTGGGAGGTGGTTCGCGGGATAGAACACCTGTACTCGTTGCCACTTATGACAGTGCAGCAATTCATGCGGAAAGTCTGGGGAATCTGTATGCTTTGTTAATTTTTGATGAATGTCATCATTTACCAACAGATTTTAGTCGAGTGATTGCGGAATACGCGATCGCACCCTATCGTCTGGGATTATCCGCTACACCCGAACGTACCGATGGCAAACACGCTGATTTAAATATTTTAATAGGCACAGAAGTTTATCGTAAAAGGGCTGAAGATTTAGCGGGAAAGGCGTTAGCAGAACATGAAATTGTACAACTTAAGGTGAAATTATCACAACTGGAACGGGAAAGATACACTCAGCTGATTCAAACTCGCAACGACTTTTTGAAGGAATCAAAGATTTCTTTGGGGAGTCTTCAAGGCTGGCAACATTTTGTGCAGATGAGTGCGCGATCGCAAGCTGGACGTAGAGCGATGTTAGCGCATCGTGAAGCGAAAGAAATTGCTTTGGGTACTGATGGAAAGATAAGAGTTCTTGCTGATATATTGGCTCAACATTATCCGGAACGTGTTTTGATTTTTACTGCTGATAATGCTACTGTTTATCATATTTCGCAAGAGTTTCTCGTTCCGGCTATTACTCATCAAACTCCTGTGAAGGAACGTCATGAGATATTAACAAAATTTCGGGAGGGAGAGTATAAAACTCTGGTTGCTTCTCATGTTTTGAATGAGGGTGTTGATGTACCTGCGGCTTCTGTGGCTGTTATTTTATCTGGGACTGGTTCGACACGGGAGTATATTCAAAGATTGGGAAGGGTTTTAAGGAAGGGGAAGGATAATAATAAGCAGGCGATTTTATATGAGGTGGTGGCGGAGGATACGAGTGAGGAGGGGACTTCGGCGAGGAGAAGAGGTGTGGAGAGAAATGAACCGCCAAAACGCCAAGAACGCCAAGGTAAAGAGGAGAAGAAAGGGAATTTGCGGGTTGTTTATGGGAGTGGACAGGAAAAGAGTCTTAAGGCTGCTGAACAGTTAGAAATAAATTATAAGGTTCAAAAAAAGCCGCCGATCAACACGGATGAAAGTTGATAATGTTTCAATAGTTCTTTGTGTTCATCTGCGTTTATCTGCGGTTTAAAGTTCCAATGTTACCAACAGAGTTACTAAGTCACAGGCAAAATGGGGAAGAGATAATCCCGAAGAGATTGAAGATTGATGATAAGAATTTGGCGATCGCCTCTGAGTTAATGAGTTGTTTTCAGAAGGTTGTGGGGGATACTCAGGGTACGCTGGAGCGTCAGTTGTTGGAGTTGGAGGGGGATACTCCTGATTATAAAATAAAGCGGGGTTTGGCTTATATCCTCAAAAGCGCTTTTTGCACGTTTGAGGTTGTGAGTCCTTTGGAACCTCAAATGTTACGAGAAAGGGTTTTTGCTCTAGCTGCGAAGTCTCCTCCAAGTCGGGAGTTGACTGAGGTTACGTTGACAAAGATTGCTGATGAATTGAGTCATGAACTTGAGCGCGAAGTTTTGGCGAAACAAGTTCGTGACGGGTTATATGCTGATTTGTCTGAAAATAAGATTTTAACTGCTTTTGATACGCCAGATTCTAAGGAAGTTTTGCATCGATACAATTTATCTCAGGTGCAAGGGGTGTTTTACAAGGCGAGTCAGCTGATCATAAATGCTCATCGCAATGTTCCAGGGCAATATAAGCTTTTATTTCGCTATCTTAAGTTGTTTCAATTAATGTCTTATATTGAGGGAGATGCTGACCACGGGTTTACAATTACGATTGATGGTCCGACGAGTTTGTTTACTCCAAGTACACGGTATGGTTTGGCTATTGCTAAGCTAATTCCAGCGTTACTTCATGTGACGAAATGGAGCCTTTCGGCGACTCTGCAAACTCGTGATTTCTACACAAATACATGGAAAACTGGGCGTTTTACTCTCAATTCTGAATGCGGTTTGGTGTCTCATTATTCAGCAGGTAAGCCATATGATAGTATGTTAGAAGAGTCATTTGCTAATAAGTGGGAGTCAATGAAAACGGATTGGGTGTTAGAGCGAGAAGTTGACCTCATTCCTATTCCTGGAAGTGTGATGATTCCCGATTTTAGATTAGTGCATCCTGATGGTCGCACGTTTTTATTAGAAATAGTTGGTTATTGGCGACCAGAGTATTTACAAAAGAAGTTTTCACAGGTGCGACGTTCGGGATGCGATAACTTAATTTTAGCAATTTCTGAACGATTGAATTTGGATAAAGCAGGGGTCAAATTAAATGATGTTCCTGCAAAAATTGTTTGGTTTAAAGATAAGTTGTTGCCAAAATCAGTGTTAGCGGTGATGGAATAAAAATTCGTGAGGTTCCAACTGAATTATTCTTGATTAACTGAAAGAACTCAGAACTCAGGAGTCAGAAGTCAGAATGAACTTCTGTACGACTGGGTGACTCGTCTTGGGGTTTAAATAACGACAGTTAATACGGGAGCCAGTACTGCAGGAGGGTTTCCCGACAGCAGGCAACTGGCGTTGGCGCAGCCTCTCCGCAGGAGATACCCGAAGGGGTTTCCCGACCTAGGTATCTGGCGTTGTCTACAATTGGTTGGGGTGCTACTTTGATCGAATTGATTCTGAGTTCTGCGTTCTGACAACTGAGTTCTTCTTCAATTCATCTTTTCTTCGTTTTGTTGCAGCAGATATTCCAAAGCTTCTCCTGTCTTTAGCTGGGGAAATTCGGAGTAAAAATGACTCACACTACAGAAAGGTTCTGGTGTTGCGAGGACAATCACGCGATCGCCCCACTGATGTAACCAAGGTAGCAACTTCAAGGGCGCTACTGGAGCACATAACCAAACTTCAGCCGGAGAAAGTGCCTTGAGAGATGTTGCCGCTACTGCCATTGTCATACCTGTGGCAATACCATCATCAACTAAAATGAGCGTAGCACCTTCGGTATTCACCTGCGGACAACCAGGACTCAATTGAGCCTCAAGAAACTTCGCTTGAATCGCAGCTGTATCTAATGCTGCTTCTCGCCACCCTGAATTGGGCATATTGCGAAAAGACAGCTTGTGCTGATCCCAAAGAACATTTCCGGAAGCAGTAACCGCACCAATAGCCAACTCGGGATTTTCTGGATGGCTAATTTTTTTCGCTACCTCTATCGTCAAGGGACAGTTGAGGAGACGCGCTACTGGTGCTGCTACTGGTAATCCTCCTCTTGGCAAAGCATACACAATTGTCTTAGGCTTTGCTACCGAGTTAGCAGTTTGCTGGGTTAAAATAGCCTGAATCGCTTGCGCCAGTTGCTCACCAGCTTGAATACGGTTAGTAAAAAGCGGGGTTTTTGTCATGGTTCCCCCAGCATACGACAGCGTCTATGCTTCTATCATGACTGATTTTGACCGAATCAGTTACCATGTACCCGCAGTACCAGTTACCAGTTATTAGACAAAAATTTTGGTACAAGCCCGTTCCGTTGTTCCCTGGGCCTGGGAAACCCCAACGGGAGAGCCAGTTGCCTGCTGCAGGAAACCCTCCTGCACTTCTGTTGTCGTCACCGCCTACAGGACTTCTCTCTGTTTTTAAACATGGAAGTACATAGAAAGATGTCGGAGCGAGATACGTAGTACGAGAAATACGGCGTCCTTGTTTAAATCCCCATCAGGTATTGATGGGGATTAACTGGTCACTCGTCACTGTTCACTGTTCACTGTTAATCAGGATAATTATAGGACTTACGCAAGAGCTCTGGTGAAACTCTTATTTCTTCTGTCTTTTGCGTAGGAGTGCGGTAGCCTGCGGCACGCCAAAGGCGAACGGGTAAGCGCAAAGCGTCCCGTGAGGGATACGCGTCTACATTTTTTCATAATTTTGCCTCAGTCCTGAATTATGGATTTAGCGAAATAACGATTTCGCTACAGAAATCGGTTACAGTACCTACCAAGGTTGAGGGCAAAGTCATTGTGACTGCTGCTGACATGGCTGTGCCAAGCACAGTCCTTCAAGGCAAAATATTTAACCAGAATGAGGAACCTGTCTTGATGGCACAAGTGCAGTTTGGTAACACGGTAAGCACATTTAGCAATGACCAAGGTCAATACTCGCTCTTTTCTATAGAAGCATCAGAAATCCAGCGTTTGGTGCGGGTTTCTGCACAGGGCTATCAACCTACCTCCCAATCGGTAGTCATCAACCAACCTGGTACTTTACAACCTCCTTTGAACTTTGTCTTACAAGGATGATGTTCATGACTTATTTCTTTTCTATGCCCCAACTTTAACGAGTCATTCGTTCCATCCCATTAACTTAATTATTGAGAACTAAGGAGTAAAAATAATGCCCGTGTATCAAGCACCGGGAGTATACGTTGAGGAAGTATCCTCAGGTATTAAGCCTATTGCTGGTGTTGGCACCAGTATTGCTGGCTTTATTGGTCGCGTAGCCGATAATGTCACAATGCCAGAGAAGCCAACAAGACTCTGATAACAGTTTTGGTCTTATCTGAACCGTATTGGATTATAGCGGTTCTCAGTTGGGTGCAATACAATAATTACTGCGGTTGGAACCAACCAACAATGTCACTTAAATTAATAGTTTCTAAAGCTTCTGTAATAGCTTGTTTTTATGTTACCTGCGTTTGTGCGGTGAGGTGCAAGATATCAGTAAATCAAACAAAAATCAATTCATAAATACGGTTCTGAACTCTCAAAGTTCCCTGTTGCTTGACTACTAGCCCCGACAAAAGCAATTCTCTTTCCTCTGAACTATCAACTGCAACAATCTCTCCTTGATGCAAAATTTGTCGATAGAGTTCTAGTAGCCAAACGGATTGTTTGCTATTAAGGAGGCGATCGCGAATGGTTCTTAAATGCTCTGGTTCATCCTGTGATTCCCAATTCTCTATTACCTGAGTTTGCACCAAATTTTCAATCCATTCGGCTTCTCTGTTAGTAGGGATAGGAGATGAAGAATTGCGGATAAGTTTACAAAGCTTTTGAGTCAAAAAAGGCTGACCATTAGTCCAGGCTAACACTTCTTTTAAGACTGTTTGAGGATTACTCACTTTCTCTGCCAATCCCTGAAGTAAAGGTTGCGCTTCATGCTCTTTAAAGCCTTCCAATTGAATAGTCTGACCAATGTTAAAGGGCGTTCTTTGGTGGTCAGTAATTAAGTCGCTAGGGGTAACGACTCCAAAAAGAGCAAAGGTTAAACATCGATACTCTGGATTAATACTACGCTGATTATAGCAGGAGCGAATCAGAGCAAAAAAGTCATTAACTGGGAAATTCAAGCCCAAGACGTTATCAATTTCATCGATAAAAATTATCAGGTTTTTAGAGATAGTGTCATCATTTTGAGCAACTTCAACTAGCAAAACTTCTTCAATAAATTGACTCAACCTCTGAACCGGAGAAATATCTCCTTGCTCTTGCCACCAAGTTTTTAGATTAACCTTTCTTAACAAACCAAAACTTCGCCATAGCTCTACTGTCAATCCTCTGTACCATTGGTCAGGCGTGACATTTTCGCTACCAATGCGGGTTAGATCAATTGCCCCGCAGCTAAATCCCTCATGCTGGAGATGGTGTATCATGCGTACCATTAGGCTTGACTTGCCCATCTGCCGAGGATTGAGAATGTAACAAAACTCCCCGCGCTTCAACGCCTTGTAGAGATAACGGTCTGCTGAACGCACAACATAAGTGGGAGCATCCATCGGCAAACTTCCTCCCACTTGATAGTCAAAGGTAGAGGGTTGTTCGGCACTTTTGAGTAACTCGTTTTCAAAGAGCAGTTCGGCTTGGGTGGCTTTGAGAACTTCTAGGGTTTGTGAGAGTTCATGAGTGCGCTCTTCTACTCTCAGCTCTAGATTTCGGTTATAATCTTCTAACTGTCCGTAGAGACGGGCATTTTCAATGGAGATAGCAGCTTGAGCAGAAAGAATTCTTAAAACTTCAATGCGATCGCTGGTAAATGCATCTGTGGTTAAATTGTTTTCTAAATATAAAATACCGCTTAGTTTGCTTTGATGTAACAAAGGAGTACAGAGAATCGATTTTGGTTGAGTAGCGACGATGTAGCGATCGCGGATAAACTGTTCTTCTTCGGTAGCGTTATTAAGAACTACATTTTCTTGAGTACGGACAACATAGTTAATGATCCCAACTGGTAGGATAGGTGTCTGCGTATCGCCATCTACAGAGTCAATGGGAAGCGATCGCACTAAAGTAACGTCATCAGAATCTACTGTCCCTTCAGCTTCGATCACCCATTTATGTTCTTTTTCCAGTATCAGAAAGCCTTTTTGAGCACCTCCATTTTCAATTACTGTTTTCATTAACTTAGCCAGCAGTTGGTCTAGTTTAATTTCGCTAGCTAATATTTGAGAGGCTTTGGTAACTGTGACGATATCAAGGGCTTGGGGATTTGTACTAGCAGTAGATTCAGTTGTATTAATACTTTGGTTTTCTTTTCGGTCGTTTATATCCATTAGAAACTGTGGATACTCCAATTCTAAAGCTTGAACTTTGGCTTTTGCACCCCAGCGACTGTAACAATGATAAGCATTTCTCAGATATAGTCGTCCTATTTCTTCTCTACCCAGAGAGAGATAAAATTCTGCTGCGCGTTCGTAAGCTATGGCTTCTTCGTGAATAAATTCAGATTTTTTAGCACCTTGAATTGCTTTTTCATAAAGTTCTTGAGCTTGCCAATTTTGTCCTAAAACTCGTGCTTTCTCTGCTTCTACTAAATCGTATTTATTTTGAAAATTGGCAGGGCAATGACCAGCCCATATTTTCATGTCTTGCTGATTTATTTTTACTTTTTCTAGGATTATTTTTTTTTGCTCTGACTCGCAATTATGATAGTGAGCAAGAAAGGAGAGAGAAGAATAAAAACTATGTTGTGGAGTAGGTAAATATGCAGCACAAGCATTGATAAATTTATATGACTTAATACTAAAATCAATACTTTTTTGATAATCTTTACCGAAAAAATACAAAATTAATTTGGCAAAATAAAAAATGAAAAGTAGCCATTCGTTATTAGTTGTTATAAAATTCTCTAAATACTCTTTTTCTTCTTGAACGTTCTTGCCAATAACACAATAACCATTATTGTTACTTATTAAATTCATGGAAATATTTTTACATATTTCTATATAATAAATAGAATAATTTTGTTTATTTTTTTTTATAAAATGAATATATTGTTGATAAATCGTGTTAGTTTCCTGTAAAGAATCGCCTCGAAGAAATTTCAGCAAACAATAAGTTATAGCCACATAACAAACATACTCATTACTTCCTGTATCTATGCCTTTTTGAATGCCATGTACTAATTGTTCTTCTACAATTCTATCTCTTAGAAATTCCTTCCAATGCCATGACATTCCATAGTACATATGGATGATTAATGATTCTAATTTTGAGAGCCTAAATTTATTCTGTAAATTAATAGCAATTTTACCAAATTTATATCCCGAACTAATATCCCGTTTTTTTCCACATAAAAACATCGCATAATAACTATAAATGCTAGGAGATTGCGGAGGATTACCGTATTTAATAAAAAGATTAATTTGGATTAGTATAACCAGAATAAATAAGAGAAAATTTGTAGTCGATATAGAAGTCATGAGTTGCTGTAATATTGATATAGCTGCCAGCTTATCTGGTGCAGACATATTGGGAAGCTCGGCTAAATCTTCAATAGATTTTTTTCTCAAAATTACTTTAAGCTCTTCTTTTTCTTTCTTAATTTGCTTTTCTATCTCATCTACATTAAGGGACAGATATATTCCTAGTTCTGCTAAAAACTCTAAGGCAATTTGTATTGATTTATCTTGCTGAAACTGAGCATAGTATGATAAAATTTTAAATTCATATAACTTTACTTTATCTAGCTTGCTCTGAGTCTTTTGCAGAATAATTATCGATAGTTCTTGAACTCGATCAAACTGGGTATTTAAGTAGAACAATTCTAAAGTTTCTTCATGAATTTCTAAAGTTAATAGATATTGATGCTCCCAACTATTTGAAGATAATAACCCTAACCCAGTTTCTAAATATCTTAGAGCAGGTTGATAGGCTGTTGAGTCTTTCGCTTTTTTTCCAGCTTGAAGATTTAATTTCGCTAAATTATCTTTTTCAAATTGCTCGTCAATTAATTCAGATCCTTCATTTAATTGATTAACAATAGCAAAGATATTTTCCTGTAACTCATCTTCTGGAATATTTTTCAGAAGCAGACGACCTACTTGCAAATGAACTATTTTTTTCTCGTCTTCAGGAATTAAAGCATAAGCTGCTTGCTGAACTCGGTCATGTAAAAATTTGTAGGGAATATAGTTAGGAATTTTGGGAATAAAAGCATCAGATATTTCTAAAGTATTCGTTGATATTTCTTCCTGATTCCAAAGCACAGGTATTTTATAGTCATTACTCAGGGGTAAAATTAAACCTTCTTCTAGTGCTGAATGAAGTTCTCTAGCTGTAGTTATTTGAGATTTATTATTTACAATAGAGAGGATTTCTAAATTAAATTGATTGCCTATACAGGCAGCTAATTGCAAAATTTTCTGACTTTTTTCATCTAGTTTAGTAATCTTGCCGATAGTTAAGTCAACGACATTATCAGTTATTCCTACTCTTTCAATTTCCTTAATATTCCACTGCCAATCATTTTTAGGATGGTCAAATGACAAAAGCTTTTCTCTGTACAGATATTGAAGTAATTGAGTTAAGAAAAAAGGATTTCCTTGAGTTTTATTGCTTACTAACTCTGCTATAATTTTTGACTTTTCTGTGGAGCAATTTAAAGTATTGGCAATTAATTGGTTGATATATTGCATTTCTAAAGGTTGCAGCAAGATATTATTGACCCTAGCACTTTCTTTTTGAATTTGCTCTAAGGTTTGCATCAAAGGATGAGTAGCATCAATTTCATTATCTCGGTAGGCTCCGATTATCAATAGATATTGGCTGTCAGCATCGGTTATTAATAGCTCAATTAACTTCAGGGATGCTAAATCTGCCCACTGTAGATCGTCGAGGAAGATAACTAAGGGGTGTTCTTTTTGAGCGAAAACAGTAATAAATCTTTGAAAAAATAAATTAAATCGATTTTGAGCCTCAGTTGCTCCTAATTGCTCAACTGGTGGTTGTTTGCCGATAATCTGCTCCAATTCAGGAATTATATCGATGATAACCTGAGCATTAGGATTCAATGCTGCTAAAAGTTCCTGTTTCCAAGTTTGTAGTGCTGCTTCAGATTCGGTAAGTAATTGGCGTGTTAAGTCTTGAAATGCTAAAGCGATCGCCGCATAAGGAATATCTCGCTGCAACTGGTCAAATTTTCCGCTAATAAAGTACCCTCGCTGGCGTAATATTGGTTTATGAACTTCATTAACCAAAGCAGATTTGCCAATTCCTGAATAACCAGAAACCAGCATCATCTCACTGCTACCTTGACTGACTCGCTCGAAAGTAGTTAATAGTTGTGTAACTTCTTCTTCTCTACCATAAAGTTTTTCAGGAATGACAAAGCGATCGCAAATATCCTGAGTTGCTAAACAAAACTCGTCAATTTGCCCTAAAGTCTCTAAGCGATCGCGACAGGTTTCCAAGTCGGCTTTGATTCCCCAAGCACTTTGGTACCGTTCTTCTGGGGTTTTTGCCAACAATTTCATCACAATGTCTGAAACGGCTTTAGATATTGGTTGAGACGTTGAATTTAACGTTTCTACAAGTTCATGTGGGGGAACAGGTTGTTGAGCAATATGACAATGAACTAATTCTATAGGGTCAGTAGTTGCAAAAGGTAGTTGATTGGTAAGCAATTCGTAAAACGTAGCACCCAAGGAATAAAAATCGCTACGGTAATCTATCCCTCGGTTCATTCTTCCAGTTTGCTCTGGAGCAATATAAGCTAAAGTTCCTTCTAAGCGCTCAATATTGCCAACTGTCTGATTTTCCCGAGATAAAGAAGTGGAAATACCGAAATCGATGATTTTAAGTTGTTCGGTTTCTGGATTATAGACGATATTAGAGGGGTTAATATCTTTGTGGATGATATTGGCAGCGTGAATAGCCCCTAAACTCTCAGTAGTTTTGATGGCAATAGAGAGAAATTCTTTAAGAGTAAATTGGCGTTCGGGCATTAACAATTTTAAAGATTCACCGCCAAAGTCTTCTAAAAACATGACTAGACTATTTTCATATCGCTGCAAATTGTATGCTTTAATAACTCCATTGGTATTTAAGGAGCGGGTGATTTCATGTTCCTGCTTGTATCGAGTTAGTTCTGAAGGAGTAGGGTAGTTTTCCTTGAGAATCTTTAAAATAACGGGTTGATTATCAGGCTTGAGAATGGCTCGATAGACTAATGAATTAGCACTTTCATAAATTTTCTGAATAATCTGATAGTCTGTAGGACTTACGCATTGACAAAAATCGATTTTGTGCATCAGACTTATTTGCTACCCTTCCTTCTTTAATTAAGTGCAACAAAATCAACTTATGCACCAGTAAGATAGAATTGGGAAATTCTTGCGAAATCTGACTATTGCAGAACCGCACGGAAGTTGGCACTCTTTCCGTTCTGCACACAATAGTTTATTTGTAAAGTGCGTAAGTCCTAGTCTGTTTCAATCTTGTCTGGTTGCCGATCCATAGGAAGCTTGAAAAAACCTGGAATCCTTTTTATACAGGCTTTCCAGGATTTTATCATTGTGACTAGATTTTAGGCTACAATCTATTTTCAAGGAATAACTTTTAAAATTAACTAGAACTGAGGGGAATATAAGGATAGGGAGGAACGACGAACTTCAATTGCTTATTTTTCCAGTCAGGAGAGTCGAGTCGGGGATAAAAAGGTAACAACTTGTCATATTCACCTGCCAAAGCCCAATTTTCAACTTGCTCTTCTGTTACAGTGTATTTACCTAATGTTGGTCTTGGAGGATAACCTAAAGTAACTTTAGTATAAGGAGGATTTGGGCTAAATCCTGCTTGAGCCATATCTACCATACTAGAATAAATGTATCCCAAGATACGTCAAAAGCGTGCCGCCAAACCATTTCATAAGTGCTAAAAATGGGTTCCCAAATTCTGTTGCATCGTGAGTTATCTTTGTATTTGTAATAAGCTTGTCCGCTTAATAAAAGAGCTAAACGTATTGAATTATAATTTGCGTATTCAGGTTTAATCAAGTAATCCAAATACTCATTTTCAACATCTGATAGACTTCTAGCTAGTTCTTTCGACGCAAGTTTTGGAGATATTTCGTTATTGTCTCTTAACCAATGAGTATCAGTAACAATATTATACGAATTCAAGATTCCTCTGACCAATCCTACCTGTTCTGGAGTGTATTTCTTGATTCGCTCTGCTTCAAGCCAGGTGACAGCCATCATCTGAGATATCTTGCGACCTTGTAACAGAATACGTACTGTGTGTTGTATTGAATTGTCCTGTTCATCATTGTCGGATGAGGATGAAGTTGAAAAATTGGTATCGATTTTTACTCCTTGTGAAGGTAAACAATTAACTCCTAAATAACGGCTTATTAAGTCTTTTTTCTTTCCATATACTAATTTTGTAGTTACGTAACCAGATTGCTCCATTTCAAACAAATTACTAAAATCAACATCTTTAGAGTCTTTGTTAATCTCAACTAGGAATATTTGGAAATATTTCTCATCAGTAACACGCTTCTTAGATGTAATTTGAGAACCCTCCACTTCCCTAGTGACTGAGGTAATACTATTTAAGTTTTTTAAGTTATTAATATCTACAGGTTTAATTTGCATTATTCTCTCCTTGCTATTGAGTGAGTCATCTAAGTTTATTTTTTAATCAAAACCAGCTATGATTTTGAGAAAAAGAAGATTTTTTAACTTGTACTTAGCGGAATATAGGGATAGGGACACCTGAAATAATCCACATCTATCACATAAGTTTCGTCTTGCTTGTTATAAAAAGGAAAATCTCCTCCACTCTCTTCTGCCTCTGCCCATTTTTTGATGTAATTTCGAGGTAGCTGTTCTGAAGAAGGTATGGGAGGATAAGGCATGACAACTTGGTAAACGATCCAAGGTGATTCTTGACTGATAATTAATTCCTTGAATTGTCCTTGAAATATACTCCAATCTGATTCTAAGCTGTAGTTAAAGACTATTTCACCTGTACTGAGAACGGATTCGGCAATTTGGTGGTATTTATTTTCTTTGTTGTTAAGATAATATGCCTGTCCCGAAGACAAGAGAGACAACGTAATTCCTTGCCAAGCCCTACTGGTAGGCAAAATCAAAAACCTTGCTCCTTTGTCAGTTAAACCTTTGGATTGTAGTGGATTGTAAATGCTCGGATCTTCAGAATTAGGGTTGTCAGGAGGAGCTCCTCCTGCAACAAGAAAAATTTCTCTAGCTATAAGACCATCCAAAATCTGAGAGGGAATATCGTCCCACTTCCCATCAATAAACTTATCCCACTCACCATTTTCTTTCGCTTCCAAATAAGTCCACCAAGTTCTAGCAATTAATTGAGATAGCTTACGAGTCTGTAATATGACGCGAATTGATGGATAGAAATTACCTAGTTCAGTTTGATTAGAATTACCATTGGATAAGGTTTCGATAAAACCTTTTGGAAAAACAACTCCTGGAAAGGGTAAATATGAAGATAGCTTATTATTATCGCCTTTTCTAGGATAATCTTTCAGTTTTTCTATTGTCTCGCGATCCAGTTCAAAATCATTGAAACTATCTGGTTCGGGGTTGCCAGTATTCCCCAAACCTCTCTTTCGCGCTAATATGGTTGTGCTTATATGTTGACCTTCTCTCTTTTCTTGTTCTTTAGCAGCAGGCTTGACCTCTAATATTTGGTAATAGGTATCGGGTTGATACCACTGTCCTCGGTAGAGTGGATCTCCACTACCTCGGCTAGTTGGGCTAATTGGTGTTTCCGCCATTGTCTTTTCCTCAATTTAAGATAAGTTGTAAAAACGACAAGGATTATCCCAAAGAATCTTTTGCACAGTTTCTTTCGATAATTTTTCCTCAAGCTTTACCATGTCTGCAACGATGTTCGGCTTGTGATCCATATGGGGATAGTCCGAACCAAAGATTAAGTTGTCCATGCCGATATATTCAATCACCTGAGCCAGTAATGGTTCTGAAGGCTCAATGGCAATAAAGCACTGGCGACGAAAATACTCAGATGGCTTGATTTTGACATTATCATTAATTTTATCCTCCCAATGTAAATTTTCGTATTCTTCATCTAGTCGCCACAGCCAATAGGGAAGCCAGCCACAACCAGACTCCAGAAAAGCCACTTTCAGTTTTGGATGACGTTCTAATACCCCTCCTTCAATCAAGGCTAATAAAGCCATCATCTGTTCCATCGGATGAGAGCAAGCGTGGGTAGCAAAACGAGTGTTAAATCTTCCTGTTCCAGTAGTTGGCAAGCGACTGTGAGTCCCTTCGTGAATACCTACTGCTATTCCTAGTCGATCGCATTCTGTCCAAAAAGGCTCGTAAGCAGAGTCGCTCAATAGTCTTCCTTTGACGGGGTTAGGGCGTAAAAACACCGCTTTCCAGCCAAAATCGACAATCCGATGCAATTCATGCACCATTGACTCTGGCGCGTGCAGATTAATTGCTCCTACCCCCTTCAATCTATCTGGAGCGTAGCTGCAAAAATCCTTTAACCAATTGTTGTAAGCGCGGGTAAAAGCGCCAGCAACTTCCGGTTGCATAGTATTGCTCGCCCAAACCCACAATCCATAAGTTGGGTAAAGGAATGCCACATCGATCCCCATCTGCATCATCTCTTGAACGTGAGACTCGACATTGTAGCCTTGGAAATAAGCATTAGGATGAGCTTCCATCATCTGCTTATTCGCCTTATCTCGAACTTGCCTAGAGACTTTTCTTACAATGTCTACCCCTTGAATTTTCATGTCTGGTGAGGGGGCAAACTGTTTAAATTCTGGTTCGAGATATTCAGCCCACATACTGGGAGGTTCAATAACGTGGGAATCCGCATCAATAATCGAATATCCGTTTAACATGATCTGTAATCAATCTGTCTCGGAATTGGGAGTCGGTGCGTGACGCTACAAGTCTGATGACTACGCTGAAACTTTTTCGTAGCTTCACACATCCTACAGTTTTTCGTGTCCGTTGTGTAAGTCCTATTTTTATCAAATAAGCGGTGAAATAGCCTTGATGGTACTACCAACAATTTTTAAAGCCTTATCTATCTCTGATAAAAAACTATTAAAATCATCAATTTTCCCAGCCGACTTGTTCAATCTATTTGTAGCTTGTTCAATTTTTGAACGAGGACGACTCATTGGCGATCACTAAAATTCAAAGGTTGCGTTGGGAATATCCCAAAAGCAGTGAATTACCTTTGATATTAGTTTTTCTCTCAGTCTCTGAAACTCATAAAAGTTATCCCAGAACTCATAGAAAAACTCATGAAAAATAACATCACTAAGTAGGGAGAACCTCACATCCACATCGGAAAAGAATTGAAAAGCGCTGACATTTGCACAAATCGCCTAAAATTGAAGTTAACCGCGTGTTAGACGAGTTAAAGGTAGAAAAACATCCGGTTAAAACTTTTATCGTGAACTTCCCCCTTTGACAAAAGTCGTATGCGGCGAACTTTGACTGCAAGTGAGGTTGTCAGGCTCATAGACATTGACTGTACTCACTTAGAAAAGCGTTAAATTTCGACAGCCTTGTTTAGTTTTGCGTCCATACAGAAAAATCCCTCCAACACTGCTTCTTTAATTCATAAGCTGCTGCTAGACCAGCCATTCCGGCTCCGAGAATCCCAATCTTTTGACGCTCCTTACCATTATCGACATTGTTGATCTCTTTAAGTATGCTCTCAACAGTCGTCCAGGGTTGATTTATACTTGACATTTTTGACCTCCTAATGGCTAATTTTTTAACGGGACTTAAACAATTTTCAAGCCAGAACTAGCTTTACTCAGATCTTGCACCTATCCGTATAATCCTGGGTTTAGTCAAAAGCAGCGCAATAAAGCGGAGAGCGTTTTTCTTGGCTTTTATCAGTAGAATAAGGATTTTAGGATTAGTACTGTGTGTAAAAAGCATATCAATTTTTCTTAGTGCAAGATATGAGCTTTAATATTAGTTTTTCTCTTAGTCTGTGAAACTCATAAAACTCATCCCAGAACTCATAGAAAAACTCATGAAAAATAACATCACTAAGTAAGGAGAACCTCACATCCACATCGGAAAAGAATTGAGTCGCTCTTCTTTTCGTGACAGCACCGCTAGTATTGCGATGGTTAAAATATCACTTAGTTGATGCAAACGAGTCCGTTCCACTCGTGGGTCTTGAAGGGAGGCAAAACAATCGTTGAGGCGCTGACTCAAGGCGATCACCTCAAGAGTCTTTGAACGGTTCGCCTGTTGAGCAGAAGCGGGAGCAAATCCTTTGGACAACATTAACCTTGGAATTTAGGGGGACAAGAATGATCATCGCCAAGAAACACTCTGCGAGTCATTTCGCCTGACCAATTGTGATGCCTCTCCTCAGCACTAGCATCATTCGTCTTAAACGTCTGTACAATTAGCTACATTTTTAGATGCGCTTACCCTGGTTTAAATCAAGAGTCGCACTTATATTTTTTGCCATAAAAGGTAGACGTTAAAAGCCTGGAAAGATTACTTAACCGGAATCCTACCTTGTTTTTGACCCTCATCAATTTTTGCACACATTACCACACTTAAAATTTATTCACAATTTATGTATTAATACGGCTATTGATGTGATGAATATTTTTTAGTACTGAAGAAAGTTGTTAGCGATCGCTGGTTTTTGATCCTACCTCACTAAATCGCGTTGCTCCCCTTTACCAACCCCACATCAATTTAACGCACTACCGGATGGGGTTTGTCCATCAGTTTTAATCCCTGTAAAGGGTGTAGGCTTTTTGGAACCCTGGTTGCAGGTACTGCCCTGCGGCTCGGGTCTACAGAGCAGTACCTGATCGCGTGTGTTGACATAACCGATGAGGATTACGACCTGCGGCTGGATGCCAACCACCGCTATAACATCAGTTGATATGGATGGTATTAATGGTCACAGTGCCAACCGTGTTGATGAAGTCAATGACCTGCTGCCTTCCGAAATTGAAGTCTCCCTTGTTAGTCTTAACAAAGCCTTCATTGTTTCCAGAAAACAATCTATGCACGTCAGCGATACCAACTAGAATCTCGCCAGCATTAGCAAAGCACATTGTGGCGCTGTCGCCTCGAGGTCCTTGAAAGATGTTAAAGGTTGCAGGCTCGCATCTGGCACGGCCGAGGCCGACCGCATGAGCTGGCATAGCCATACCAACAAAGATCCCTACTACGAGTACAGCCACGGCAGCCCACCTGGCGACCTTACCTCGCAACGAGAGGTTTTTTAATAGGTCGTCAAGTCCCGCTCTCGCTTCTAACTCCTCATCCTTGTGATCAGTGGGTATCGTTGAGAATATTCTAAAAGCCATCTTTATGTCCTCCTTAACTCTTGTTTTTGGTAATTGAGTTTTTTGTTGAATAGAAGATAATAAGTAGTAAGGCGAAATTAATTACACACAGTCTGGGCTAAAATTATTGTCTAATCTAGAAACAGTGTGTAATTAATTCTGTCAAGTTACTTAGCTTGTTCGTTTCTATTCTGTTTCTTAGTAGTTGTAAGTAATCCACATCCCGTGAAAAGTCAGGTGATCGATGGGTGGATTACCTTGTTTTCTAGCCATGTTTTTCTCCTTAAAAGATTGAGATTTGCATCAAATTATGGTTCTAAAGCTTTTATTCTTTCCTTCAGTTTGTGACACTTGAGGGTGCAGAATGTGAGCTTCAACCGCATTACCTTTGATATTAGTTTTTCTCTTAGTCTCTGAAACTCAGAAAACTCATCCCAGAACTCATAGAAAAACTCATAAAAAATAACATCATTCAGTAAAGAGAACCTCACATCCACATGGGAAAAGAGTTGAGTCGCTCTTCTTTTCGTGGTTCTTGCAACCAACCCATTTTCACCGGAACCTCGTAAAGCCGTCCAGGTGCTAACCTTTTCCACATATGACGCATTCCCGGAACGATTACCTTGGCAACGTGAAGTCCAATATCGGGACGAGTCTGATCTAATACCAGCATTTCTAAACCATTGTTCTCAACGATTTGTTGACACAGCTTGACATCTTCGAGTAAATCGTCACTTGCCATATCGCGATAATAGCCACTGACTTTAGCAGCAATTCTCTTGTCTGGAACTAGATAAGGTTGATCGCTTAAAGTTGCGGTTTTCCACCAATCTACCGCCAAGCGATCGGCTGATGGGGGATATTGAGTACTTCCATCAGCTTTTGCAAATAAAACGTTGGGTAAAATTTGGTTAACTTCAGTCAAGGCTCGACTAATAGCAATCTTGGCATCGAAATGAGCGCCATAACCCAAAACAATATCTTCTACTTCGCTATCCTTTCTTCGACTAACAGCAGCAAACACAGGAATATCCAGATCGCTGGTAATATCTAAAACCCAAAGTTCCCGATTAATAGTTTGATAATATTGTTTCAGGCTTTGAAAATAAGGCTCGTCGAAACTATCTAAATCCACTTGAGGCTTTTGCAGCGAATTATACCACCATAACGCGACAGCATCCCGCTCTACTAACTCCATAAACCCCTGCAAAATCGCTTCTTCAATAGTATTACCCGCTGCACATCCATTAGAATCAGCCCAACAGTCGGGTTTATAGTCCGGTCGATAGCCATAATAACAGTAAGCCGTTGGCAGATACTTAAATTCCTGATGGGTTAAAGACCAAACGGGAGTCCAGTCAATTTCTCTTTCTTCATCAAAAGGTTCAGGGACTTTTTGAAACCAGCCTGGACACTCAACATTCCATTGCTCTCTATTGTGATATTGCTGTTGGCTGAAGTTCATACAAACATTGGGATGGATCGCCTTATCTCCCATTTGTTGGTAACTGCCTTTTTCTCTAATTTCATCCCCTTGAAACACCCCTGAATATCGCTCGATCGCTTCGCAGAAACCACTAGCCATAGCTTGAGAGTCAGTCCTACCTTTCCCTGCACTTCTACCCCCCAAATTTTGCCGCAAACTAGCTGAATCGTCGAAAATACTGAGAAAATGATGTTTGGCAATGTAATTATGAGTTAATCCATTCCCAGGAATTTTATTTAGTTCTCGCACAACGCCAGTAATGGGGCTAATATGATGTTGATATTTCCTGAGAGTTTCTTGTGGCGAACAAGAACGATGTCCTCCATCGGCGGTAAAGGTTTTCTGGCGGTGTTCTAAAACAACAGGTAGGGGGTTTTTAGTTAACCCATTTACCATTTCTCCACAGCTAGAACATTGAGGACGCTTCACCCACCTATGATTTTGAGTTTGCAGTGCGATCGCATCGTAAGTCATCAAATTGCTTTCTAATTGTTTATTTTCCCCTTGGACAATCCACTTAAACACCTCTGTGGCTACCATTCCTAAAGCAGTTTGTACTGTAGATGGCAAAAATCCCAAAGGAGGAGTTAAAGGGGAAGAAATGTGCTTCTGTCTCTGAATAAACCCTTCAATCGGTCTATTATCTCGCAAACGCTGGGCTAAACAGTTCCAACAACCTGTTTTCTGAGGATGAAATAAAGGACCAATCCAGACTATTGTCCCTAATGGCTTAACCAGTATCCAGGGAGATTGGGATTTTAAGGCTTGTTGATTGAACTTATCTAGCTCAAGATTGAGATAATCATCGGTTAAAACTACTGTCAAATCACCTTCGTCTGCTACTTGAATTTGGAGAGACTCAAGCACAGCAATGAAGTTTTCAGCAGAAACTGAATCTAATGCTTTTACTGCTACTTTAGTTGCTCGCAATCTTTGATAGGCTACTGTGGGAGCAATATTAAGATGATGGCAAAAGATGTCTAAGTTCGATGGGAGAGAGTTATCTTCTTGAACAAGATAGCCCTTTTGTTGCATTTGTAATAAAGCATATTGGGCTTTAATACTCAGATTGAGAACTTCTTGGAAGAAGGTGGTAGCTGACTGTAAAGATTTTGGGTCTTGCAGTAGCGACTGTTGAATAGTATCAATAATTTCGTCAATATTGCGATTGCCATCGATTAAAGCAGCTAAACTATAAGAAAGGCGATCGCTTAACCAGACTTTATCTCTCTCAGACAACAAAAATACATTGTCTGTTTCTATAGTTTCAACAGAGTAACAAGGATTGAATTGGGGTTTAGGTTGCATTGATCGTTATTAGTTGTTTGTTTACTAATCCCAGTGGGATTCTAGCGCAATACGGTTCAGTTCAAGATCAAGTATTTGTAAATTATGTATCTTTTCCAAACTATCCCGTTAATAATTCTGGGTAAAAAGCAGATATCTAAATATTGAAAAAAATGTATTTTGTTAAGCAATTCACTACTTTGGGCAATGTTTTACTATCAGTTAAAACTGGGAAATTTGCTGTACTAACGTTATCATAATTTTATCATGAGAGTGATCAAATAATATCGAATCTTCGGAGCACAAAACTTTTTCAAAAAACTTGATTTCAGCTATTTACTTAGAAAATAAACTCTCAATTCCTAGGCACATCTAAATTAACAGTGAACAGTGAACAGTGAACAAGTACCAGCCGCACCCATCAATACCTGATGGGGATTTAAACAAGGACGCCGTATTTCTCGTACTACGTATCTCGCG
>NZ_JBAHYJ020000098.1:0-51124 GCF_036697665.2 Scytonema sp. PRP1 | reverse complement strand
GAAACTAAAACTAAAAAGCGGAAGGGAGCGGCTTCAGCCCTCCCTGTAGCAACAGTTTAGAATCCCCGTGTCTTTAGATCGGGGAGAGGTCAACAGCTGTTTTGCTCGGTTACTTTTGCGCGATAGCACGAAGTGCCCGCCTACGGCGATCGCCTTCCCAAAAATAAACCCCCTTCCATGAGGTAGAAAGGGGCAACCAACGGTGTGTTGTAGATAGGTCTTAAGCCTAACCAGACGATTATTATTAGATGCGGGTGAAGTTGACTTATGCAGTTGAGCGATCGCCTTTTGGGCAGTGCTTTCCCTTGTAATCGCCTTTGCCTTTTATAAGTCTGGGTACCCGGATTTTTGTACATCAACAATAAATGCGTACCGAGGTGGATGGATAGCTAGGGTGGACAATGGCGATCGGCGTTGGCGATCGCAATCACTTCATTTTTTCTTCAGCCCCGCTTTATTTCCCGAAGTGTTTTATATGACACCCTTAAAGTACGCTGTTTAATATCAACCTATGAAGCAAAAAGTATTGTAGCAATAGCGATTGGCTTTGCCACTGCCCTTGGGCAATCGCTTTTTGTAGAGCGTTGGCGAAAACTGGCTTATGCAAATGCTTATGTCAATGGTTGTCAATTAGCAGGTCATCAGCGAAATTATTAATTGCACTAAACAGAAAACCGCCTACTAAGTGGCGGTTTTGTACTAAACTTACTTGATTTTATGAATTCTTCTAAACTTAGGCAAGTACTGTTGGATCTTCCGAGTAATGCCCAAGAGCCAATAGTTGGCAACATATTCATTCCATCTCTGCTAAAGCTGCTAGGTTTTGATGCAACTGAAACCGTCCCCAAGTTTGCTACTGGCAATAGCTTTGGCGCCGTTGATTACGCTGTTCGCAAGAATGCTCAGAACGACATCTTCGTCAACACCAAGTCTAACCCCTACCTACTGTTGGAAATAAAAGGTAGAGATATTAACCTAAGCGGAAATTTTGCACAGTATAGGTCAGCAGTTAAGCAGCTTCACGGTTATTTACGTGGTTCAAATTGCAAATCTGCCCAATGGGGGATTATTACAAACTCCAGACACATTCAATTGTTTAGGAAGCATGGCAAGGTTATCCACCCAGCGTCATCCTGTCTGGAAATTACACCTGACAACGTTGACGAGATTGTGGCGGCTATCAAAGCTAAAATCGACAACCCTCCCAAAGCGCTCACAGTCGCCATTTACAACAATAAAGGTGGCGTGGGAAAGACTACAACCACGGTAAATCTGGCAGCTACATTGGCAGCTTTTGGAAAACAAGTATTAATTATTGACTTTGACCCGAACCAGCAGGATTTAACCAACTCCCTAGATGTGAAACCAAAGGAAGATGCGCTGTATTCCTGGTTGGAAAATAAGCCGAGTCCATCATTTCCTCCAGGGGTGATGTTCAGGTTCAGTTTCCCGACAAAATCCACTGGCACAATAACATTTGATGTTATTCCAAGTGACAAAAAGCTGACGGATCTAGGAGAAGACAAACTGCGGCAAGTTTTTAGTATACGTAAATTAAGGCAGGTGATTGACCCGTTAAAATCTCTAT
This sequence comes from Scytonema sp. PRP1, assembly GCF_036697665.2. Classification (NCBI taxonomy): domain Bacteria; kingdom Bacillati; phylum Cyanobacteriota; class Cyanophyceae; order Nostocales; family Scytonemataceae; genus Scytonema; species Scytonema sp. PRP1. Next base: position 49,536 of record NZ_JBAHYJ020000098.1, on the reverse strand, counting down.
ACGACTACATTTTAATTGACTCTCCACCCAACTGGAACTTCTTCAGCCAGAGCGCGGTGTCTGCTTCAGATGTAGTTTTAATTCCTACCAAGCACAACAACATCTTTTCTCTACAGAATGCGGCAATTGTTATCAAACAATTCATTCCAGAAGTCCAAACTTTCAGGAAGGATGGGGGACCAATAGCTCTGCCTATCTTCTTTAACGGAGAAGCTATTACCCCAGCAGCACGAGCTACGGCTGACCGAGCATTGGATGAAATCATCGAAGAGGCGAAAAAGGATAAAACTAACCCCTTTGACTTAACGCCGTACTTTTACTCCCGTTACAGTCAAGCGAAACCAGATCACTACATTTTCAACTTGCCGAGTTATGCCCACATTGCGAACGCTGCTTTTGCACGTACGCCATCTGTGTATAGAAATAAAACAGCATATGATTACTATTTTGCATTAGCCAAGGAGTATTTTCTACAATGAGCTTAAGCGATATTGGGAATTTAATGTGCCTTGATAAAGATGGAATTAACCCAGGCAAAGGTACAAACGCACCAGAGTTTTTAATCAAAGCATCTGCAAAAGCGCTTAATGAGTCAGGTGGTCGCAACTGGGTTCCGGTGATTGTTAAAGAAACTGGTGAAGACCAGTACGAAGTTATCGGCAACTCGTTCATTTTCGCGGTTGCAGAGGAAGCCGGGCTGGAGAAAGTGTGGTGTATTATTGCTGACCCCAGTGAGCAGACATCTCAAGTGACCAAAATTCTCGCTGGGGAATTCGTACCGAAAGTTAACCTATCGACCGCAACCAGAGATGAAATTCAATCGGCGTTGCAGTACCTCATTGAGAAGCCAAATAGTGAATTGAAAGGGGTGAAACTGGCGATCGCCACCAATCGTATTGATGAGGCTCCCCGCAACCAGTGGAAAAACTTCGAGCCAGTCACAAAGTTGTCATGCGGCATAACTAGGGGAAAGAAGTTAGATGCACTCAAGGAAGTTTTTTACCTAACTCCTGAGCCAACAACAATTAAACCCGTCATAGATTCTGGGGTCATCATAGAACCTGAAATATTAAAAACTCTGACAGTTGCAAAGCTAAAAGAGATGGCAAGGGAACGAGGAATTCCTGGATATAGTGGCAAGAGAAAGCCAGACTTAATTAAGTTGCTATCGAAAAGTTGACCTTAAAAAAAACAAAGCCTCCTTAACCTTATGTAATATCAAGTCCGGTTAAATACTTATCATTACCTAAGAACCCCCTTTCCCCTATCCCCAAAGGGGACCCCAGTCCCCCAACCCCAGAGGGGACCCCTAGCCCCCGTAAAGCTGCGCTTCACGTCCCCGGACCGCGAGCGGGGAGGGGTTGGTTCAAGGGTAGGTTTTTTTGAATCTCGAAAATAGTTGAGAAAATTCTCAATTGCTTAACGTGGTTTGGTTGTTTGAGGATTTAAGCATCGGCTCAAATAGTCAAAAAATGACCAAATACAAAATACCTACCTTTGTAAGGGGGTTGGGGGTGGGGTAAAATCAACGTGGGAATCATAACTAATTAGGCGGACATGATATAAGGGGGCATACCATTGATAACGCTTGGCTAACCTCCTACCCCTTCACCCTTCTTACCAAACCAAACGCCCAAGGACGCAACCCCACAGGTAACAGCGATAACCCTAACCCAGTCCACGCCTTAGCAGGAGAAAAAGATTTACCTGCCAAAACTAATTCTCTACCTTTTTGCGTTTCACCCTTTTCAATCAAGCGTAACCCTAACAATAACTGTGTTTCTGCAAGACGCTGTTGCCTAATTTTCTCTAGCTTGTCTGATGGAAACTTATAACTTTCTAAATACCGCAATTTATCTCTTAAATAAGGAACTGCCCGATCAATACCTTGCTGTTGGTCATGAAAGCGATATTCCATTAACAACTCTGGTAGGTAATAACCTTTCTTTCCTACTAAAGCCAACCGGACAAATAAATCATTATCCTCGCAATTTTGCCAATTGGGCTGCATAAATCCCAACTCTTGCAAGGTGGAACGGCGAAATAAGGTTGCGCCTATTTGAAAGCTTTGGTTAACAAACACAACTTCTAACAAATTATCAACAACACCTGCTTGTAAATTCGCCCTACCCCAGCGGCGAGAATTTTCTTGGGTTTTCGCCTTATCTCGGATGTTGTTAATATCAATCACCCAGTGGTCAGTTCCAACAAAATCAATGCTAGAATCCTTATCAAGAATCGCTGCCGTACGTGTTAGGAAAACTGGAGTTAACCTATCATCATCATCAAATTTCATAAAATATTACCGTTGCGGCATCAAAGCCAGAGCGCATATTATTACTTTTACCAATATTTTGCGGATGACGGATGTATTTGATGCGGCCTGTCCGCAGACTGCGAAATAAGTTCAGGTGTCCCATCCTGAGAACCATCATCACAGATAATCAATTCAAAGTCTTGATAAGTCTGCTGTAGTACACTTTCAATGGCGAAAGGTAGCAGATTTACACGATTAAAAGTCGGAATGCAAACACTTATTTTAGGCATATTTTTTTAGTTAGAAGAAGCAAGAATAGTAGGATTATGTAATTTTTTTCATTCTTACTTTTCAGAAAAAAAATGATAATTTTACAATCAATTACGTACAAATACTGAAATATTTGCTTGGAAAAAAATTATTATGTGTATATCATCGCTGTAGTTCCCTATTTTTGCTACTCGGTACACTATGAGAATTTTAATGCTATCGTCTACATTTCCCTATCCGCCTACACGAGGTGGAACGCAGGTGAGGACGTTTAATTTACTTAAGTATCTCAGTCAACACCATGCTATCACCCTGGTTACTCAACGGGAGCCTGATGTTACAGATGCAGAAATACTAGGATTACGGGATTGTGTTGACAACTTAATTCTTTTTAATCGCCCAAAAGACTCAGGTAGATACGGAGGGATACTCAAGAAAATTCAGCGCTTCATGACTTTTATACGACAAGGGACACCCCCAAGTGTGTTAAACCGCTACTCAGATGAAATGCAAATCTGGGTTGAGAACTTTATAGAGGCGGGGAAATGTGATGTCATTACCTGCGAACATAGCGTGAATGAAATTTATGTGCGCCCTTACTTTCAAAAACAAATCAGAACTGTAGTCAACGTTCATAGTTCTGTCTACGGTACCTGTCGCAACCAGCTAGACACTGGTATTTCTGAAAATAGATTTCGAGATAGACTGTATCTACCACTTTTGCGTCGTTACGAGCAACGCTACTGCTCTAAATTCTCGGCGATTGTGGTAACAACAGAAGAAGATAGGGTTCAGATGCAAGAATTTCACCCTAATAGTGAAATTGTAGTCATTCCCAATGGCGTAGATTTGGTTTCGTTTCCCAACCGTACCACTGATCCAGGGGGACACCGCTTAATTTTCATTGGTGCAATGGATAATTTGGCAAACATCGATGCTGTGTGCTTTTTCAGCAACGAAGTTTTACCAGAAATTCAAAAACTTTACCCTGATACGACTTTCGATATTGTTGGTTCTCGTCCTGCACCAGAAGTTTTAGCACTTAAAGAAAAACCTGGCATTATTGTAACAGGGCGTGTGCCTTCAATGGTAGAGTATTTGCACAAAGCGACTGTCTGCGTCGTGCCAATGCGGACGGGATTTGGGATTAAAAATAAAACTTTAGAGGCGATCGCTGCAGGTGTACCAGTCGTCGCAAGCGATCGCGGTTTAGAAGGACTGGCTGTAGATGGTGCAAATGTACCACTGAGGGCATTACGAGCAAATCAACCTACAGAATATGTGACTGCTGTTTGTCAATTATTTGAAAATCCGCAATTGCGAGCAGAATTGTCTCGTAACGGTAGACAATTGGTAGAAACAGAATTCACTTGGGATAGCGCTGGTAAACGCTATGAGGAAGTCCTTACAGGTGGTGGATCCTAAGTATTGACTCAAGCTTCAAGATTTAGGACTTGATTGATGACGAAGAGGCGATGATTATTTTGTTGATTTTCGTCATCAAATTTTATAGGACTTACGCAAATTAATGAAAAAACGAACCGCCAAGACGCCAAGGACACGAAGGGATAAGAGTTTCAGAGAGTTTTTGCGTAAGTCCTGTTTTATCAAAATTTTTGAAGCTTGGGCAACAATCGCAGCAGAAGTTAGCGCTAAGAAAAGCGCTAGCAAATTATGAATATATGAAGACATTGTTAGGAACATTTTTAACAGTAATCAAAATAACTAATTGGAAAATTTATCCAAACAAAGTTGCTTTAAAAAATTAATGAAATAGCTTTTCTTTCTTCAGTTAAAAAAAACACGATTTATAGATACATCAGAAAAGAAAGAAAACACGGAGACACTTACGACGCAGAAAAACTTATCTCTGTGTCTTTTTATGTCTCCGTTTCTCATTGCCGCGACCAACAAAGCCGCAACCGTTCATTCTTGTTTCTCGGTTTTTTTTACACTCAACTCACACACACATAATGAGAGTCTATTTAAGGAGTGGTTTTTCTGGCATTGGTGAATTTACTGATTTTGTAAAGAAAAGAGAAAGTTAAGAGGAAAAATGTGCGGAAATCAGGGATTGTATCCTGATAAATGTAAATAAAGAAGAAAAGAATAATCAAAAGTGAAAATTGAAAAATTTTCCACACTCACCAACATTAAATGTTTCTAACCAACATTTAAGGAACACGAGTATAAAGGAAAATACTCTTGCCAAAGTACCTATTGGATTTACAGCACAAGTAGCATGGCAAACCCTTCAAATCCTGCACCAAAACCATGCAGACCAAATGAGCCGAATTCAAGTCCACTCAAGGGCATTTCTGAAAAATTCAAGGAAAAGCCTCAACAGGGAAGTTGGCTAGCGTCGATGGTAGCAATGACGGTTTTGTTATGCAGCGCTGGTTTAATTACAACTTTTGCTTGGATTAGCGTTCAATTTATACTTAATCCAGAGCAGGTAAGCTGGTTAAATAAATCTTTACCAGGATGGGGAAATACTTCCGACAGTAAGCTAGAACGCTCCCAAACCCTCAGAGAAATTCAAGATTCCCTCAGCAAACAAGGACAAATAGCGGGACAAATCTTACCTTTGGAACGCGACACAACAACTTCTTTTTTACTCCCTATTTTTAAGCAGCGTGCTAATTGTCAATCTGATTGCAAGTATATAGTTGAACTTAGGGTTTATCAACGCGCAGGAAACCCAGAACTGCAATCTGTATCAAAGGCATACTATCATCTAGCCGCTCAACTTAAAGTGACTGGACCAGAAGAATCTTTTGTTGTCGCCCCCATCGTCAATGCTACTGATGACAACCAAGGTTCCAGTTTACCCTTGCCTTTAAGTGAAGTAGGTCGTTTTGAGGGCGATACACCCTCGCCAGGTGTATGGTTCTATTTACGAGGACAGCGTCAACAAGGAACAAGTGCGACAGCCGAAAGCGGGGCAAAGTCCATCGCCTATGGTCAGATAGTTTACTACAATCCCGAAGGCACTCACCTACAACTCATGCTGCCTTGGACAAGTCCGAGTGGACAACTCCCTCAATGGCGGGAAGTCACTGGTGGTGATGCAAAAGAGTTAGTCGTGGATCAAACAGTTGGTTTAGAACCGCACCTACGCGTTTATCAAGTCAACCCTGTCAAGTTTGTCCTCAACCCTATTCAACTAGAGCAAATTTCCCTGACTTCACCAGCCCTTCAAGATTCAGAGTACCAAAATGCCTTGATGTTAGCCCGTAGCGGACTGTGGACACCAGCCTTTAAACAGTTGGAATCTCTCAAAAAACAGCTGACGGAAAAGCTTCCAGAAGCCGCACAAGCGCAAATGGATGTGATTGGCTTGCATTCCCAAGTTACCAAAACCCAAGCAGACACAACTTCGACAAGTCCCAGCCAACAAGTTTTGGCAGATTTAATAGATGGTCGTTGGGACAAAGCTTTACAAGTGTTTGAGGCTTCGCTGGAAAATGCCAAAGAAATTGCCACCTTACTAAAAGCAGATAAAGGACGGTTGTGGAGTCGTGTAGAAGCACAATTGCGGGTGAACCCAAATCAACAGTCGGTGCAAGCTTGGGGTGCCTTGATTTTAGCAGCCAAGTATGGGCAACAACGGGCGAATTCCTGGTTAAACGGGCAATCCAAAACCACAACAGACACCCTTACCTATATTCAAGGGTTGTTAGGACAACTCAATGGTGACGCCGCATCTCAAATCCCTACTCACGACAGCCAGATTGTTGGTTCGGTACAATCAATCGCTGAAGTTAACGCCGCTGACTGGCTAAAACCTCCCTCACAACAGACGCGTCATAGGGTTTTTGAAGATAAGCGCCATAGTATTTTTGTAGATACGCAGCAAGACGTGTCTCTACAAAAAGCTGATAACCAGGTTTGGTATCAGGTGGAAGTCTCTGCATTTCATGATGGAAGACGCTGGCTATATTTCCCGTTTACAAATTTAAAGCCTCCTCAAACTTCAAAAGAAAAATTTTTGTGGAAGGCTTTAGGTATAGATTCTGACCCGGAAATTCAAATAGTCGTCTGGCTGGCAAACAGAGAACAGGTAACGACAACAGCCACCATCAAAGCCGTGCAATTTCGCGATGGCGTCTTGCGGTTACTCGTTGCTGCTGATGAGAGTGTAGAGACTTTATATGCAACGTCTCTACAACAACCACTTTTAGCAATGACAAATTCTGCTTTAGAATGGGTTGAGTCAGTACCAATGACGCTCCAAGAACTGTACCAACAAGACGCGCTCAGGGTAAAAGCCATGCTACCAATATTGTGGCGATCGCTCCAAGAATCTGGTCAGTTGCCTGGTGGTGCCGTTCCAGACTCGCAATATATCTTGCAAAAGCTAGGAAGTTTGCCCGTTCAAGAGGTTGATTTAACAGATGATGCGATGCCGGAAACTGTGCTAACCATTTCGCCAGAGGCAATAGCATCTTTAGATATGCAAGATACCAGCGAGGACGGAAGTTTTCCGCCGCAACAGCCAACACTCAGAAGTCCTGACAATAATCAATCCCGTCCTCACACGCTGATCTTGTCTGATAGTGGTCAAGTCATTTATACTGATTTTAAGCAAGATTCCCCAGCTTTGTTAAGGGCGATCGCCAAGCTTTCGGGAGGACAATCTGTAGGTTTGCTTCTAGAGAATGCCCACGGTTATAGGTTGAAAGTTTGGTCACAAAAGAATCAGCGCTTTGAATAGTAAACTGATCACACTGCTACACACAACTTATCCATAGTTGTCCATGACATCTACTTTGTCTGCTGGGCGTGCTTCTACCAAGAGAGACGCCTCTTACTTGTCCACAGGCGTTACTATGGCTTCGCCACGCTGCGCTATCGGAGCTAGCCGCTCCTACGTGTATATTGAGAAAATTCTCAATTAATAATCCATGTTAGTCCGCTTGTTTTTCGCGCTTCATGACTAACTTTAAATAAGTATCGCTAATATATTGGCGACTTATTCCTCCTTGTGTGTAGCAGATACCTTTCGCGTTTTCATACTTTGCAGTTGCTGTAGCAAGCAATCAACCTCTGCCTGTAGATGCATAAACTTATCTAACTGCTCGGCTTGGTAATAACATTTGTTCAACTTGTTTGCCCAGATAGCCCGGGACTCATTTTCAGAAACACTAGATTCAGAAACACTAGATGTAGACATTGCCATATCTATCCAGAACTTAACTCACACCACTAGAGATATTATAGTAGCCAAGTTTTAAGAATCATTAAAAAATTATAAACTTTTCTACCACAAATGAAATATGTCTCAGGTTGTGTACTAGGAGACTGCACATACAATAGTTTTGTTCCAACAAAACACTCTCTCGTTCTGCACCCCGCAAGAGGCAAAATGCCTTTGTTTGGTAACTTATTGATAACATGTTGCGCGTAGGTGGCATCTGGAGTGCAAAATATATACCAGATGCTGTTTTCAATTGGAGCTAAGAGCTTTAAAATACCGTGACTTTGAGCCTGTCTGCTGCTAAATCTCATCGCCAACCCTGGCTTGGACTGATAGAACAATATCGCGAATACTTACCTGTCAACGAAACAACACCAGTTGTCACACTGCAGGAGGGCAATACACCTTTAATACCTGTTCCCTCAATTGCAGAACGCATTGGCAGACAAGTGCGTGTCTTCGTTAAATACGATGGTCTGAACCCCACTGGTAGCTTTAAAGACCGAGGAATGACATTAGCAATTTCTAAGGCAAAGGAAGCTGGGGCAAAGGCGGTCATTTGTGCCAGTACGGGCAACACCTCAGCAGCAGCAGCGGCTTACGCTCGGCGTGGGGGAATGCGTGCCTTTGTGATCATACCTGATGGCTATGTGGCGTTGGGCAAGTTGGCACAGGCGCTGCTGTATGGGGCAGAAGTCCTGGCAATCAAAGGTAACTTTGACCAAGCGCTGGAAATTGTGCGCGAAATGGCAGAAACTTATCCGATCACCTTGGTAAATTCCGTCAATCCTTACCGCCTAGAAGGGCAAAAAACAGGAGCATTTGAAATTGTTGATGTCATGGGCGATGCTCCAGACTGGCTGTGCATCCCAGTGGGTAATGCGGGAAACATCACAGCATATTGGATGGGATTTTGTCAATACCATCAAGCCGGAAAGTGCGATCGGCTACCGAAGATGATGGGATTCCAAGCAGCAGGTGCAGCTCCCCTCGTGAATGGTCAGCCAGTGGCACATCCAGAAACCATAGCCACAGCAATTCGCATTGGCAACCCTGCAAGCTGGCAAAAAGCAGTTGCCGCTCAACAAGCCAGTATGGGCAGTTTCCACGCCGTCACTGATGCGGAAATTCTTGATGCTTATCGCCTTTTGGCATCAGAAGAAGGGATTTTCTGCGAACCCGCCAGCGCCGCTTCCGTTGCTGGTTTGTTGCAGGTGAAAGACCAAGTTCCCACAGGCGCGACTGTGGTATGTGTCCTCACCGGCAACGGTTTAAAAGACCCAGATACTGCCATCAAACACAGTCAAAGTCAATTTAAACAGGGCATTGCGCCAGAATTATTGGCAGTCGCAGAGGCGATGGGGTTTTAGAAGTGCTGAGTGGGGAGGATGAGGGAGATGAGGGAGTCATTTCTTCCCCTGCTTCCCCTGCTCCCCTGCTCCCCTACTTATTGACTACCTCTCTCCTTTGTTAAACCATCTATAGCATCACCTAAGGCGGTGGTTAGGCTTTTGCGCGTTTGGGAGTGGTTGTCTTGTTCTGTTTTCAAAGCTTGCAGCAGGCGATCGCGTTCTTTCGTTACCGCAATCAGTCTGGCTTTCAATTCCTCCACTGATTCGAGTTGTTCGACTTCTTGTTGAATGGCTGTTGTGGCTGTGGGATCATCTAGTTGTGCTGCCTCAATACCCTGCATTTGCTGTATCTGTGCTTTTAAAGAGGCGATCGTCTGTTGCGCCATCTGAGCATCTGTACGGCGTTGTTCTGCTTCTGTGTTGTAGAGTTTCCGCCATTTTTCGGCACTTTGCCACCCTGCATCGTGTTCTGCTTGAAGTTCCGCTATCTGCTGTTTGAGTGCTTTAATTTCTGCCAACCACTGGGAAGTTAATTCTTGAGTCATAAAAGCTGATATAATTTATCACCCGCAAAACCTGAAAACATAGTTTATCAGGAATTTGGGTCTAAAACCCCGTCCTAAAGGAGCGGCTTTATGTCAATGTGCTAACATAAAGAGGTAGTTGGTTAGGTCGAAACCAGTGATCATTTACGAGTTCAAAGTCAAAGGGAAAGATAAGCAGTATAGAGCGATAGACGACGCTATTCGGACTAGTCAATTCATTCAGAACAAATGCTTGCGTTACTGGATGGACAACAAGGGTACTAGTTTGAATAGATACGACTTAAATAAACATTGTGCTGTACTAGCGGCTGAATTTTCCTTTGCGGATGAACTTAATTCAATGGCTAGGCAATCTGCGGCGGAACGTGCTTGGAGTGCAATAGCTCGGTTTTACGATAACTGCAAAAAGAAGGTTAAGGGTAAAAAAGGATTTCCAAAGTTTAAAAAACACTGTCGTTCAGTCGAGTACAAGACTAGTGGTTGGAAGCTTGAAAATACCCGTAAAGCCATAACGTTTTCAGACAAAAAAGGAATAGGAACCTTAAAATTAAAGGGAACCTATGACCTAAACTACTACGACTTGGCGCAAATTAAGCGTGTTCGATTAGTACGTCGGGCTGATGGGTATTACGCCCAATTTGCAATTGATATTGACGTTAAGGTTGAGACTCAACCAACAAAGGAAATGGTTGGTATCGACTTGGGATTGAAGTACTTCATTGCTGATGATAAAGGCAACGTTGAGCAATCTCCCCAGTTTTACCGCAAGTCTGAAAAACAATTGAATCGTGCTAACCGCAAGAAATCCAAAAAGTACGACTCCAACAAGAAAAAAGCCCGCGCAGCACAGTCCGCCAACTACCATAAAGCCAGAAATCGATATGCCCGCAAGCATTTAAGAGTAAGTAGGCAGCGAAAAGAGTATTGTAAGCGTGTTGCATACTCCGTCATCCAATCTAACGATTTGGTAGCCTATGAAGACTTAAATGTCAAAGGGATGGTACGTAACCCGCAACTGGCAAAATCAATATCTGATGCAGGCTGGTCAACTTTCAGGGCATGGTTAGAATACTTTGGTCATAAATATGGAAAGGTAACGGTCGCCGTTCCTCCCCATAACACAACCCAAAACTGCTCTAACTGTGGCGAGAAAGTGAAAAAGTCTCTATCCACCAGGACTCATGTCTGTCCACATTGTGGATTTGTGGAGGATAGAGACGTGAACGCAGCTATCAACATCCTAAAAAAAGGACTCAGTACCGTGGGGCACACGGGAACTTACGCTTGGGGAGATTTGCCCTCTTGGGCGATTGGGGCAACCCTGTCGTCTAACGGCGAGTCAACGAACCAAGAATCCTCGCGGCTTTAGCCCGAGGAGTGTCAAAGCAAAAAATTAGTACATATTGTTACATATACCAGAGGTCAGCCATTCACTTTCTCAGGATGAGAGTAGAATATTTAGGCGTTTAACAACTCAAACGCAAACGCGCTAATATCTGAATTTCCCCCTCATTATCCCACAATGGAACTTGATGCCAAAGCACCGACTTTAAGAAGACTGCGTCAGCTAAGCCGCTTACTGGATAGAGTCATTACCGTTCCAGGAACAGAGATTAGTATTGGTCTAGATCCAATTTTGGGACTTATACCTGTCGGGGGTGATTTTTTGGGAGTTATGCTTTCGGCATACATTGTCCTAGAATCTGCCCGGTTAGGTGCGCCAGCATCTACTTTAAGTAGAATGGTATTGAATATCATCATTGATGGCGTAGTAGGTGCAATACCGATCGCAGGGGACTTGTTTGATGTCGGCTGGAAAGCTAACGAGTATAATATCAAGCTATTGGAAGATCATTTAAAGTTTCCTAGCCAGAGGAAGAGGGCAGACAAGTGGTTTGTATTTGCGGTTATGACAGTATTGTTTATAGTCGCTATTGGATTAGTCGCATTTACCGTGATGCTCATGAAACTGCTTGGAATGCTGCTTGGATTGTTTACGGGCGGTTAGATAAGTGACGACAAAATTAATGAAAGACTGGTGGCAAGAGACTTTTCCCAAAGGGCGGCAAAGTCTGATAATTACCGATGCTAATGGGTATCCTGTAAAAATCGCTTACGGTGAAAAAGGTACAGGTAAACCCTTATTTTTATTACATGGTGTTGGCAGCTGGAGCTACAATTGGCGTCACAGCGTCGAGCCGCTATCAAAAAATTTTCGGGTTATTTGTTTTGATGCCAAAGGTTACGGGTTTTCCGAAAAACCTGTGTTTCGCAGAGAACAGCCTGGTCATCAAATCATTGAGTTAGAAAGAGTCATTGTTTCCTTATGTGATGAACCCGTGGTTCTTGTGGCAGAATCTTTAGGTGCATTAATTGCCCTTGGTCTTGCCCAAGCAAATCCCCAGTTAATAGCGCGGCTTGTGCTGGTAAATGTACCTATTTTTCCTCAACAGTTACCTCATTGGGGAATGTGGTTGCTTTCTCAGCTACCTTTAGAAATCGTGCAGGCAATTGACTCCTCTCGTCTAGCGCACCTATTTGCACCACTGGTGAGAGAAATTATGGCAATAGAAAGGCGTGGAGTCTTGTACGATCCATCAATACTGACGCAGGATGATGTTTACTGGATAACTTACCCTTACACTGAAATTCCTGGGACGCTTACGAAGGTGGCGGAAGAGTTACAAATAGCAGCGCGGGAAATTGAACACTTGCAAACAAATAAACCAAGTTTTATCAGTAAACTTCAGAATAATCTCGGTGCGGTAACATGTCCTACCCTGATTTTATGGGGCGAACAAGATAGTTGGTTTCCTGCTAGCGATGGGGAAAAATTGCGTCAGCGCCTTCCCGATGCTAAATTACAAATTCTGCCTAACTGCCATCATGATGCGTCCACAGGTGCTTCGGAAGCGGTGAATGCAGCGATTCTTAATTTCTTGCAAGAAACCAATTTTTGTTGAACAAGGATTAAAAAGAACTCTGTTGTCAGAACACAGAACTCAGTTCAATTCTGAGTCCAAGCGCTGCGGAGTTCTGAGTACTTAGTGGTGTCCACGCGATCGCCTTTATGCTGATAAACAGCGATGATACTCAAAAACAGCGACTATACTTAAAAATATAGTCTTCTGATCAGTTTATTATCAGCATGAGCAATACTAATTTTTGGAGAGCTGCTTACCAGCTATTCAAGCCAGAAGAACCTCTTGCTACACCTGAAGAACTGAAAAATTTTTATGTCCAGAGAGATAACAGTCCAGTAGATAAGCTTGCAAGTTTATTGGCGATGGAAGATGATCCAGCACAATTTTTACTGGCTGGACATCGTGGTGGGGGAAAAACTACGGAGTTGCGGCGACTGCAACAAAAGTTAAATGATAATTATACAGTTATCTGGATAGATACACAAACGGCTCTTGACCGTTACAATATTGGCTATGCGGAAGTTGTAGTATTAATTGGGTTAGAAATTGCGCGTCAAGCTTTTGAATCTGATTGGCTATTTACCAAAGATAAATTACTAATAGATTTGCAAGAAAGCCTAAAAACTGTAGTTTATCAAGATAAAGATAGCTACACTGAAGGTTTAGGATTGCCAAAATTTTTAGACAAAGTAGGACTAATTCTCAAACGCGGTTTAACCAGAGAAGTCACAAAAACTCTCAATGTTCGCCCTTTGCTAAGTGAGATTATTAACCAAGTTAATACCATTATTGACGAAGCAGAAAAAGAAACACGACAAAAATTACTAATTATTGTTGATGGATTGGATCGGCATGATTTAGAAACAGCTTTGGAGATGTTTTCTAGTCCATTGTTGACAGAATTAAACTGTCATATTATCTATTCTATTCCCATTGCTCTACGATATTCTCCAAGCTTTCGTCAGCCTATGGAAAGCTTTCAAAAATGTTTGGATTTACATAATCCTCCGGTTTTTGAATGTGATGAAAATTTATGCCCGACAACTCATCCTAATTCCAGTGGCAGGAAGATTCTCAATGATGTTATTAACAAACGTATTCGTAGTTTAGGTGATAGTTACAAAGGTTTATTTAATCCTGATGCACTGGAACTCATTTGTGAGAAAAGCGGCGGTGTGATGCGAGATTTAGTTAGATTAGCACGTACTGCTTGTGAAATTGGGTTGCGGAATAAATTGATTTTAGTAGATTTAAAAACTGCTCAAGAGGCAGTGCAAGAAGTCCGTAAGGAATATAATTTGAGTGACTACCACTATCCTGAACTTGATTCTGTACATTGCACTGGCAAGCTAACAACTAAAACGCATAGCTTACCTAACAAAGGTGAATTTATTATTTGTGATTAACTTTTACAGAACAAATTAGTCTTAGGTTACTACAATTCAAGACAGGAACCTTGGTTTGATATTAATCCTATCCTAATTGAAGATTTGCAGCGTTGGCAAGCTGTTAATAAGACTATATAAACTAGGTGTATTATCATTAAAAAAAACAATTTAACACTGGTTTTCTATATGATTTCTTATGAGTCCAACTATTCTCTGAGCGAATCTGACAAAGCAGAATTAGAGAAATTAGTTAGCGTAATGGAACTTTCCAGTGGGACGACAATTATTTTCGCCATTGCACCAGAGAGTAGTCCCCAGCATCCAGTGGTAAAGAAGCTGCAGGAGTGTTTAGAAACCAGTGAAGAACATTTTCAGTATGAGAATTTTTTTTATAGTCAGAACTCGTTCCATAATTTTCTTTATAGCTTAGATGACAGTCAACAGCAGAATTCTCAAGAAGAACGCAAATTAGTGATGGCGTTTGGGCTTGATCAGTTACCTACGCCACGCTTAGTGATAGAGATGCAGCGGTTGAATTTAGGTAGAGAAGAGCTATTTGGTAGAAACTTAGTACTCATTTTTTGGTTAAATAAAAGTCAGTTTTTAGATGAATTTCGTCATCGTGCGCCTGATTTTTGGGATTGGCGTGAAAAGGTGGTGCAGTTTGAGACACGTAATCCTTTACTTTATCCCTATTTAGAGTGGCTGATTGCCGATAATTCTTATCTTAAAATGAGCGGTGTGATGCAGGTCAATCGCCAAGTTGATATTTTTCTTGACCAAATTTATGTTTCCCTGCAAGCGCAACGGCGACAGGAAATTACGGAAACTTTTGAACGCAGTGAACGAGAATTTGAGTCGATGACTGGGGATAGTTCCAGATTGAAGATGATGGGTACCAGTCTCGATGATTGGGATGAACCTGGTTATTATGATTATGAACCACCGAGTCAAAAATTTGTATCTGTTTCAAGTGCTCATTCAAGTGCTAGAACTGTTATACAAAAAGTAGATTTATCCGAAGCAGTGCGGAAGCATTCTTATAGTGTGATTTTGGGTGCTCCTGGTGCAGGAAAAACTACGCTTCTGCGGTACTTAGCACTGCATTATGCAACAGCAAAAAGAGATAATCAGGAAACAGTCATTGTTGATGAAGAGAAGAAAGAGTTAGGTAAAACTCTGTTACCAATTTTCTTTCGTATTGCTGACTATGCAGAGCGACTGAAACAACAACCAGAGTTGACTTTGCGGGAATATCTGCGCCAATTCTACCGCGAGTGGGAAGCTGATTTTCAAGCACAGGAAGAAGTGGGAACTGAGGTGACAGAGCTGTTGTTAGATGCGATGCACCAAGGACAGTGCTTGATGCTGCTGGATGGGTTAGATGAAGTCTTTGACCAAAAAAGCCGCGAACATATTGTAGAACACATCAATCAGTTTGTCGAAGAGTTCCCCGCTAATAAATTTGTGATTACCAGCCGCATTGCTGGCTACCGCGATGTGCAACTTAGCAGTCGGTTTGCAGAGTTTACCATTGAAGATATGGACGGCGAACAGGTTGAGCGATTCCTGTATCGCTGGTGTCGAGTGATTGAAGAAGCACAGCAGCCAGACGCTGGCGAGGAGCAATGGCAAAGAAGAGGAGATGAGCAGGCGCAGGACATATTGAAGGCGATTGAAGATAATGAAGGTGTGAAGCGATTGACGGCGAACCCGTTGCTGTTGACAATTTTGGCGCTGATTCACCGGAATGGCGAACGTCTACCTAACCGTCGGGTGAAACTTTACGAGTTGGCAGTGCAAACATTAACTGAAGATTGGCAACTCGGTAAGAAATTACCTGATGCACCGAGAGTGATGTTAAAGGAAAGCGAGGTTGTACAACTTTTAGCACCCCTAGCGTACTGGATGCATGAGACAAAACCTTCCGGTTTGGTGACGCAGGCGGAAGTGGAAGAGAAACTAGCAACTGAACTGGCGGAAATAAATGATGCTGAGCCGGAGTCAGACTCTATCCGTCAAGCAGTTGCGGAGTTTTTGCGGAAGGTGCGGGAAACCACAGGTTTATTTGTGGAACGTATGCCTGGGGTTTATGGCTTTATGCACCTGACGTTTGAGGAGTATTTTGCTGCTCGTCATATTGCTGATAATGACCAAAGTGAGATTTTGCGTCTTATTCAGGAACATCTGCATGAACCACGATGGAATGAGCCGATTTTGTTAGCTTTGGGGTATTATGGCGACAATTTTCCCTCACAAGTTAAGAAACTTATCGACAACTTATTTAAGATTATCAATCTGGAAGATTATGAACCTGTGCTGCAACATGGAGAAATAAAAATTAAAAGTTTTTCACCTGATGATGTAAAACTTGTCTGGTTAAAAGCTGAAGATGAATCAGCAAGCAATTTGAGACAATTGGAATTCCAACTGAAAGATTTATTGTTTGCAGGAAAAGTTATTGCTGAAGTTGAAGTTAATAGCAGTTCTCTACGTAAGAAGATAATTCGTAAGTTAGTTCTTACATATCTTGGTGTAGATGCTGATTTTGAAGATGATATCACTAAAGAACTCCTGAGACTGCTTCGGAAAATTGAACTGTTTAACCAAAAAAATGAAGTCATAGAGTTCCTGAGACAAAAAGCCAATGATTCAACGCTCTCAGAAGAAATTCGTGTCAAGGCAAAAACTGCTCTCTTCTATGTTGCTTGTGTTGAATTAGCAGAATTAGTGAATTGCGCTACAGAAATTGTTCATCAATTAGAGCCTTCACTGTTTTGTAGTATTGCGGATTTAATGGCAGAATTGGGTGAAGAAATAACACCTGCTCTTGAAGCCTATCAACAGCGGTATAGTCATGATGCAGTATGTCAAAAAGCGTTAACTTTTCTCACAGCAATGTCTTATCTTCGGAAAGATAAATATGACAAAGCAAGTGATATTTTTGGAGAGAGAGAAGAGGAATTAGATAGTAGCCTTCGACCATTTGTTTGTTGGGCATTAGCCAAGTGTTATGAAGAGAAGGAAGAGTATGAAAAGGCTGATGGCTATTACAATCGATCAAAAATGGCTGATTATCCTCAACAAAATACTTTATTTATTTTCTGGAGACATTGGGGCTGGTGTCAAAGGTTGGACAAAAAATATGAACAGTCATTAGTCTATTACCAGAAGGCATTAGCTGTTGCCAAGGAACTCTTAAATTCTCAATATGAGTCAAGTATTTTTTACAATATTGGGAGAGTATATCAAGATTGGGGAAAATACGAACAAGCAATTACTTATTATCAACAAAGCAAAGAACTTGACCAACAGTTAGGTCGAGATAAGGATGTAGCTAACATGTGGTACTGGTTAGGTGATTGCTACAGAGAATGGGGGAAATATGAGCAAGCCATTGAATGCCAAAACCAAGCCTTAGCCATTCGTCAGCAGTTATATGATCAAGTTGGTATTGCCAGTGCTTACTTTCGCTTGGGAAAGATTTATCAAGGCTGGGGCAAATACGAGCAAGCAATAAGTTCCTATCAACAAAGCCAGGAACGTTACCAACACTTAGGTCGAGATAAGGATGTAGCTAACCTGTGGTACTGGCAAGGTGATTGCTACAGAGAATGGGGGAAATATTCGCAAGCACTTGAATGTGAAAACCAAGATTTAGTCATTCGTCAGCAGTTGGATGACCGAGCTAGTATTGCCAATGCTTACAATCAGTTAGGAAGGATTTATCAAGGGTGGGGCAAATACGAGCAAGCAATCAACTACTATCAACAAAGCAAGGAACTTTACCAACAGTTAGGTCGAGAAAGAAATGTAGCCTATCAGTGGTACCGATTAGGTGATTGCCACAGAGAATGGGGGAAGTATTCACAAGCACTTGAATGCGAAAATCAACACTTAACCATTTGTCAGCAGTTGGATGGCCAAGTTAATATTGCCGGTGCTTACTATCAGTTAGGTAGGATTTATCAAGGGTGGGAGAAATACGAGCAAGCAATCAACTACTATCAACAAAGCAAGGAACTTAACCAACACTTAGGTCGAGATAAGGATGTAGCCGGTCTATGGAACTGGTTAGCTATTTGCTACAGAGAATGGGGGAAATATGGGCAAGCAGTTGAGTGCGAAAATCAAGACTTAATCATTTGTCAGCAGTTGGATGACCAAGTTAATATTGCCGGTGCTTACTATCAGTTAGGTAGGGTTTCTCAAGGGTGGAGTAAATACGAGCAAGCAATCAATTACTATCAACAAAGCCGAGAAATACACCAACAGTTAGGTCGAGATAAGGGTGTAGCTGACCAGTGGTATAGGTTAGCTATTTGCTACAGAGAATGGGGGAAATATGGGCAAGCAGTTGAGTGCGAAAACCAAGACTTAGCCATTCGTCGGCAGTTAGATGACCAAGTTGGTATTGCCGATGGTTACTATCAGTTAGGTCGGATTTATCAAGGGTGGAGTAAATACGAACAAGCAATTAATTATTATCAACAAAGCCGAGAAATACACCAACACTTAGGTCGAAATAAAAGTGTAGTTAACCAGTGGTACTGGATGGCTGACTGCTACAGAGAATGGGGGAAATATGAGCAAGCTATTGAATGTCAAAACCAAGACTTAGTTATTCATCAGCAGTTAGATGACCAAGTGGGTATTGCCGATGGTTACTATCAGTTAGGTCGGATTTATCAAGGGTGGGAAAAATACGAACAAGCAATCCATTACCATCAACAAAGCAAGGAAGGTTACCAACAGTTAGGTCGAGATAAAAATGTAGCTAACCAATGGTACTGCATGGCTGTTTGCTACAGAGAATGGGGGAAATATGAGCAAGCACTTGAATGCGAAAACCAAGACTTAGCCATTCGTCAGCAGTTAGATGACCAAGTGGGTATTGCTGATGTTTTCTTAGTACTAGCATGGATTTATCAAGGGTGGAGTAAATACGAGCAAGCAATCAATTACTATCAACAAAGCCGAGAAATACACCAACAGTTAGGTCGAGATAAGGGTGTAGCTGACCAGTGGTATAGGTTAGCTATTTGCTACAGAGAATGGGGGAAATATGGGCAAGCAGTTGAGTGCGAAAACCAAGACTTAGCCATTCGTCGGCAGTTAGATGACCAAGTTGGTATTGCCGATAGTTACTATCAGTTAGGTCGGATTTATCAAGGGTGGAGTAAATACGAACAA
This sequence comes from Scytonema sp. PRP1, assembly GCF_036697665.2. Taxonomy (NCBI): domain Bacteria; kingdom Bacillati; phylum Cyanobacteriota; class Cyanophyceae; order Nostocales; family Scytonemataceae; genus Scytonema; species Scytonema sp. PRP1. The sequence goes on along the minus strand of NZ_JBAHYJ020000098.1, from coordinate 30,407 downwards.
GCAATTAATTATTATCAACAAAGCCGAGAAATACACCAACACTTAGGTCGAAATAAAAGTGTAGCTAACAAGTGGTACTGGATGGCTGACTGCTACAGAGAATGGGGGAAATATGGGCAAGCTATTGAATGTGAAAATCAAGACTTAGCCATTCGTCGGCAGTTAGATGACCAAGTGGGTATTGCCGATGGTTACTATCAGTTAGGTCGGATTTATCAAGGGTGGAGTAAATACGAACAAGCAATTAATTATTATCAACAAAGCCGAGAAATACACCAACAGTTAGGTCGAAATAAAAGTGTAGCTAACCAGTGGTACTGGATGGCTGACTGCTACAGTGAATGGGGGAAATATGAGCAAGCTATTGAATGTGAAAATCAAGACTTAGCCATCCGTCAGCAGTTGGATGACCAAGTCAATATTGCCGATGCTTACTATCAGTTAGGAATAATTTATCAAGAGTGGAATAAATACGAGCAAGCAATCAATTCCTATCAACAAAGCAAGGAAGCTTACCAACAGTTAGGCCGAGATAATAATGTAGCTCAGACTTTTAGGAGACTTGGTTATGCTCAAACACTTTTAGCTAAAACTTATCAAGATCACGTTGTAGCTCTCAATCTATTAACACAAGCTGAAAATAATATCCATCAAGCAATTCAACTTAATACGACAGGCGATTATAAGGATAATCTAGCTTATGACTACACCATTCTCGGTTTACTCTACTCAAAACGCCTGAGCCTCTTACCTAGCGATAACTCATTAATACAAGAACAAGTCGTCCTGTTCGAGCAATGTTACCACACTGCCTTAACTTATCTTACTGAACTAGGGGAAACAGTGGATAGAGCCAATGAAGCTCTCGATATGGCTCGTGCTTATTTAGAGGTGGAAGTTTTAGAAAATCTCAATCGTGCGGAAGAAATCGCTCAAGAATGTCTGCAAATCTTTCAGGAGTATAACCGCCGCAAACGGGAAGCCGCAGCACTCAAGCTCTTGGGCGAAATTTACCAAAAACGTACACAACAAAATCAGCCTGATGCAGAGCCAATTGCGACTCAGTTTTTATCTGAAAGTCTGCAAATATACCGAGAGTTGGATTTACAAAAAGAAGCAGTGGAGGTAAAGCAGTTGATGCATCCATCAAACCCGTAGCAAGTGCAAAGCGAGGATATGGCGCTCTTTAAAATATTCAGCGATTGCAAGAAGGCACTGCGCTTTGCGCGATCGCCTTCTCAAGAGCGGAGACGCTACGCGTTGGCACAAGCTTCCGCAGGACTTACGGCACTGCGCTTTGCGCGATCGCCTAAGGCGGGCACTTCGTGCCATCGCAGTATGAGCGCTAAAAGTAGTTAACAGGTTTTTGGTTCTCTTGGAAAGTGGGCGCGAGCCTCATCATCGTTACTATTACAGCTATTTTCAGGTAAATAGACCACATTTGCCGTAGAGGCACAGCATTGCTGTGCCCTTACAGTGTGGTTCAAATACGTGAAAACTGATGTAAATTGCATAAGGGATTTCCAAGAAATAAATTATTCATTTTGTGGGGTGGGCGTCCCCGCCCGCCCTCAATCTGAACGGGCGAGACGCCCGTTCCACAAGAAATTTTTGGATACTTTTTTATTTGGAAGTCCCTAATAGTCTTAAGTTCCTCCTCTTCTTCCTTAAAGACATGGTACATATCCCAATTCTGTTGAAGATTCAACCAAAACTGTGGGCTATTCCCAAAAAACTTTGATAATCGTAAAGCGGTACTATAGGTAATACCACGCTTTTCATTCACAAGCTCATTGATTCGTTGATAAGAAACATGAATTGCGTTTGCAAGGTCACTTTGTGACAACCCGAGTGGCTCAAGAAAATCTTTGAGTAATATTTCGCCGGGATGTGTAGGCGGTCGTTTGGTGAGAATTCTCATATCTTTATATATATCTCCTCGACTAGAATCTACACAACTTTCGCGCTCCAGTATGAGCCAAAAGCCTGATTATTCCGTTGAAAAAAATTCATTGAGTCTGCGAATCGACGTTGGGCTGGGCGCGACTTGGTAAATATGCGAAAATTAGAGAAACTGCTCTCAAAGAAGAAGACTCACCACCATGACAGTGACCACCGCTAAATGGAGCCTAGAAGACTATCATCGCATGATTTCAGTCGGTCTTTTAGTAGGTCGTCACGTCGAGCTATTGAACGGGGAAATTATCAATATGGCACCAGAGGGGCCAGAACATGCCCAACTTAGCACTGATGCTGCTGACTACCTGCGCGAACTGCTCGGTCAGCAAGCCCTGGTGCGAGATGCCAAACCTATTACTCTCCCCGAAAGCAGTTCTGAGCCAGAACCTGATTTGGCTGTTGTTGAACCGCGCCGAGTTGAATATCGAACCCGTCATCCTTACCCGGAAAACATTTTTTGGCTGATTGAGTATGCTAACAGCAGTTTGAGTAAGGATTTAGATCCTAAACGCAAGACTTATGCTGCTGCGGCAATTAAGGAATATTGGATTGTAGACTTAAAACATCGACAAGTCAAAATATTTCGTGAACCAGTCGATGGCGATTATCGCTCTGAACTCACTTTGAGAGATGGAGAAATTAGCCCTTTGGCATTTCCAGAAATTACGGTTTCTGTGCAGCGATTATTGGAGGGGTGATTTGCAGGCGGGAAGTGAGATATTTAGCGATCGCTTAATGCTAGTAATGACCAAGAAGTAGTCAGGAGTCAGGAGTCAGCTTGGGAGGAGTGTGCGTATGCGTAAGGCGCGACTCCCTTGGAGCATCGCCTTTTTGCGGTTTGCTCGTTCAGATAAGTCTGTCGGTGCATCTTGCAGGAGGTGTTGAGGGTGTCCACCCCGCCTATCAACCAAAGTTCTACCTGCTTGCAAGTTAAGCCAGCGCTCAGCAATCAAGCGTCGGATCAACTCACTCTTGTCTGTTTTCTCGTGAGCCAAGATATCAGCTAGTTGGCGTTCTGTTTCTTCGTCTAGTCTGACAGTAACCATGGCTTTTGTCATACGTGTATTGCAGTTATTACAAGTGTAACAGAGGGCTTTTTACCAGAGCGATTCGCCTAAAGGATAATCGCCTATGCTGAGGGATAAATCTCGTAGAGACGTTGCATGCAACGTCTCTACAAATTCTACAAACCATCAAAACTAATGACATGAACTACTAGCTGCGGAGTACTTTTTGTTCAGGACTTACGCACTGAAAACCCAAAACCTCGATCCCCCCTAGCCCACGCCAGTTGCTTCAACGGGGGAACCCCCGCAACGCACTGGCTCCCCTTAAAAAGGGGGAATCTTAAAAGCCCCCTTTTTAAGGGGGTTGGGGGATCTCTTCTGCGTAAGTCCGATTGTTAAACGACTCGGTTCTGACGGATACATTCTGCGTACCATTCAAAGCTGGCTTTTGGGATGCGTTTTTGTGTTTTGTAGTCTACATAAACAATCCCAAAGCGTCGGGAGTATCCCCAAGCCCACTCAAAGTTATCCATGAAACTCCACAAGAAATAACCCTTTAAAGGATACCCTTCACTGATGGCTTGATGAGCTGACTTTAGGTGCTGGCGTAGGTACATAATTCGGTCAGTGTCAATGACTTCACCATTAGAATTCACTTCATCTTGTGCCGCACAACCACTTTCGGTGATGTACACTGGTAAGTCGTTGCGCCCCACTGTTTCGCTGATATGACGGATACCCCAATAAATACTCTCAGGCAAGATATTTAGCCAGGGCATATACATTTGCGGGTAGCCTTTGGGAAAATTGAGGAATTCGTAACCATCTTCATTACTGGCAGCACGAACATAAGTGCCAGTGTAAATGTTAAGACCAAGGGAGTCCAGGGGTTGGTGAATGATTTCTAAATCACCAGGCTCTATACTTGGGGCATCTTGTTTCAACTTTTCCAACATTGCTGGACTGTACGTACCAGTCAGGGCTGGGAAAATAATGCCGCCATTTTGTCCACAGGTGTGGAAGGCACTTTTTGCTGCTGCAATATTGACAAGGGATTCATTGATGGGAACTGTAACGGCGATGTTATCTACCAAAGAAACTTTACACGGAACGGGTGAAGCTGCACGGATAGCTTGACACCCCAACCCATGAGCAAGTAAGGCGTGGTGAGAAGTTTGCCAAACTTCCTTTCGACTCCTAAGTTGCTTTCCTGGGGCGTGGGGTGGTTGCTGCTTTTCGTCATAACTCATATGAGTGAAACAGGGAATTTCGTTGAGAGTCATCCAATTCGTGATGCGATCGCCCAACCGCTTGACAACTGCCGTAACATAATCAGCATAATCATATGCCATCCGCCGACTTTGCCAGGAACCGTACAAGTCTTCCAGCGCTTGGGGGCTATCCCAGTGAAATAGGGTAGCGTGGGGAGTGATGCCGTACTCGTGTAAGTAATCCACCAAGCGCTTGTAAAAATCAATGCCCTCTTCATTCACTTTGCCACGACCATCAGGAATGATGCGAGGCCATGCGATACTAAAGCGATAATGCTTGATGCCTAATTCTGCCATAAGCTGCACATCGGCTTTGTAGCGATGATAGTGGTCGCAGGCTACAGCACCAGTATCACCGTTGACAACCTTTCCCCGAGTCGCGCTGAAGGTATCCCATACGCTGGGTTTACGTCCCCCTTCTCGAGCTGCTCCTTCAATTTGATAGGCAGAAGAAGCAACACCCCAGCAAAAATCTTTTGGAAATTTATACATAGTGATAATTTTAGGCAACTTCACTATTCTCGGGGAGAATGACAAAACGTGCTAAATCAAGTTATTGTAAAGATTGATAACAGAGCCCGAAATTTCTCATGAAGAAGTTGTATTCGACAGAACCACATAGATTTTTCCGGTTATGATGTTAATCCGTGACCTCGTTCAAGAGGCTATAACAACTGGATATCTGAGCATTGCAGCGGAAGAACAATTACGAAATCTTCTGAAGAAAAAGTATGAGTTGGAAGATTTAGATGCTTTCATGAGGTTGCAAGAAGCTGCTTGTTCAGGGAGGATTCGGCAGGAGTCCCGTGAATTGAGGTGTGACTTGCAGCAGGTGCGATAATTGATGGGCGATCGCAAAGGTGCCAGTGCTACGGCTGGGCGATCGCCATTTCATGTGATCGTTGCAATCGGGCGAGCTTAAAAGTGACCATTGTTATATCATGTTCGGCTAATTAGTTATGATTCCCACGTTGACTGCACCCCACACGCCAGTCGCCTGCTCTCCGCTCGCGGTCCGGGGACGTGAAGCGTAGCTTTACGGGGGTGGGGTTCTTCAGCAATGATAAGTAATCAACCGAACTTGATATTATGTGTCACTTAATGAAATATCAGGGAATTAGACAGACTCTGTACGCAGCTTTGGGAGTCTGTCTTTGTCGTTTTTTCTTTTTCCGGAAATTACTGCTCATAGAGTGATGATATTAATAGAGACTTAGCCATATAGATTCAAATACAGGCAATGATTGCAGATTTATCGATGCCTCAAGAATCACAAACCCCGAAACAACAACATAGAGGTGAATGCCATGACTACTGTAGAAATGGACTCCAAGAAACAGGAACACAAATCCGCTAAGAAAAAACAAAAGTCTTTTCCTCCCACAAATATTGGTACTCCTCAAGCACCTTTACGCCCACGTCAGACAAAACAACAGGAGCCTGAGCTACTGAGCGATTGGGAACATGCAAGTTGATTTTGACAAGCCTTAAAGCTCGTAAAATTTTATATATTTAAGTAGATATCAGTGAATGTAATTCCGCGCAACTTCCACAAACGTTTATTGAGTCTTGTGCAGGAACCAAAGTTATAGCTTTTGGTTCCTTAGTCTCCTTGTCCTCGATTAGCGCTTGAATACTTGCTGTAGGGATCTAACCTTTCTTAGCTGTATTGACGCTACGCAGAATCTTGGCAAAAATGGCGTTATCACTAAAAAACTTTTGCCCAATCGTAGCCCAACCGCCATAATCATTAGCTGTTGCAATTTTGACTTGAGGGTATTTATCAACAAACTCTTTTGCTTGCGCTACACTCGAATCAATTGGTCGGTAACCAGTTTGAGCAAAGATTTGTTGAGCTTCCGGAGTGTACAAATACTGAATAAACGCTTGTGCCACTTCGCGGGTGCCGTGCTTGTCTACATTTTTATCAACAATAGCAACTGGGTTGTCAATCGAGAAATTGACATCAGGAACAACGTATGGAGGTTTTTCGCCACTTACAGCTTTCAACAACACTTCATTTTCGTAAGTGATCAGAGCATCTCCTTTGCCCCCCTTGAAAAAGGTATCGGTTGCTTCACGGGCACTTTCAGGCAAAATAGGAACGTTTTTAAAGACATTAGTGACAAATTCTAATGCCTTAGACTCGTCTCCTCCGGCTTTAATTGCTGCATTCCATAACGCTAGAAAATTCCAGCGTGCGCTTCCAGAGGTTATGGGGTTCGGCGTAATCACACTGACTCCATTTTTTGTTAAGTCTGTCCATGTTTTGATGCCTTTGGGATTGCCCTGACGGGTGACAATTGCGGCTACAGACTTGCTAACGATACTGTTGTTAGAAAACTCTTTCTCCCAACCTGGTTGAATCAATCCTGCTCGCTCAATCTTTTGAATATCTGGAGCAAGGGATAGATGTACTACATCAGCTTCTAGTCCTCCCTCAACCACCCCAAGAGCTTGAGCACTAGAAGCGCCATAACTCTGCTTAAAGGTGACATTTTGGTTACGCTCTTTTTTCCATTTTTCTACAAATTTGGGAATAATCTTGTCATGGGCAGCTTTGGTGACAGAGAAGGAAACAAGGTTCAGTTCAATATTGTTCTGTTGAGCGATAAGATTGCCGCTCTTTCCAAAATAAGTCGTGCTTGAAACATTGCTACTACTTGCGGCGTTAGCAGCAAGCACGACACTCAAGCTGACGCCTACAAAAAATAGAGGTATAAAACTTTTAAAAAACCTCAGCTTAAATCTACCTTTTGACAGTTGCTGATACCACTGTCCAATTCTCCCCAAAGCTGAAAAAGGAACCGCTATCCAATCGATATTAAGGGTTAGATGCCTGCTCACTACACTCCTCCTATACGCAGTCTGTAGTAGTTATTATTTTTTCCATTAATAAACACAACGTTTTTGCTGTACTTACTCAAGGCAAATCTATACGGTATTTTTGTAAGAATACCGTACTTAATTTACTAATACGACAAAATAGCTATGTAATAACTATTACTTAATAAATCCTTAAATATTTTTTAACCAACCAAAATGTACTAGACTGCGTGGCGTGCGATCCGCACCATCACAAAGCAGCGCAGTGTCCGCGCATAGCGATTGCGCGGAGCGCAGTGGGCTAAAGCCCAATCGCTCTTCGGGGTAGTGGCAAAGTCAATCGCAAAAATAACCATTGTGATTTTGTAGCAAATATTTAGTTACAGCATAAATTCAGAATTTTGTCAAAAATTTGTCTAAAATGAGAACAAAATAGGGCAGAACGCTATCAATTATCACAATGGACAAAGGGCAATAGTCTCTTGGTCGTATTGTAAGTTAGGGCTCCCTTTCAAAGATTAGAGCGAAGAATCACCGACGCCGACATCTTTCAAACGCTAAAATAAGCACAACTTCTCGTTGCTATCTTCTTCTTTGCTCAGTCTAATTCATGACCAAGTATCCTAGACAACCTTTCTTAGCATTGCTGAAAGTCGCCCTCTTGGGAGTTTCATTTCCCCTGCTGTTGACAAGTCACAATTGGGCGCAGGCATCTAAGCAGGACAATAGTCTGGTATACGCTCAAACACCAGCGCAGTCTCCACTCCAACCGAGTCAACCAGAGTCAGCAAACAAGACAAATCCACCGACTCCGGAGAAAAAGCAGCAGGAAAGGAAAAAATCTGATCAACAGAAAATGCAGGATCTGTCTTTGATTGTCCTGGGGGTAATGCTTGGGGAAGTCGTGGTTGTGTACCTGGGAGTTCTCTGGTTGCGTCCGCTTTGGTTGCTGTGGCTACCTGGGGAATTGAAGCTGCCTAAGTTAGGAATCATCCCAGAATTCAAACTACCACTTCCTGTGTTGCTTTGGCTGAAATATCGACCCAGGGTGCTGGATTTTTGGGTGAAGAAACACATTGACACTTTCGCCCTGAACTTTGTCAAGAATGAGACAGTTGCTGAACGCAAGTATTACGTTTCCATACCAGTGCGATTAGACACTGAGGAGATTAAGGAACTGACTGCAGAAACCTTGAGGAAAACTTTTAAACAAAAGCGAGTGCGACTGCTGATTTGGGGAGAGGGAGGTTCGGGTAAAACAGCCCTTGCTTGTCAGATTGCTAAATGGGCAATGGAAGATGAACAGTCCAAACGCCTGACAGAACACAAGATGTTACCAATCCTGATTGAGCAAGAACTTGACTCCGATCTTGGGGAAGGCAAGAAGCCTTTGATGGAAGCAATTGCTGGAGAGATCCAGGATGCTTGCGACAACGAACAACTGATTTCTGATGAATTACTCGAACAACTTCTCCGACAGCGCCGGATACTGGTAATTGTGGATCATCTCTCAGAGATGAGTACACACACCCGTAACAAGATTAAACCCGCTTTCCGAGACTTTCCCGCTAATGCTTTGGTAATTACCTCGCGAATCGAGGAAAATTTCAAAGGAATTGACACCAAGATTGAGACTCTCCGCTTCGATGGAGAGGAGTTGGTTTCCTTTATCAAGAATTACCTCAAGCAGCTCAAAAAGTGGCATTTGTTTGAGAACGAGGACGAGCCAGGGGAGTTGTTGCAAGAGTGTGCCAAACTTCAACGCATCGTGGGTGACAAGAAAACGATTACAGTTTTGCTGGCTAAATTATATGCGGAGCGGATGATTAACGCTAAAGAGAATATATCAGCATCTGCTCGCTCGCTTGACAACATTCCAGATCTGATGCTTGATCACCTAGAAAAGCTCAACCGTCAGGCAGAAAGAGTCATCGGGCAAGAATATCCCACAGTCAAAGACGATGCTAAGGTGATTGCTTGGAAATGCCTGGAACGCGAATATAAACCAAGCTATGTAGAGCGTGAGGCAGTGGTTAAAGCCTTGGGGGAAAATAAAGCTGATGCGTCCCTTCAGTATTTTGAGGGAAAGCTCCTTCTGATCAAGTCTGGATACAATAAAGACACAATCAGCTTTGCCCTCGATCCGTTAGCTGAGTATTTGGCTGGGCTATATCTGGTAGACAGTTACCGCGAAAACGAGACATCCTGGCGGGAGTTTCTGGCACAAGCAGAAAGCAAACCACAGGAAGAAATTAAAGGTTTTTTGCTAGCAGTGAGAGACTGCTGTCTGGCAAAAGGCTCACAAGCCAAAGTACCCGGTTTTGTTGCAGAGGAATTGGGTAAACTGGCAGGGCTGGATCTGGAAGCGCTAAAACAAGAACAACTGAAGCGACGCATTCGACGCTTAACGGATGATCTGTTTGTTCCAGAAGTAGAAGATAGGCGACGTGCTGCTGAAGAATTAGGGAAGATTGGTGTAGCAGCTAAATTTGCAGCTCCTACTCTCCTGAGAGCTTTGAAAGATGAGGATTCTGAGGTGCGTGCCATTGCCGCCTCTACCTTGGGCAAGTTAGGCAATACCTCAGAGTCAGTGCTGCAAGGACTACTAGCGCTGCTTCAAAATGAGGATTCCTATGTGCGTCTTTGCGCTGCCGAGGCGTTGGGCAAGTTAGGTAATGCCTCAGAACCAGTGCTGCAAGGGCTACAGGCGCTGCTGCAAGATCAGGATTCTTGGGTGCGTGAGGAGGCAGCTAAGGTGTTGGAAAAATTGCGTAATATTTTTGAGAAATTTTAGTAATAAAAATTACTATAAAGAGCGTTGTCATTTAGCAAACTTCACTTCCTGTTGTTACCGTTACAGAAGTGTGATCGCCCTATGCCCTATCGAGGAGACACAGGGAGGTGTTGGTGGTTACTGACTGGTGACTGACTTATTACTGATTTTTAGGGGTATCAGAGAAATCATAATATGATTCAGCATAATTACTACTCTAACTCCAATGCCACGCTCACTTAAAGTTGGTCAAGAATATATCACCAAAGTGAAAGCTGCCGTCCAACGTCAAGGTTATCCGCGCCAAAAAGATTTGGCGGAACATTTACGGATGTCTCGTGACACTGTTAGAAAGTTTTTGAACGGTTATGCCGTAGATTATCTGAATTTTATAGAGATTTGTGACAGGTTGGGACAGGATTGGAAAGCTATAGCCGCTACTGATCGCATAAGCAATGATATAGAGGCAAGGTTTGAGCCGTATGCAGATGAGCCAGAGGTAGAAGGGTTCATTGATGTGGAACGTCAGCCAATTGAAACACTATGTTATCAGACACTAAGTCAACCAGGTGCGCTGCTGCGGATAAAAGCACCGGGGTTGATGGGGAAAACCTTCCTGATGACTAGGGTGGTGAACAAACTTAGACAAGAAGGACACCGCACAGTCTGCTTAAATCTAGGTTACGCAGAACAAGAAGATTTGAGTAACCTAAATAGCTTTTTGCGATGGTTTTGCATTAGTGTTGGGGAACTTTTAGGATTGCCGAACTGCCTAGATAAATACTGGAATGAGAAATTATCTACCAGTAAAATGAATTGCTTTGGCTATTTTCAGCGGTATTTATTGCCCCAGGCAGAAAGCCCCTTGGTAATCTGTATTGATGAGGTAGAACAATTATTTAACCATCAAGTGGTAGGAAAAGAATTCTTGGTGCTATTACGAGCATGGCACGAAACTGCAAGAACCATACCAATTTGGAAACGACTGAGGTTAGTCATTGTTCACTCTACAGAAAATTATATTCAGCTAAATATCAATGAGTCACCTTTTAATGTAGGAGTGCCGATAGAGTTACCAGAATTTACACCCCAAGAAGTGCAAGCTTTAGCCCAAAGATATGGGTTGGATTGGGAGATGGCACAGGTAAACCAGTTAATGACATTGGTAGGGGGACATCCTTTTTTAGTCAGGCAAGCTTGTGAATCTCTGCAAAGAGATTCTCATATGACATTAGAAGCATTGTTACAAACTGCCCCCACGGAAGCAGGAATTTATGCTAATTATTTGCGGCGGTATTGGGAGATACTGCAACGTCATCAAGAGTCTTTGCAAGCGCTCAAAACCGTAGTGACGGCAACTGACAAGGTACGCCTTGAACCAAAGCAAAGCTACTGGTTAAGCAAATTGGGGTTAGTTAAGTTAGTGGGCAATGAGGTGATGATGAGTTGCAATTTGTATCGTCAGTATTTTAGCGATCGCATTTCCTCATAAGCAACAAAACCTACAAATCACGATTTCTAATTTTTCATTTTTAACTCTCTATGAATATTACAACCAATTTCAACTATCAAGTTGGGGGAAGTCTCTTTGTTGATGCGCCTAGTTATGTCAAGCGCCAAGCAGATGATGAACTCTATCATGCTCTAAAGACGGGAGAGTTTTGCTACGTCCTCAACTCTCGCCAGATGGGCAAATCTTCGCTTAAGGTGCGTGTTATGCAAAGATTGCAACAGGAGGGTATTGCCTGTGCTGCAATTGATATTACCGCCATTGGTACTCAAGGGGTAACATCGCGCGAATGGTATGGTGGATTAATTTATAATTGGGCTTTACAATTTGAACTGCCAGCAGATTTTGATTTCTTTACTTGGTGGGAACAGAGGGAGAGTATTGCCCCTGTGCAAGGCTGGACGGAATTTTTGGAACGGGTACTACTACACCATATTCACAAGCAAATAGTCATTTTTATTGATGAAATTGACAGTCTCTTAAGTATCAATTTTAAAGACGATTTTTTTGCTGGTATCCGTGCTTGTTACAACAAACGAACAGAAAATCCAGAATACAAGCGTTTAACGTTTGCCTTGTTGGGTGTGGCAACACCTTCGGATTTAATAAGTGATAAAAATCGTACATCCTTTAATATTGGTCGAGCGATTGAATTAACTGGGTTTAAGTTTGAGGAATGCCAAACACTTGTTCAGGGATTTGAAGGAAAAGTTAGCAATCCCCAAGCAGTGCTGAAAGAAGTTTTAGATTGGACAGGCGGACAACCGTTTCTGACTCAAAAGCTTTGTAAACTCATCCTTACAAATGATGAAGGGTTGAGTGTGGAAGAATTGGTGCAAAGGTATGTTATCGAGAATTGGGAATCACAAGATGAACCTGAGCATTTGCGGACGATACGCGATCGCATTCTAAAAGATGAGCAACGTACTCCTAGGTTATTAGGACTATATCAGCAGATTCTGCTACAGGAGGAAATGGCAGCAGATAAAAGTCCTGAACAAATGGAATTGCGGCTTTCAGGGTTGGTTGTCAAGCAAAAGGGCAAGTTAAGAGTTTACAACCGCATTTATAAAGCTATTTTTGACCAGAATTGGGTTAATCAGATATTAACACAGCAACGTCCTTATGCTGAGCAACTTAAAGCTTGGTTAAATTCTTATTGTCAGGATAAATCACGGCTGTTACGAGGAAAGGCATTGCAGGATGCACTAGCCTGGGCAGATGGTAAAGGTTTAACAAATGAGGATGAGCAATTTCTGAGAGCTAGCCAAGAAGAACTGAACAAGCGACGAAAACAGTTGCTGCACGCTAGCTGGGCTATAATTCTCACTGGTTTGGCTGGAATAAGCGGAGGGCTAGTATGGCTAAGTAGGACTCCTTACATATTAAATCAAGAACGATTTAGCCAAGGAGAACGTACTTTTTTTCTAAGTGATGAAAATTCTGGTCAACTTAAGGGGATTGAAGAGTTCAAAAACAAGAATTTTGAGAAAGCCAAAATAAATTTTCAAAGATCTATCGATGCTAACCCTAATGATCCAGAGGTACTGATTTACTACAACAATGCAAAAGCAAAGGCAGAAGCCAAAGTAAGGGGCAATAATACTCTAACTCTGGCAGTTACTATACCTCTAGATAAGAAAAAAAATTTTGCTAAACGCGTATTACAAGGAGTAGCGCTAGCACAACATGAGTTTAACAAGAATGGAGGATTAGCTAATCGATTATTGAATATAGTAATTGCTAAGGATAATGATGACCCAAATCAAGCTAAAGAAGTTGCTCAAGAATTGATTAAAGATTCAAATGTTATAGGAGTGATTGGACACGTTACTAGCAGCTCTACTAAGAAAGCACTACCTGAGTATCAAAAAGCTCATTTAGCAATTATTTCTCCAAGTAGCACCAGTACTGAACTAAGAGGCAATGTTTTTTTTAGAACAGTTAATTCTGATAGAATAACAGGTAAAAACTTAGCCGATTATGCTATTAAGCATGGTATTAAGCGAGTGGCTATTTTCTATAGAAATGATCCCTATGGTAGAAGCTTGAGTGAGCAATTTAAACTTCTTTTTGAGGAGCTAGGAGGAAAAATTGTAAGAGAACGAATAGATTTAATGCAATTACAACCAGATGAATATGATCGTATAGTTAAAGATGTTATCTTAAAAGATAAAGCCGATGCTGCTATATTTTGTACAAATACAGAGGTATATGATGTCGTCTTAAAAATTATTCAAGCTCAAAATGATATACCGAACTTGCCAAAAAGGCTTAAGCTACTCGCAGGGGATGGTTTGTATGGAGATAAAATTTTGCAGAAATCGTTTGAAGGCATGATTCTAGCTCCAGCTTGGTTTGAAAAAGAAGAAAACGGAAAAGAAAAAGAATTTACAAAAAAAGCTAGTGCAAGATGGAGCGGTCAAATTGGCTGGGACACCGCTACTAGTTATGATGCGACAAAGGCTTTTATTAAAGCTATATCTATGTTTGATAACCCTAATAGAGAGACTGTACATAAAAACTTGAAGTCAGTTCAACTTAAACCGAAGGACACTTCAGGAGATGAACTCAATTTCTCGAAAGGTGAACGGAAACAAAAACCAGTGATAGTCAAAGTAGTTGGAGGTAAGCGTTGTCCACCAGGCGAACAATTTTGTTTTGAACTGGTTTCTCATTAGAGCAGTTGCTGCGCTTTTACCCCCACCCCAACATTTATTTGTCGGGTGTTATTGTCATTCCACCCAACTTACTTATTATTCCTTCCCTGGAGTCGGTGCTAACAGTCCTGCCAAACCGCCTAACGCCCCAGTTCCTAATCCTATGAGAATTTCTGGAATTTCTTTATCATTGGCTTGCAACCATACCGCACCACTAATAGAAGATATCAAGGTTAATGACAGGGCGCTAACTACAATCCGGTAAATCCAACTGTCAGTTTGTAAAGGTGTCAAGTTACGTTTCATATGACTTTGACCTGTGATATTTGATGATGCGTTTCCTAACGCTTAGTTAAATTAAACATGAGCCATAACTGACATGAAGACTGGAAAATGTGGGCAACGAAAAACTTGAAACTGGTTTGAAACTGACTTGCGCTAACATCACCGAAGAAGAATTCAGGAGTCAGAACCCAGGAGTCAGAATGAACTCGTGTGCAACTGGTGGATGAATAATGGTCGCTCATCCCCCGATTTGAATCGTGGAGAAATAGAAAAGCAAAGTAACTTTATTGAAACTCCGGGACTAGGACATGGGGTATTCTGACTCCTGAATTCTGACTTCTGACTCCTTCTCATGACTTCTCCTCCAACACGACTGTAGAATCAGCAGTACGCCCAAATTCTTCTGGTGCATATTGCAGGTGGACTTCAGCACCAGGATAGAGAAATGTACCCGGCGTCACAGAACGCACTAAATAGTGAAGGCTGTAAACGCCTGGTTCTAAGTGGTCGGCGTAGGCGATAATGCGATCGCGATAGATAGTCCTGAACCCAAGTTGCCAACTGTCTGCTTTTGCTTGTAATGCAGGTGTCGTAGTTTGAAAACTCGCATCCACCGCTTCAAAACCAGCTGGTAACGGATCACTGATCACTACATGATTCACAGGATGGTCGGCTATAATTTCCAAACCAATATCAAACACCTGTCCAGTTTCTACAGTCAATGGTTTATCAGAAGCGTATAAACCAAATTGCAACACTTTATCTCTCGTTCCCTGACTCCGGCTGGGAACGGCAGGGCGAATTTCTCTTGTAACCCGTAAACCGTTAAATCTCCCTGGTTGATTTCCCTGCAAGCGGTAGCGATAAGCGACTAAATAGTGCAAAGTGCCTTGTCCAGATTTTCGCAGTTGCAAATCATGACGCCCACGTGGTAAACTAGACATTGGTAAGTTTACTTCTAAGCTGGGATTGCTGTAACCTTCAAAGCGTCTTTCTCCCAACTTCTTACCCGCCAATTCCACTGTAGCAACAAAATTCGGTGGTGTTGGTTGCAGTTGGCTGTATTCCACCAAAGCTGTAAGCGCTTGGGCATTGTTATAATCAGTTTGCCATGTCCCATTCCGACGTAGTGCCAACAGACTTTGCAATAACCTATCGATAACTTCCGGTTTGTACTGCTGGGTAACAAACAGGCGTAAAGCTTGTGCTTGCGCCGTCGTCGGTGAACTCATCCATCCCCAACTGCGGGGTAAACTGATAACAGCTGTACGACCAGTATCATATATATTCTGTTGCAACTGGCTCAACAGTTGTTTCGATTCATCCTGCCATTCTGGGAACTGGGATAAGTATCGCGTCAGTTTAATCTGAGTCACGACATCAAAGGCGTCGCGTTGGCGATAGATATCTGCAAGGAATGTATTGCGCTTGTCTCCCAATTCTGCCAAAGCCATCAAAGCATTGAGTTGCAGTTGACTTTTACATGGCTGCTGTTTGCAAAACTCGTATTGTGCGGGGTTCGCCAGAATTCTTTGCAAATATCCTTTGAGACGAGATACCATTTTAGTATCTACCAAATCCGGAAACGCCTGACTCGCTTTAGCTAGAGATTCCGCTGCATAGGAAGAAACCCAAGGATCTGACTTTTGTTGTCCAGGATAAGCAGCAAAGCCACCATCCGCTAGCTGAAGTTTTTGCAATTGCCCAAGAGTTTGGGAAGCACGTTTGCTAGGATTAAATTCTGCAAAAGTCTGGCTGTATTTTTGAGATAAAGTTTGCAGATTTGCAGCAATCATTAACTGACTCGCCGCAGGTTCAGCAAAAGGCAAATCATCATCTTCCCAAACTTGTTGCGCTGGTGCTTTAATCTCCGGTATCAGGGTACTCGCCAGTTGAATGTCTAAACCTCCCCCATCAGGGAAAGTGTTTTTGTCAACATTGAGGGGAATCTTTGCTTGATTTGCAGTGACGCCTGTCTCAATCACTTGTTCTGTAATTTCTAATGGCTTAATTTCCAAAGGCACTTCAAAAGCATCTGCTGCTGTACGATTCAATTGAGTCGTAAAGCGAACTTTGCCTTCTCCCACACTACCTGCTACCATCGGAAAACGATATGCACGGGTAGCCGTTTCAACCTGGGTTTGCAAATTCGCAGTTGTGGGGTTATTCTCAGCAAACTTGACAGTACCGCCTACTTCACCATGAATTGTGAGAGTTCCTGTGTTACCAGTGTTGTTAGTGACAGATAAGCCAGCTTGGAATTTATCGCCAGGACGTGCAAATTGTGGCAGTATGGCGTTAGTGATCAACGGCTTAGTTGTGATGAAAGTCGCTTCGGAATTGCCGAAACGCAGATTTCCATCAGTGGCGATCGCCATCACGCGCCATGTGGTTAAGTCATCTGGTAATTTAAACGTGACTTGTGCTTTACCCGTAGCATCTGTGAGGACAGAACCATTGTAGTAAGCTAGAGGCTGAAAATTTGTACGGACGCGAGTATTTTCTGTAGCTGCTGAGAACCCACCGCCATAACCCCAACCTTTGGGTTTAGCTATATTTTGTTGATCGACTACGACATTTTTTCGGTTATCGCTAAAGCGGGTAGATATCGGCTGTTCAGCGTAAACTGTATCTACCAAATTCGGGGGACGATAACCAGAAAGCTGTAACACCGCTTCATTCACAACCATGACTGTGAACTGTCCTTTGCTGGGGTTTCCCTGGTTGTCTTTGAGTTCTAGTTGTACAGTTTGTTCAGCACCAGGTTCCAGCGATGCTTGCACTGGGCTAACTTGCACTTTCAAATACTTGTCTTCCAAGTTAACTTTAAAGGAAGCAAAGCCAATTCGTACCAGATTATCTAAACTTCCTGGTTCCAACTGGTTAAGAGGCGCACCTTGTCTTACCAACACAGCTTGTACTGCTGCATTTGGCAACATTTCTGGTGTGACTTGGAATTTAATTTGCGGTGCGCCTCCCTTAACTTTGGTAATCTGTTGATAAAGGGGTTTGTCCTTAACGACAGCAAAGTACAATTCTCCTTCAGGATAAGGAGATTGAATCAACGCCGTGACAGTTTCGCCTGGTTTGAAGGTTGTTTTGTCGAGTTTAATTTCCAGTCGGTCTTTTTCTCCCTCACCCCAATACACTGGATTTTCACCAGTTGCCCAAATCTGCAAATCTGTTGCGCCTAAATCATCCCTAACATTGCTAAAATTGGCACGGATACGGTAGGAACCAGATTCTTTTGGTGTCAGCGTTACAGTTTGAGGACTATTTGTAGATGTAACTTCTGTTTGTCCGACTGTCTTGTATTCAACTTGGTTTTTCCCTGTCCGACTTCCTTCTACAAGTTGAGTCACACTGCTATATTTCATCTGTTGCAGTTCCAGACGCACCCGTTGACCTGGAAGTAGTTTTCCTGTAGAACCAGTGACGATGACTATGATGGGAATATCCTTGCCAGCTTCAGCAACGAAATGAGTTTTTAAACCAATCAGGCGATCGCTTGGCAATGCTGTAAAAGTTTTAGAATTCGCCACGGATAGATTAGAAACATCTGCGACTTGCACATCAACGCGGTAAATCATCGGATAAGGCAAATCTTTCGCCACAGTTAGCGTTTGGTTACTTTTACCATTTGCATCAAGTTCTGCATTCGTTTGCAACACATCGCTTGGTACAGAAGGCGGTTCTTCAGGAAATAACCACTGTCTGCCAAAAGAATATTCCTCCCAACCTTTCGGGATAAAACGAGTTTGCTGACGAGTCACAAAATATTTCACTTGTCCCCCTTGCACAGGAGAACCAAATAAATACTGACTTGTAGATTTCGCCTCTACCTTGTCGTTAATTAAGACAAATTCTTTATCCAAATCCAGTTCAACTTTGAAATTAGGCGGCTTAAACTCAGCCACGCGAAACTCTCCGGAAATTTCTTGTGCGTTTTTCCCTTTCGCCTGGATGGTATAGTAGCCTAAACGTTGGGTATTATTAATTGGTAATTCTAAAGAAAACGTACCAAATTCATTTGTTGTTTTCGTACCTAAATCTGTCTTCTGTCCATCCGGATTGACAAGCGTTAATTGGTAAACAGCATTTTTATCTTGCTTAATTTCGCCATTTTGCAAATAGTCAGCGAAACCAATCAACGAAGCTTTTTCTCCTGGTTGATACAACTGTCTATCTGAGAAGATAATTCCCCGCGACACAGGCTTACCATTCTCCCAACCTGTATCAAGTCCATAGCCAAAAGCACCGCTATATTCTTCCGTGCGAGCAAATGCCCAATCTTGATTTTCACGCGCAATAACTAACAATTGGGGTTCTTTTGTAAAACTTTGATTTCCCGCAAAACACTGGCGCAAATTTTCACGATTTACCCTAAGTGTGCCATTCTCATCAGTTTTAAGAGAAGCACAAGGTACAGGTTGAGGGCGAGATTTTGACTCTAATTTTGATTCATAAATTTCGACAGCAGCAGCTTTGACTGGTGAACCATCAGCAAGGTGATGAACTCTAATAAAGCCTGATTCGGGAAACCACTGTGTAAACACACCCAAATTTGTCAGTTGAACCATTCCATAAGTCGTAGGTTCACGCCATAGTTCCTTGCCATTTTCTTTATAAGTATTCGTGCGTGCTTGCACCCCATAAGCAAGCATTCCTGTAGCAGCACCAAGTTTTTCTCTGATAGGAACAGCAACTTCAACTTGCTGATTTTTCTTACCCGATACATTAAAATTTTGCCAGTCACTTGGTTTTGGTAATAAATCATTACCATTGCCTCTAGGATAAGCAGAATTTAAATAAACTAAATCTGTTGGTTGAACAACTTTATAAGCTGCTTTGTATTTTGATTCTGGTAAATTTGTTGTAGCAATATTTAACTGTAAGTCTTTCCCATATGGGAAAATATTTAAACCTTCAGGAACCCAAAGATTTCCTGCCAAATCTCCAGTGTCATATTTAACTGTGACAGGCTTACCTAAAGTTTGCCCAAACTTATCTTTGAGATTCCCATCAATAGTAAATGTATAAGTCGTTGCAGGTTCTAAAGCATAAGGATTGATAGTAATAATTTTTTCTTGGTCAATTGCTTGTATGATTCGCGCAATAGATTTTGGTGCAGGATTAATTTTAATATTTTCAATAGCTGATTCAGCAACTAAGCCATTATTAAATTCAAGCTGAGGGCTACCATTCACAAATCTTCCATAAGTTCCCCCAGCATCTGGTTGACCATAAAACTTAATTCCCTGAAAATGTAAGGGAGAATAAGTTGATAACTTACTAACAAATGTTTGCTCACTGGGTAAATTACCATAAGCCGGACGTATCCCGGGAGAAAATTCTAGGCGATAATTTGCAGCTTTTTGGAGATTTTCTTGCGGACTTAAGTTATAAATCCATTTACGTGTTGAAGAATCGAATTTTTCCAAAGGGTCTAGAGGTTCCGATGGTTTTTCTTCTTTAGCAAATTCTACCTTAAACTGCACACCCTTGTTTTTACCTTGGGGAATCAGTTGTAAATGCTTCTGTACCGAAGGTAAATCTAGTTCCACATTCGAGGTGAATTGCAACTTTTGCTGTAAATCAATTGGTTCAACCTCAGACTTTTCTATAGGATTCTTACCAGGTAAATTAGTTATTTGGATAGGTTCAGTATTGAAAGTCCAAGCCAAATCTTTGTCGAGACGGTGATTTCTTAAATCCGCCAAGCCTGCTTTCAGGGTAACTTGAAACCGCGTCGCTTTTGGCATTGCTTCATCAGCTTGAAATCCCACCAGACGCGGTGTCAAAAATCTAAAATGACCGGGTATAGGTGGTAAAAGTTCAAATTTTTGTAACAAAATTTGTTGACTAGGGCTGTCAAGACTTTCAACCGGAATTAAAGGTTCTTTAAACCGGATGCGGATTTGGTTGAGAGATTTTGTGTCTGCAAATGGACTAATTTGTTCGATCCAATCTGGTAATTGCGGCGGTGCGAGTTGGGAAACCGTAGGAAGTTGCTCTCTTCCTGGGGAGATGTTAACAAAATGACAGTTTGCTATTCCTAGCATAAGTGTTAGGAATAGCAGAGACTGCAGAAAAATTCTTATGAACATATTTAGCACGACGTATAGTATTAAAGTTTAAGCAATTAAAATTTTAAAAATTATGACAAGCGAAAGTATCGTGGACAATGCCCACGCGACAAAGCTATATAAGGATGATTTACATTGATACCCAAGCGAGTCTCATTGTTCCGGAAATGGCTAGATTTTTTATATGAAGTATTATGTAAATATTAAATTTATTGCAACATTAACAAGAGTAAAAATTAAACCACAGATAAACACAGATTAAAACTAATTATATCAAGTTCGCTTAATCACTTATAAATGCCGAAACACCCCACCCGCGCACATCAAGCACCCTCCCCGATGCCTTGGGGAGAATTGGGGAGGGGTAACGCGAGGACTGCAATGATAACTAATCATCCGAACTTGATATTATTTATCTGTGTCCATCTGTGTCCATCTGTGGTTCTAAATATCCAACTATCATACTTTTACAAAAAATATTTTTAGTTTGATGCCAAGCAAAACCACCGCTGGAAAGGGGGAACCGGAATCAAAGTCCCCCTTTTTAAGGGGGATTTAGGGGGATCTAGAACACTTTGCTACCGACAGTAGGACTTTTAAAACATCCTCTAAGACGCTTAACGAGAAATCATCCCACCCCGCACGTGGGGCGGGCTTTCTCGCCGTCTTTCCGGTAAAGGGGAAAGGGTAAAGGTTTTCCCCTTTTTCCTTGCGGCTTTACCCATTGCAATATTGATTTTGCAAGGGAAAGCGGCTTATACGTATAATTGAATTTTACAAAATTGACTTTAATTGTGCTGTAATCATTCGTTAATTACTCTCTGTGTTCCAGAGCGTAGCAACTTATCCCAATCTAGCACGATAATCCTGATAGGAAAAATGTCGCCATAAAACGAAACTACCATCTTTTTTGATCATGCCAATGGAAGGATGCACTACTCCATTAAACATGGAAGTTTTGACCATTGTATAGTGCATCATATCTTCAAAAATTAAGCGATCGCCGATAGATAAATCTTCAGCAAAAGCATAATCTCCGAGAAAATCTCCTGCTAAACAACTCGAGCCCCCCATGCGATATACTTTTTCGCTGTCTTGAGGCTCGTGCGCCCCCCGAATTATGGGTTTATAGGGCATTTCTAAACAATCTGGTGTATGAGCAGTAAAAGAGATGTCTAACATAACATTAATAAGTGCAGGAGTAGGAATTAAATCTTGCACTGTACTCAGTAAAAACCCAGTTTCCCAAGCGATCGCCGAACCTGGTTCCATAATTAACTTAATATGGGGGTAGCGATCGTGAAAAGCCTTAATAACCTCAATCGCATGAGCCACATTGTAATGTTTACGAGTCATCAAATGACCGCCGCCAAGATTTAGCCATTTTAATTGAGGTAGAAAACGCCCAAATAACTGCTCTATTTGTAATAAGGTTTTCTCCAACGCATAAGAATCGCTTTCACATAAATTGTGAGACAGAAACCCCTCAATTCCTTTTGGTAAAGTATCTCCAAGCTGATTGTGTGAGACCCCAAGACGTGTATGCGCCATACAAGGATTATACAGCGCGGTTTTCACTGGGGAATATTCAGGGTTAATGCGCAAGCCTATCGACAGATGAGACGATGATTTTGCAATAATAGGCGCAAATCTTTCCCACTGCGTCACCGAATTAAAGGTAAGATGAGAAGCTAAGGGTAAAATCTGCGGTAAATCCTCATTTCGATAAGCAGGGGAATAGACATGAACTTCCCCGCCAAATTCCTGCGCCCCCAATTGCACCTCCCATAATGAACTTGCTGATACACCCTGAAGCGTTTTACGAATAATGGGGAAACTATGAAAGAGGGAAAACCCCTTTAATGCCAGCAATACATTGATAGGGGCTTCCCGTTGTACTCTTTCAAAAATAGCCAAATTTCGTTCTAAAAGTGCCTCTTCCAACACAAAACAGGGCGAAGGGATATTTTTGAATAAATCGCTAGTTTGAGTCATTATAAACTATGCCTCAAAGGGTGAGTCTTGATCGATTACTTCATGCCAGGGTAAACCAAGTTTTGCTACCAATTCCATAAAGGGATCTGGATCGAACTCTTCTACATTAAATACTCCAGGCTTTTTCCATAGTTCTTGTACTAACATTAATGCACCAACTACTGCCGGAACACCTGTAGTATAGGAAATTGCCTGAGAACCTACTTCTTTATATGATGCAGCATGATCGCAATTGTTATAGATGTAATATTGACGTTCTTTTCCATCTTTTAACCCACGAATATGACAACCAATAGAAGTTTGTCCTGTGTAGTTCTCCGCTAGAGAAGAAGGTTCTGGCAAAATTGCTTTTAGGAATTTGAGGGGAATGACTTGTGTTCCTTCATAATTAATAGGATCGATCCGTGTCATCCCTACGGCCTCTAAAACGCGCAAATGAGTAATATAGTTTTCTGAAAATGTCATCCAGAAACGCGCTCTTTTAATTGTGGGAAAATTTTTTACTAAAGATTCTAGCTCTTCATGGTACAAGAGATAAGACTCTCGAAAACCTATTTCTGGGTAATCAATTGGGCGATGAACGGAAAGAGCAGGCACTTCTACCCATTGCCCATTTTCATAATAGCGACCATTTTGAGTAATTTCACGAATATTAATTTCTGGATTAAAATTAGTTGCAAAAGCTTCTCCATGACTGCCTGCATTACAATCAATTATATCTAAATAGTGGATCTCATCAAAATAGTGTTTGAAGGCATAGGCGGTATAAACTCCCGTCATCCCAGGATCGAACCCACAACCAAGAATTGCTGTAATTCCAGCATTTTTGAACCGTTCTTGATACGCCCATTGCCAACTATATTCAAATTTTGCTACATCAGGAGGTTCATAGTTAGCCGTGTCGAGATAATTGACTTTTGTTTCAAGACAAGCATCCATCAAGGCTAAATCTTGATAAGGAAGCGCTACATTAATAAGAATTTCGGGGCGAAATTCTTGAATGAGTTTAACCGTATTACTAACAACATCTGCATCTAAGGCAGCGGTGGTTATTTTTGGGGAATTGATGTCTTTGGCAATTTGATTACACTTTTCCAACGTGCGGCTCGCTAACAGAATATCAGAAAATTCTGGTTGTGCGGCACATTTGTGAGCAACTACCCTACCAACACCGCCTGCTCCAACAATCATTACTCTTGCCATATTCTCTCCTTACAGTACATTTGACCAATAGCGGCGTACAGCAGATTTCAAGCGAATGAAGTACAAAGCGCTCATGAATGCAAATGTTATAAGATGGGCATCCCTTTTCTCCCGATTACATCCACTATTTCCACAGCCTACCACAAGACAAGCCGGATCAATTGCTAGCAGGGCAAGACTTGCTTTACAAAGGAATTAGCTTCAGCACCATTGCTAATATATACGATCTACTTTACGAGCGTTCTGTTGGAGACAATTATCCTGACGTACAGTTACTATCTGCGCTCGAAGCCTTGAAACGATTAAGGGGTGGGGTGCAGTTAACGTGGAAATCATAACTAATTAGCCGAACATGATATTATTCGTCCATCAGTTCCTAAAAGTCTGACTTTCAAAGCTTTATTGTTACAGGTTGGAAATATTTCCTGATTCTGTCAGAACCATAGCGCAAAAATTAAGATCTGTCTTCCTGTGCAGGGGATGCGCTGATGAAACTAGCTTTGGGGTGGCTTATCCAGATGAGAAAGAAAATTTGGCGTCAGCGTAATCGCACAAGGGGCAAAGTTATCATTGCCTTACTGCTAATATGCATGACAGTGCGCTTACTCCCATATTTCGCTCCCATTCACACCGCAGATATCGCACAACAGCA
Organism: Scytonema sp. PRP1; assembly: GCF_036697665.2. Lineage (NCBI taxonomy): Bacteria > Bacillati > Cyanobacteriota > Cyanophyceae > Nostocales > Scytonemataceae > Scytonema > Scytonema sp. PRP1. The sequence goes on along the minus strand of NZ_JBAHYJ020000098.1, from coordinate 6,180 downwards.
ACTCGCACTCGAATTTAGCGATCGCAATGGATTACCACTGGGAACTTTGCTCACCCGTGACCAAGAGCATACATCTGTGGTGCCATTAAATCAAGTGTCTCCTTATTTTATCCACGCCATTCTCGCAGCGGAAGATGGGGACTTTTATGATCATGGGGCGCTGGATCTCAAAGCAGCAGCCCGCGCACTTAAGGACGCACTACACACTCAAAGAATTGTTTCCGGTGCTTCTACAATTACCATGCAGTTGGCACGGATGTTAGATCCAGTCTCTCGCAGCCTATCGGGTAAAGTTCAGGAAATTTGGCTTTCTTGGCGGTTAGTCGCTGGAATGAACAAAGATGAAATCCTCTCTTCTTACATCAATCGTTTACCAATGGGGGGAATATCTATGGTGTGGAAGCAGCTGCTCGTACCTATTTTTCCATACCCGCGAACGACTTGAATCTTGCCCAAGCTAGTTTGCTCGCTGCTATCCCTAATAATCCCACTTACTTTGACCCACTGCAACATTATCAACGCTTAAAGCAGCGGCAGAAATACGTTCTCAATCGTATGGTACAAGATGGGTACATCACTCGCTCTCAAGCAGAACGAGCATACGCTGAGGAAATCTCGTTTCAGTCTCGCAAACGAGGAATTATTGCTGCACCACATTTTTTGTTTTGGCTAGCGAGTCAGCAAAGCACCCCACCCATAACCCCACCCCCAACCCCTCCCCGCAAGCAGGGAGGGGTGACAAAGCTGGGGTGGAATTCTAGCCCTATCCGCACCACGATAGATCGTCCCTTGCAACAGTTTGTGGAAGCACAGGTGCAACAGGTACTTTCCACCCTCGCTGCTAACAATGTCCATGATGCAGCTGCTTTGGTAATTGATAACCACACCGGAGAAGTTTTGGCTTATGTCGGTTCGCCTGATTACTTTAATGAAGCCAAGCAGGGAAGGAATGATGGTGTTCAGGCGCTGCGTCAACCAGGTTCTACTCTCAAGCCGTTTCTGTATGAGTTGGCTTTGGAAAAAGGTGTGATTCGCCCAAATACAATTCTGGCAGATGTCCCTGCTCACTACGCAATTCCTGGTGCAAAACTCTACAGTCCTACAGATTATACCAATAGCTTCCTCGGACCAGTGCGAGTGCGTGTGGCTTTGGCAAATTCCCTGAATGTTCCAGCGGTACGAGTGCTGGAAAAAGTTGGTGTGCAGGCTTTTTTGGATCGTCTCCACCAGTTGAGGTTTGAACACCTCAACCAAAGCGCAGAATACTACGGGTTAGGATTGACTTTGGGTAGTGGCGAAGTCAGTTTATGGGAACTGGCTAGAGCTTATCTCACTATGGCACGACAAGGAGAAGCTGCGCCCTTATTGACGACATTTGATGAACTAGAACCTCACCCCCCAACCCCTTTCTCCACAAGCCCAAAAAGGGACATTTACTCCCCTCCTCGCTTGCGGGGAGGGGCTGGGGGTGGGGTAACGACATGGCAATTAATTACCGATATGCTGAGCGATCGCCATGCACGTGCAACAGCGTTTGGTGTAGACTCAGTGTTGAGTTTACCGTTTCCCGCTGCTGTTAAAACTGGCACTTCCTCCAATTTTCGCGATACTTGGACGGTTGGTTTTACGACTGACTACACCGTTGCCACTTGGGTAGGTAATTTCGATGGCGATCCAATGCGCCAGGTTTCTGGAGTTACGGGAGCAGCACCTTTGTGGAATCGGATTATACTACACCTACATGAGCATCAAGAACCAGCAAGTTTTCCCTCTCCACAAGCTATGGTAGAATTACCTATTTGTGCAAACTCTGGGTTACGACCAACACCAGATTGTTCCTCGGTGGTACAGGAATATTTTTACGCAGAAAACCTTGGGGACTACGAACGTCAGAACCGTTTCACTTTGTCTGGTGAGTATGATGAGTGGTTGGCAAGGCAAGAGCAATCTAGTTTGACTTCTGTTTCAATTTCTGATGTAGATTCATACAATTTACCAGCTTCTCGCACGCCCGGTGTCTTCGACTCAAATGAAAACCGCCATAACAAGCTGAAGATTCTATCTCCTCATCAGGACGATGTATTCTTGGTGTATCCAGGTGACGAGACGAAGCAAAGACTGGAGTTTAAGCTTGCAGGAACATCCGCAGTGGCTGTGGAGTGGTGGCTGAATGGTGAAAAGCTAGCTACATCATCTCATTCTGTGTTTTGGACTCTGCGCCCTGGTACATGGACATTGGAAGCGAAAAGTGGTGTCAGGAGCGACAAGGTGAGTTTTCAAGTAGAATTAGCAAGCGTAAAACCTACACGTCGGGGCTTTTCTGTTGGTAATCCTTAACAAAAACGTTTTATTATACCCTTAAATAAGCCGTCCGCCGGACACCTATACGTCTTAGCGGTTCGTTTCATAAATTTGTATAAAAAATGCAGTATCATATCAAGCCCGGTTGATTGCTTATCATTGCTGAATAACCCCACCCCTTTATCCCCTCCCCGCTTGCGGGGAGGGGAGCCAAAGCGCAGATGATTGCGGGGTGGGGTACAGTTAACGTGGGAATCATAACTAATTATCCGAACATGATATAACAAACACTCTACTGGTAAAATATCTCACTATGCAAGAACAAAAACTAACTGCACACACAGAAATTTTACTGGAACCAGGCACGTTGTGGAAACGTGTCAAAGAGCAGACTGAGCATGCTATCGGATGCAAAGCGTTGGTGTCAATTCCAACTGAGTATGAGTTCGTAGAACAGGGAGGCGTTCGCTTCTTGGTGCGAATCTTATCTAACCTTGCGCGTAAAGAGGCAGCTAAGCAGAAACAGGAAAAACAAACCACCCCCTCTGGTAAGGAGTTCAATCCTTTTCTTCCCTATGAGGAGGATTTATTTGTTGCGGATATTTCCGACACCCATGTATGCATCTTAAACAAATACAACGTTGCTGAGTATCACCTGCTGCTCATCACGCGTGCGTTTGAGGAACAAGAAACCTTACTGACGTTGGAAGATTTTACAGCGATGTGGGCGTGTTTAGCCCAAATTGATGGTTTAGTATTTTACAACGGTGGTAAGACCGCAGGTGCCAGCCAGCGACACAAGCACTTGCAACTTGTTCCACTTCCACTCGTACCCACTGGATCGCAGATACCTATTGAACCTCTGCTTGCATCTGCCAAATTTCAAAATGTTGCAACTATACCGGAACTTCCTTTTGTACACGCTTTCACAAGGCTAGACCCTGATTGGGCAAAATCTCCATTACAAGCGGCTCAAGCAACGCTTTTGTGCTATAATAATCTACTGCGCGCTGTGAACTTAGAAAACGGTGACATAAGTTCAAACAGGCAATCTGGTGCGTATAATCTTCTGGCTACACGGCAATGGATGTTGATTGTACCGCGATCGCATGAATCTTTCGAGTCCATCGCCGTCAACTCACTAGGATTTGCGGGTTCCCTTTTCGTACGAAACGAGCAACAAATGCAGATTCTCAAACACCTCGGACCTATGACCCTACTAGAGAGGGTCGCCATACCAATAAAATAGGAGCAGACACATGTGGTATAAGAGCTTTTGGTTCGCCCTAGGAACTTGTTTGGTCATTGGTGAAGCTCTTAGTTTGTCAGGGGAATCTGCACTAGCTCAAAATATCACACTTGATAACAGCTTGGGTGCCCAGACAAGCGTAGTCACACCCAATCTTAATATTAATGGTATCAACAGCGAAGTCATTTCTGGTGGGGCGACTCGAGGAGTTAATCTCTTCCACAGTTTTCGCGAATTCAACGTTGATTCAGGACGAGGAGCCTATTTTACCAATCCTGCTGGCATTGAGAACATTTTGACTCGAGTCACGGGAACAAACCGGAAGGGAGGTAGAATTACGATTACCTCTGCTGGAGTTTATGGACTCCAGAAGCGTCCTGAACTTACTGATTTGAGCGATATTAATGCCAGTTCTCAGGCAGGTCCTCAGTTGAATGGTACTGTGGAAATTAACAATCCCAGCATCGACCCGAGTCAGGGATTAGTCAACTTGCCAGTGGATATCGTGGAACCAGAAGTATCCCAAGTGTGTCAAGCTGGTGCAAATCGAGATGAAAACAGATTTGTTATTACTGGACGTGGAGGCTTAGCAGCTAGTCCCATAGAACCTCTGGTTAGTGATGCTGCGATCGCAAATTGGATTGCTATTGATGCTGAAAATGAAACCCGTTCTATACAAAGTGTGAGCAGCAATCCTAACAAGCCGATACCACAACCCATTGTAGAAGCTAACGGGTGGGTGATAAATGCCAAAGGTGAGGTATTTCTGACAGCAGATGCATCCACCGTCACGCCTCATAGTTCTTGGCGTCCGGCGACTAATAGCGGGTCACTATAAGGTTTATCAATAACTGTATCGTCTCCACTTAAAGTTCCACCTCTTAAATTAAGATGTGGTTTTACCTCCCAACATAAATATGAGCGGTTCATACCGTTCTCTCAACAAAAATCTATTGACGCTATCATGAGATATTCCTTCTAAAATCTCTGCCAAGCGGGTACAACCCGGATATTTTGACTCTGCCAGTAAGAACAGAGTATACGTGTCCAAATTACATTTGGCAGGGGACAGGCTTAGTAGTTGCTCTGATAGCTCTAACCCCACATCATCAAGACAACACAGATATTATCGGTCTTGAGCGTGTCCCTATTAATTAGCGATTGCCCTTTAGGGCACTGCGCTCCGCGCAATCGCCTGAAAATTTCCTCATCCATACTTACTGCACTTCTTGCTTATTTTGTCAATGCGTAAGTCCTAAAGTTCTGCAAGCCTCTTCTCAAGACCGAGCAGATTCGTTGCCAAACCCCTTTAAGGATGTGCCGCAGAACCACTGGGCGCTCATCGCAGTTATGAGTATCTATGACTGCGGTGCGTATACCGGGGTGCTCCCGCTAGAGCGGGTTAGACCCTATTTGCAACAGCCCCAAGCCCCAGCATCAAAGCAGCAACACTCAAAATTATGGGTAACGGAAACTTTAAGCCGAACTCCCCTTAGCGGGGGAATTTCGGAAGGCTGAAACTATTGCTATGTGGTTCATAGCGCTAATTAAAGTCCAGGCTTCTCAACTTTGCCTGGTTTGATTTAAACGCTGGCTTCTTCAAATAACCGATTCAGACTAGCGACGAACTCCTCTATCTGTGCCTTATCCATCTCGCGCCACCCATCAAATCCCAGGAGGGATGTGACAGTTTGTTGCCTAACCGGATAAAATTCAGCGATCGCATGCGTTGATACCCAGAGTCGGACTTTTCCATCCATCGTAGGCTGTCCCCGAAATGATAAACAGACATTGAGAGGAGAATTTCTTCGCGCAGTACATAGCAAGTGAGCCGCAGGACTAATCATCAGGTTAGTAGGCCGCGGATTCAGTGTAAGATGGTCTTTCTTGGCTGCTTGTATCACCATCTGAAATTACTTTGCCAATGCCACGAGCCTCAGCCATCGCCATGAGTCGTTCTCACTGCAAGCGTTCCATTTTTCAGACTGGTTGTCAATTGCGTTCCGTTTGAGGAAGCAACCCGATGTGTTATTGGGGATAGTTCAGACAACTGCTCTTGCGGGGGCACAGTTGTGCGATCGCTTTTAGCAGTTAAGCGCTGTAGCTCTACCAACTGGTGCTGCATCTGAGCGAAACTCTTGAACAGTTGCGGGAGTCTGGCTAGTTTGCCATTAAGCTCTGGGTGCGCTAACCGGGTTTGACCACCGTTGACTGTTTCGGCAGGAGGGGTTGAGGATTGTACCTGTTGGCGTAGGGATTGGAGTTCTGCTCTGATCTGTTGAATTTCTTGCTTCAGATCGCTGGTGTCAAAGTAGGGAGGAAGTGCAGAAACATGCTGTTGCAGTTGGGTGGTGGTTTGGCTTAACTGTTCTATTTGCTCTAGCTCTGAGCGCTGGTTAAATGCCTCAGTTAATGAGCTCACACAAGCTTGCAACTGCTGAATTTGTTGCTCTAGCCCGGTAGGGTCAAAGGGTGCTGGTATTAGCGGCAGTGCTGAAACCTGCTCTTGCAGTTGGGCGGTGCTTTGGCTTAACTGTTCTATTTGCTGTAGCTCCGAGCGCTGGTTAAATGCCTCTGTCAATGAGATCATAGAAGCTTGCAACTGCTGAATTTGTTGCTCTAGCCCGGTA
>NZ_JBAHYJ020000114.1:0-51138 GCF_036697665.2 Scytonema sp. PRP1 | reverse complement strand
TGTAGCAATCGTAAATCATAGGCCCTACAGGCACCGTGAACAATCAGATTCCCGACTTCTTGAAGAAGTCGGGAATCTAAATATGCGTGATTTTTACAAATTAAATAGGTTTGATATAGCTCAGAAACAGGAGTGTTTGCTACCAAAATTAAATAAGAATTAAATAGATTCCATAACTATTACAAAGATTACACATTACCTGTCAATCTGTAAATAGAGCAAAAGTTATACAAGTATATCTACCTCTGTAGGATGAGGACTTTTATGTTTATATTAAGAAAAATAAACCTTGGTATGAAAGTAGTTTTCAATACCAAGGTTCTGAGTCATTGACGAAAAAACACTTAGCAGAGGAAAATAGTTATGGCTGACATCGATACCACGATCTCTGCTTTACAAGGAGGTCTAACTTCCATACCTGCTGAGCAAGCCATTGCTGTGATCGACAGTTGGCAACAACAGCTCCAAGGAAATGATATTGCAGAAGACCTGGGTGAACTCAAACAGGCACTCCAAAGTGGTGACAAAGCAACAATATCCAAGATTCTCGTCGATTTGGGCGAGGACACACAGGGTGCAGCTGCTGATGCAACAGGTGATGTTGCTACTAAGGTGAAGCAACTTGGAGATCTGCTCCTTAAGGCAGGTAATTCTATCAAGTAGTTCTTAAGACTTCAAAAGACACATCTCACAAAATTGTTAAAAGCTCGACCTAATATAGGTCGAGCTTTTTTAAAATTGATTTTTTACTAACTACAGACAAATTTACTTTTTCGATTGACCCTTTTCCTTAGCTTTTTCTACCAAATCGTCAGTAACATTAGTTCCACCTTGATTTCGGGAACCACCAATTTCCTTCGCCATATCTACGTAATCACTCGGATTACCAGTGGGCTGGGCTTGTGTGGTTGTTTGTTGAGGTTCGCTCACCTCCTGCTTAGGTGCAGTCGCCTCTTGAGCTGCTTTTGCACCTTCACCAGTGCGGTCAATTTCACTAACGCTGAGTCGTTGTGCAGCTTGATAATCTGCTTCCATATCGACGCTTGGAGTTTTTTCTTCACCGCTCGCTATGTTGTCAGCCGCTAATTGTGCGTCATGAGTAGGAGCTTGTGATTGGTTGGGTTTTATTTCTTCCGGCATTATTCATTTCTCCAAAAATTTCTCTATCAATGCCGCATTTTAACAAAAAAAGCTTTTCTTTCCTTGGTATCGCTGGATAGACTTTTACCTCTATTAAAAGGTATATAAAATCATATTTCTCCAATTTTTAAAACTCTTTCTCTTGGGGGTCGATACTGATTCTCAAACTCTGATACCCCTAGATTGACATATTAAATAGCTCTGGAGATAAATTATGACTGCAAGTTACGATAAAAATGTTCCTCAAGCTTTAAGCAATGAAACTCAAAAAGTTGTAGAAGCATTTAACAGCTTAGATACTGATGCCAAACTCGCTTGGCTCTATTTTGTTTATAAGAAAATGGGGGACTCAATTACTCCAGCTGCTCCTGCTGCTGGCGAGCCAGAACTAGCGCCAAAGCTGTTAGGAAACTATTATGAATTGTCTGACGACGAACAACTTTCAATCATGCGGCAAATTGTCAACCGCGATGATACGGAATATTCTCGTGCCTATGGTGCAATAAAAGAAAATAACCAGCTCTTTGTTTGGTATGTTTGGGCGGTATCTATGGGCGATCAAGTCGTTGATATGCCACAAAACTACAAAGCAACTGACGCAATTAACAATGCGCTTTCCCAAATAGAAGGATTGGATTTTGAAGAGCAAATGTCCGTGCTGCGGACAATTGTCGGTGAAATGGGCTACACCGACGTTAAGCCGATTGAAACGCAAGCGCAAACTGGCAAAACCTCAAGCCTTTAATCAGTAGAGACTAGTGGCTAATGGCTAATAGCTAATAACCATGAGCAGTTAGTTATTAGCCATGATATGAAAATTATTAATTCTCTGTTACTAATGTGTTGACTAACCATTTACCGATAACCTTTTCCATACAAATTTCTCCTTTGGTAAAGCCAAGCTTTTTGTAAAAGTTTAAAGCTGTATCTGTAAATAAACAAATATGCTGACCCTGTAACTCGTCCAATAGCATTCGCATCATTGTGCTGGCAACTCCTTGACGCCGATAGGGCGTAAATGTCCAGACATCAACTACGTAAGCATTACAAACCCCATCAGATAGCACGCGAGCGGTGCCAATAATACGATTCTCTGCATAAGCGATACAAGTCGCGTAACTGTTGGTAAACGATGCTCTAAGCTGTTCAGGGCTTCTACCATTGTCAAATTTATCTTGACTGAGCGTTGTTTTCATCTCCTCCCAGTCAACATTTTTAAGATTGCGTTTGTAGGTTAGCATTATAATAAAAAATACAAATGTAGTTTTTATTATACTACAGGGTTCTACAAAAGTTTCAGTCAGCAAAGATTGCTAATTTTTAGGCATTTGATAGAGTTCAAAACGACAACTTAGTATAAGCTGCGTGTTCCTTGGATGGGGAAAGCTTTGTGTTTGAGAAAAGCCGCCCTACTAACTCAGCACGAGAGGAAACTTCAAGCTTTCGGAACATCCGTTTTAGGGCTTGCTTAACAGAATTTTCAGTAATCCAAAGGGCTGCACCAATTTCAGCACTTGTTAGCCCTTGTGCCACCAGTTCGGCAATTTCAATTTCACGTGGTGTTAAACGGTTAATATTTGGAGAATTGAATAGAGCCGGTTGCGACTGTATTTTTGTTAGCCAAGTGGACAGATGAAGGCAGAGGGCACACAGGTCAGCCAAATTCCGAGTATTAAAAGGATCAGTCCCTCGAACCCGGGTAAACCCAATTCCGCCGACAAGATCACCATTGCTGACAATAGGTCCAGCCATTACATGCCCATGATCAGAACGCGGGCAAATTATCTTCCATACCCCAGCAGGTAACAACAACTCTTCGTGAACTGGGGCATGCTGCTCAACCACGTACCGCAAGACTGGATTGTGTTCTACAGATAAAGCTCGTTTAACGATACTTGGAAGATTGGAATCGACAGGGGGAAGTTTATCAAAGAAAAAAAGCCCCCAACGATGGGCAACAAAGTACTCACCAACTTTAACCATAACGTGCTGTCGTAGTTCTTCTTCGTCACGAGCGGAGGCGATCGCCCCAAATAAAGACTGCAAAGAATTTGCCATCATCGTTGCTACAAAATGTACTCGTTCGAGGACTAGGCGCGTCAGAAAATCAATCTTACTCTAACCTCATCACAGTTACAGAGCAAGGAGTCACGCCCTATGTCATTGGTAAATTACGCTCATCCTGAAGTTCTTGTAGACACTCAATGGGTTGCTGAGCATTTGAGCGATCCCAAAGTGCGTCTTATCCAAGTGGATATGGACGCAACGGCATATGATGGTCACATTAAAGGTGCTGTCTTTTGGAACGGGTTCACCATCTTGCTGCCTGATTACCGTATCAATTTTGATAAAGTGGCGTTGTCAGGACTGCTTGCGCAGTCAGGTATCGCCAAAGACACAACTGTCATTGTCTATGGCGACCATAATGCTAGTGCCCCTTTTATTTTTTGGTTGCTGAAAGTATTTGGTCATAGGGATGTGCGAGTGATGAATGGTGGTCGCAAGAAATGGATTGGCGAAGGACGCCCTCTGGTGAGCGAAATCCCGACCATCCAGACAACCACTTATACAGCACAGGAACCCGATTCAAGCATACGGGCGCTGCGGGAGCAAGTGCAAGAAGCTATTGGCAACTTAGACCGCATTTTGGTCGATGTACGCACACCTCAAGAGTATTGCGGTGAATTGTTCACCATGAAACCACCAGAAGGAAGCCAGCGTGCAGGGCACATTCCAGGTGCAGTTCACATTTTTTATGAATCAGCTCTGAACGAAGATGAGACGTTCAAATCAGCTCAAGAACTGTACGCTTTATACAGCAGTAAGGGCATCACTCCTGACAAGGAAGTGATAACGTACTGTGCAATTGGGGCGCGCTCCGCCCATACTTGGTTTGTCTTGAAGTATTTACTGGGCTATCAGAATGTACGCAATTACGACGGTTCTTGGAATGAGTGGGGTAGCCTTCCTGACATGCCAGTCCAGGCGCTTGATGCAGTAGAATTAGGGACTCATTAGTAAGCTAATGTGCATTTATTCTCTGATAACTGGACGGGCAAGATGCCCATCCCACAAAGGCTTTCTTAAATTACAATATGCAACTTACAGCGGTTTTCTGTAAGGTGGGCATTGCTCACGAATACCTTAAATGTGCATCACATGGGCTTTTAGGAGCAATGCCCACCCTACGATTTGTGGTCTAATCATGTGAAAAGCGCTGTAAAGGACGATTACTCCTGTCACGCTGGAAGATTACCTATTAACTAACCGCCAAGACGAGCCAGCGCTGCAGGAGGGTTTCCCTCCGTAGGCGACTGGCGTCGCCAAGAACGCCAAGGAAAAGATAGGTAATTTTGTACCGGAAAGGGAGTCGCTTAGCGTTTCATTCTGGGAGTAGCGCGATGCTCGTCGATAACCCTACTTTCTCGCGTTGCTCCTCCAGCAATACTCCACAGATTCATTCTGAAAAATTCTGATTATGGCAACAAATTTTGGTACTGATAGTATACAACCACCTGCACGGTGGATTCAGATTGGCTTTTTTGCCATTACTGTAGTTTTCAACCTCTGCCTCACTGCCCAAGTGTTGACGGTTGGACTCGCGTACTTTTACAACCCTCAGTGGTGGAACATCCATGTTTGGCTGGTGCGGGGGTATAGCGGACTGTCACTGCTCCTGCTCTTATGGGTGTACTTGAGTCCGTTTCCTCAACGAGTGCGAAGCCTGACAGCAAGTATGCCAGTACTGTTGGCACTGCAATTTCTGACCATTCATCTGAAATCACCTTTGCCTTTGGGAGTACTTCACCCACTCATCGGATTCACGCTGTTCTCTGTTTCCTCAACCTTGGTTCATCGTGTGCAGCGCGTGGTGTTCCCTAAACCAGATAGTGAAACAATACCTTTTTTATCATGAGGCGTACTTAGTACATGATTGTATAAGTTCATAGCGAAAACTTAAACCAAGACTCTGCGTCCCTCTGCGCGTTCCTCAGCGTTCCTCAGCGTTTAAAAAAGTTACGAACTTATGCAATGGCTGTACTTAGCAAGCTAAGACGCTGCCAAATGACCCACATCAGATGGGCTGAGGTTGGAGTGTACGACTTCACCGTCACGAAACCAAACAACACGCTTTGTTTGACGAGCAACATCTGGCTCATGGGTTACCATGACAACAGTGATACCAGTGGCATTCAGCTCGGTAAAGATATCTAAAACTTCCTGAGTTGTGCGCGAGTCGAGTGCGCCTGTCGGTTCATCGGCTAACAGTAAAACTGGACGGTTAACAATGGCACGGGCGATCGCCACACGTTGCTGCTGTCCTCCAGAAAGTTGAGTTGGTTTATTGTTGAGACGCTTCTCTAAGCCGACTCGCTTGAGTGCTTCGGCTGCTCTGTCGCGACGTTCGCCAGGATTCACACTAGCATACACCATGGGTAGCATCACATTTTCTAACGCTGACAGTTGGGATAAGAGGTGGAATTGTTGGAACACAAACCCCAGTTTTTTGTTGCGAATTCGTGCCAGATCTGCATCTTCCATTTGGGCGACATCGAGGTTATCTAGGTAGTAATGTCCCGAACTGGGGCGATCTAAACAGCCAATGATATTCATTGCTGTGGATTTACCAGAACCAGATGGTCCCATGATGGAACAGTATTCACCCTGCTCTACAGTTAAATTAACACCGTTGAGCGCTCGCACTTCAGTTTCGCCACTGCCGTAAACTTTAAAAATATCTTCCAGGCGAATGATGACTGGTTGATTTACTGGGTTGGGAACGCGGGAGTCAGTTACCGATAAAGTGTTTGCCATAATAATTTCTTACTCCATAACGGCAGATAATTGTCTGTTATATCCGCGTACGTCTGTGTGGATCTGCGGTTAAAATCATTTTAAGCACTTCTTAAAGCGACAATCGGGTCGAGTTGAGCAGCACGACGTGCAGGAACAACGCCAAAGAATAAACCAATACCGCCAGAAACACCAACTGCAAGGGCGATCGCTACAGGAGAAATTCCTGCTTGTAACGGAGTCAAGGCTGATACCAGCATAATACCACTGACACCAACCGCTGTACCGACTAAACCACCTGCGGCTGAAAGAATAATGGCTTCAATGATGAACTGTGACAAAATATCTTGCTCAGTTGCACCAATAGCTTTACGCAAACCAATTTCTTGAGTGCGTTCGGTAACGGAGACAAGCATAATATTCATAATGCCGATACCGCCGACAAACAGAGAGATACCTGCTACCGCAGCCAACATGATTGTCAAAGCACCCGTGATTTGACCAAGAGTTTGTAAAGCGTCCTTTTGAGTGCGGATGGTAAAGTCATCTTCGCTGATAACTTTGTGCCTTAGACGGAGTAAATTGGTGATTTGAAACTCTGCCGCATCGACACTATTGCTATCACGAGCAGAAGCCACAATGTAATTTAAGGCAATGCCGTAGGGAGAATTCCGTCCGACAAGTCGATTTGCTGAGGTTGTAAGTGGTACCAATGCTGCTTCGTCATAATCTGCTCCCAAGCTTGAGCCTTTGGGTTCTAGGACACCAATAACTTGAAAGGTAGCATTTTTAATCCGCAATTGCTTACCTACGGGGTTAGTAGTACCAAACAATCTTTCTGCTAAGTTAGCACCCAGCACTGTCACTTGATTATTGCGCTTCATATCTATGTCGGTAAAAAACCGACCTGTGGCGGTGTCAAACTCCCGTACCCTGGGAAAGCTGGGAGTTGTGCCAATGATGTTGACATTGGTGTTTCTGTTACGGTAATTAACTACATATCTCCCGTTTAACTCTGGAGACACTCCTGCTATTGTTGGTACTTGAGAGGCTATAGCCTCCGCATCTTCCAGTACCAAATTTTTTGGCACATCATTTGAGATGCGCTGAGTTTCGCGATTTCCAGGAATGACAAACAGGACGTTTGGTCCTAACGATTCCAACTGCTTATTCACAAATTTTTGTCCCCCTTCACCGACGCCTATCATGGTAATCACCGAGGCGTTCCCGATGACAATACCCAGCATGGTAAGGGCGCTGCGTAATTTATTTGACAGCAGGGTTTTCCCTGCCATCTGCATACTTTCTACGATGTTCATTTCTTCTGCTGTTGTTGGCGTTGCTGAATTTTGTAATCTGCCGGTGGGTTGAGAAATATGCGATCGCCCTGTTGGACTCCCTCTAAAATTTGAGTTTGGTCTTGGATTTGTGCTCCAATTGTGACGGGGCGAAACAGAGGTTTATTCTTTTCATCTGGTACCAAAACACCTGTGTCACCCTTCTCAGTAACAATTGCCACAGTCGGTACAAGTAAGGCACCTTGTACCTTGTCACCTAAAAACGTCATATCCACGTTCAACCCAGAACGCAGTTTATCTAAACCAGTATCAATTGCAACTCTTACTTGGAATAATGTCACGCCTTCTTCCTTAACTGCTTCAGGAGCAATCAACCGGACATGACCTTTAAAAACTTGGTCAGGATAGGCATCAGCAACAATTTCTACCTGCTGCCCCTGCTTAATTCTGCCGATATCAGCTTCCGGGACACTCGCCAAAACTTCTAAACCGCGTGCTACGGCGACAATAGAACTAGAAGTTGCCGATGCACTCGAAGAAGCAGAAGTTGTTGGTGTCACAAACGCGCCAATGTTGGCATACTTTTGCGTCACAACTCCAGAAAAGGGAGCGCGGATGATAGTCTCTTCCAGATTTACTTCCTCCGCTTTTAGCTGAGCAGCCGCAGCAGCAACAGCTGCTTTGCGTTGGGCAATTTCCTCAGAACGAGAACCTGCTTCCAAAAGCTGTAGTGATGCTCGTGCTTCTTCTACCGTCGCTTGTCGTTGGGCAATTTGTTCAGAACGAGTGCCAATTTGTTGCAGCGATAGCCGTTTTTGAACTTCTTGCAAACTTGCTTTGGCAGCATTATCTTCGCTAATGGCTTGGTCGAGTAATTGTTTTCTCTCTGCTCCCTGCTGGTAGAGGTATTGGTAGCGCTTGACTTGTTCGCTTGTATAGTTCGCCTTTGCCTGAGCTGCGTCCACTTGAGCTTGTGCTTGCGCAATTTCTTGAGGACGATTACCTGCACGAGCTTCGGCAAGTTGCGCCTCAGCTTGTGCCAAACGCGCTTTTTGTTGGGCGATTTCTTGAGGACGATTTCCAGCCTGGGCTTGCTCCAACTGTGCTTGGTTCTGCGCTAAGTTTGCACGAGCCTGAGAGAGTTTGGCTTGAATATCTGCGCTGTCCATCTTGGCAAGAATTTGTCCCTGCTTGACCTTGTCGCCTTGCTCAACATACAACTCTGTAAGAGTTCCAGGGTTTTTCGGGCTGATATTCACGCTCTGAACAGGCTGCACCTTACCACTGGCAGAAATTCGCACAGTAACATTTTTTGCTTCCACTGGCACAGTCAGTGCAGCGATATCTTGCTTGCTTGTCCCACGATTGACAAGTGTGTAGGTTGTCGTTGTACCCACAACCAACGTACCAGCTGCCACCAAACCAATCAGCCACCGTAGTGGATGTTTAACTTTTTTACCAATTACAGGAATTTCTAAGTATGTAGTCATGAATAGCTTGTAATGAAAGTTTCTTTACTTGAGTGTCTTTTAGTGGAGCGAAACCAAGAAGTTGGAGTTTTTACAACTTTTGGAGTTACTAGGCATGAATAAAATAGAGTTATTAATAAGTCAACAACTATATGAATATGTATAATTATACTGACTTAACTTTCCTTTATAATATTGGTTCTTGGTAATTTACGACCTCACCTGAATGGGTGACTTTTTCAGTTATTATCAACACTGTAAATCTTACGTAAGTAGCAAATTTCTGTACAAACACAGCCAGAATGAAAGCACCGCGAAATGGCTCCAGTATTGTAAAATTTTTAATTGCCGAGAATCATCTTTTGCTTTGCTTAAAGAAACTTGAGAGCTTTCTATTACAATCATTAAATCTGTATAAGATGAAAATCATCTTGGTTTTCAGCAGACTGATTGTGTAAATTCGCTTTCTGGTTGTGTACAAATTTAGACAGTTTACGACGTTGCTCTGGAGTCAACACTGCTCGCATTGCCAACATATTTTCAAAGTATGTATTTTCAAGCTGTTGGCGCAACTGTTGAACCTGGCTGTGTTTAAAGCGAATTTGGTTTGGTGTGGCTGTACCTTCTATAAGTGCTTCCAACTCAAGAACACCTTGCTGCACTGCTTGCTGATTTTGCTTGATTCGCTCTTTATTCTGGTTGAAAGCAATGTCAAGTTGCTTTTGTTGTTCCGGTGTGAGATTAAGTGCCGCAATCAGTTCAACTTGACCAAGTTCAAAACCTAACGGTTGATTTGATATTTGTGCAATGAATATCTTAAAAAGCTGAGATGGTATACCCCAAGCAACAGTGCTACCCAGGCAGAAGAACAGAACTGTTAGAACAGCAGTGCGACGCAATATCATAGAATTCAACTCCCTATTTTAAAAGTAAGTACTTACTTATTAATTGGCTAAAAAAAAGATTTGGCTGTGTCACCCTATTCATGTTTGACTGGTGCGATTCCTTGCCAAAGAATTTCTACAAGACACTGCACGAACTCTTGCTCAGTAGTGGGCATACTTACTTGAATTCCTATATGCTCTGACAAAACATAATTCATCAGAGATCCTAGTAAGAGGTGAGCAATAGTTTTGGGATCGCAAGGGCGAAGCCGGCCTTGTTTTATCTCACGCTCTAAAAAAGCAGTTAGTGCATTGACATGTTGAATAAGCTTTGGCTTTGGTATTTCAGGTGTTGGGATTTTCCCTCGTGATTGCAGCATCATGACTCGAGGCATAACCTCTCGGTGGAATTCCAGAATCCGTAAGCAGATTTGAATTAAGTTCTCTTTGAGGTTGCCCTTGCCAACAAGAGTTTCAAGCTCGTTCACCCATACAAGTTTTTCTGGAATTCCCATCGCAGTGAAGAACAATTCTTCTTTGGTTGAGAAGCGCTTGAAAATTGACGCTTCAGAAACACCAGAGCGTGCTGCAATCTCTAAAGTTGATCCGCTGAAGCCTTTTTCTAAAAAAACTTCACGTGCTGCCTCCAAGATTTGCTCATTGGTAATTTTAGGTATACGAGCCATAAATTAGTAAGTGCTTACTTATTAATTTATTCCCATGTTATAAGAATGTCAAGGTCAATGCTTAAAGTTAAAATTCAATAAAAATACTGTGCGATCGCATCGAAACTCAGCTTCAATAGCTACTAGAAAAATCCAGAGGGGCATTCTAAGTTGCTAGCTGCAGAATTCTGAGTTCTGGATTCTGAGTTCTTGTGTCTGTAAAATTTTGCTGTCGTCAACCAGGGAAATCGTTTAAGCTAGCTGAAAGGTTCTTTCATTCTTGGCAAAGAGGCGGTAGTGTGCCTAAACGGATTGGTTTAATTTCTCTTTTGGTTGTCTGTGGTTTGTGTAGTTTACCTCAACCGACAAATGCACAAGCACTGGTACCTCATACACTGCAACTTGATGCAGCAAAATTGGAACAGCAAGGGTTAGGTTTGGCAAAGGAAGCAGCCCAACTAGCGCAGTTCCAACAATTTGAACTAGCTTTACCAAGAGCGCGGTTGGCATCACAACTCGCTCCTAAGAACGATAAAGTCTGGTTTCTCTTAGGTGGTTTGTATTTGCAAGCCAAAGATTTGGATGGGGGAATCAAAGCCCTGAAAAAGGCACAATCTCTCAACCCTAAAAATGGGGATGTTCAGTTCGCTTTGGGTTCGGCTTACTTTCAGCAGCAAAAGTATCAAGAGGCTGCCAACTACTATCAAGAGGGTTTGAAGTTAAAACCCAACGATGCAGAGGGATTGTTTAATTTGGGCAATGCTTACTATATGCTGAGTAAACTTCCAGACGCAGTGGCTCAGTACAGAAAAGCAGTCTCCTTTGACAAAAAATTCTGGCCTGCCATCAACAATGTTGGGTTAATTTTGTACGAACAGGGCGATATCCAGGGCGCAATTAAGCAATGGCAAGGTGCTGTTGCTATTGAGAAACAAGCGGCAGAGCCTTTACTCGCATTGGCAGTAGCTTTGTATACTAAAGGCGACCAGCAACAAGCTCTAGCAATGGGACAAGCTGCAATCCGCATTGATGAACGCTACGCTAATGTAGATTTTCTCAAACAAAATCTCTGGGGCGCGCGGCTGCTGTCTGATACGAAAAAATTCTTAGAATTACCGGGCATTCAAGCTGCTCTCCAACAACGTGAAGAACCATCATCTCCTACAATGAGACAGCGTATTATACCACAATAGCGAACACGAAACTTGTAGGAATGAGGAAGATGAGGAAGATGAGGGGGAATACATAGTTGTTGTCTGGCTCCCTTCTGAAACTGATATTTGACGCAGCCACTTGCTCAAAATCTCATCTAATAGTACATATATATTATTCTGTAAAAGAAGCAGTAGCCCAACAAACATATTGGGGTTGGGCTACTCCAGGTATGTGTTCTTCATGAAAGGACACTACTATGGAAATGTGCTAGGTGCAGTTTACCGTGGGGTGGACATTATTTTGGACTCCAAATTGTGCGTTTAATTATCCTGTTTAGGTAGTACTGCCATGATTTGGTCAACAAACTGTTGATGGTCAACGATTGGCTTGGAGATGTAGCCATCAGCGCCGCTTTGTTTGAGAAAGTTCTCGCGATCGCCTTCCATAGCGTGTGCTGTTACCAAAATAATAGGTAAGGAAGCTGTTTGGGGATCGGATTTTAACATTTGTGTAATTTTGATACCATCAACAGACTTACCTTGGTAAACACTTCTTGACAGAGAAACATCCATCAAGATAATGTCAACTTCCCCCGATTGGGCAATTTCGATGACCTCTTCCACATTTTCAGTATGTTTCACCTGCAAGCCACCTCGCTTGGTCAAAATCTTGGAAAAAACACGAGCATTAATCAGATCGTCTTCGACAATCAAAACAGTTTTCATGAGAATTTGACTTTTGTTAGCCCATCTTAACTAAAGGCGCACGTGTCCGAGAAGGGGAATAGCACCTAATCAAAACAATGAGTGTGCCTATGCTTGAAATAATCAATATAAATCTCGGTCAACAAGGATAATACTACTGCTTTCTATCCTTTGACTATCAAGATTCTGTAATGAAGAGTATTTCATCCGTTATGCTGTGGTAGCTGCAGTCTTCATTAACGGCAAATTTTGTGTAGTGGAAATATAGGGAAAAAAAACTCATGGCAAAACAATTAAACCTTCTCTGTGAGGGACAGGTCATTACCACAGCCTTGCATACCGAGATGCAACGGTCTTATTTAGAATATGCCATGAGTGTGATTGTCGGGCGGGCGTTACCAGACGTGCGAGATGGCTTAAAGCCAGTTCACCGGCGCATTTTGTATGCTATGCACGAACTGGGTCTGACGCCGGATCGACCTTATCGTAAGTGTGCCCGTGTGGTGGGAGACGTGTTAGGTAAATACCACCCCCACGGCGACCAAGCGGTTTATGATGCCTTGGTCAGGCTGGTACAAGAGTTTTCCAGTCGTTATCCCTTACTGGCAGGACATGGGAATTTCGGGAGCGTGGATAATGACCCGCCAGCGGCGATGCGCTACACAGAAACGCGCCTTGCATCGATCAGCCACGAGGGAATGCTGACAGAAATTGGCGAAGAAACGGTGGACTTTATCGGTAACTTCGATAATTCCCAGCAAGAGCCAACTGTACTGCCAGCACAGCTGCCATTTCTTTTGCTCAATGGGAGTTCTGGTATTGCTGTGGGGATGGCGACGAATATTCCACCACACAATATAGGGGAAGTGGTAGATGGGCTGATTGCATTAATTGATAATCCCGACTTAGCTGATGAAAAGTTATTTGAGATTATTCCCGGACCAGACTTTCCCACAGGTGGTGAAATTGTCGGTAACTCTGGAATCAAAGAAGCATACACCACAGGTAAAGGGAGTATTGTGCTGCGGGGAGTCGCCCAGATAGAGGAAGTTGCAGGTAGTAGAGGTAGCAAGCGGCGGACAGCAATTGTGGTGACAGAATTGCCTTATCAAGTAAATAAGGCAGGTTGGATTGAGAAAGTCGCCGATTTGGTGAATCAAGGTCGTCTTCAGGGAATTGCGGATCTGCGAGATGAAAGCGATCGCCAAGGAATGCGCGTCGTGATTGAACTAAAACGCGATACCAACCCCCAAGAAGTTCTCCAGAATTTGTATCACCAAACCGCTTTGCAAAGTAACTTTGGGGCGATTCTCTTAGCTTTGGTGGATGGACAACCGCGTCAACTGACCTTGCGTCAATTGTTACAAGAGTTTTTGAGTTTCCGAGAGCAGACACTAAACCGGCGCTACTCTTATGAGTTAGCTAAGGTTCAAAACCGGCTGCATCTAGTTGAAGGTTTACTCAAAGCACTTTCTCACGTAGATGAAGTTGTAGAAATATTACGGAGTGCGGCTGATGGCACTACGGCAAAAATGAGCCTGCAAAACCGACTCGATTTAAGTGAGGTGCAGGCGGATGCGATTTTGGCTATGCCATTGCGTCGTTTAACCAATTTAGAACAGCAAAACTTACACAAAGAGTATGAGCAGCTCAATGAGCAGATTCAGGTGTTGCAGAGATTACTCAACGATAGACGCGAGTTACTGAAATCACTGAAAAAAGATTTGCGATCGCTCAAGCGCAAATACAACGATGCCCGTCGTACCAAAATCATAGGGGAGACCAAAAGCACAGGAGCACAGGAGCAGACTGAGAGTCCAAAATTGAAAATCGAGAATCCCCTGTTGGAAGTGCCCTCAGAAGAAGTGGTTTTAGAATTTACCCACCGGGGATATGTACGTCGTCAGCCTTCAGCCCGGAAGGCAAGAGCTGACAACGGTACGTCTGATAATGACACCGTCATCCAAACCGTGTTGACCGACACGGCAAAAGAGTTGCTGGTACTGACCAGTGGTGGCAAGGTTTACCCAGTGAATGTGGCAGATATTCCTCCTACCAATGGACGTTCTGCACGGGGAACACCATTGATTACCTTGCTCTCGAACTCTGCTCAGGGCGCTCAAGAAGCTGTTATTAACCGCTTTGTACTGCCTGAACACCCAGAAGATGGCGAGATGGTTCTCCTGACGAAGCAAGGAAGAATCAAGCGTTTTTCCCTGACAGAATTCACTCATCTCACCCGGCGCGGAATTACCATTTTGAAACTCAAAGATGGTGATGAATTGTTATCAACTCAGTTCACTAAGACGGGTGAGCATCTAATTTTAGCAAGTTCAGGTGGGAGAGTTTTGAAATTTGAGGTGAATGATCATCAACTCCCCATTATGGGTCGCACTGCGATGGGTCTGCAAGGTTTACGTGTGCGTCAGCAAGAAGAGATGGTTGGTTTTGTAGCCTCAAGCACGAAGGAAAACCTATTACTGGTGACTCAATTGGGATATGCTAAACGTATGCCAGTGAGTGCTTTGCGCTCAGCGAATCGAGGCGATATCGGGACTCAGACCTTTAAATTCACCAACAAAACTGATATTTTAGCAGGAATGGTACGAGCAACTGCAGGTGCTGAGGTGGCGCTAGTCACAAATCATCAACGCGTGGTACGCCTTGGAGTGGAAACAGTTCCCACCCCTGGCAAAGATGCCATTGGTGAAAGTATCCTTCAACTTAATCGCGAAGAAAAAATCATTTGTGTCGTCGAACTACACTCGTAATGCAAGAGCTGACGACTAAGCGTGGACGGAGGCTATGCCCACCCTACTAATACTTTCATCTAACGGCGCGATCGCCCCTTGCGCAGCTAACAGTTGTGGCATTTGAGCTACACCAACCTGTGCAATCAGTAACGGAAGTAGTAGGAAGCATGTCTGTTTGAACTTTATTTCTGGTTTCATAATGCTTAAACCTTATTTAAAAAAGGGTAGAGCTCAGTACAACTCCTCATTAATAGGGGTCGGAAATCAAAAGTATGCCAAAACTGGGGAACAAGGGTCTAAAACCCCACCGTCACTTGCGGTGCTTACAATTGGTTGGGATTTGCCCAACCCCAACGAACATGTCATAGCTGGCCTCTGCCCTCAGCATAGATGCCTTCTTCAATTAGCGGAAAATAAACTATAAGTCAAAAAAATCTAACAATCTTATAAAAAAGATGACACTTCTTAAAGAAGTTTGTTATATTTGTTTACATAAGGTAACAGACCTTAAACAATTCAGTTTGGAGTGCCGACGATGACAAACGCAACAAAAGTTACTGCTCCCGTAATCGAAGATCGCAATGCTTGGCGTTGGGGTTTCACACCTCAAGCAGAAATTTGGAACGGTCGCTTGGCAATGATTGGCTTTTCAGCAGCCGCTCTGATTGAACTGTTCTCTGGTCAAGGTTTCCTACACTTCTGGGGCATTCTGTAAGTTTTAAGACTACGGATTGCTTGTAAATAACTAACTAAAAGTAACAAAACTTAGGGAATTCTCTTTGGAGTGCCAACCATGACAAACGCAACAAAAGTTACTTCTCCCGTGATCGAAGATCGCAATGCTTGGCGTTGGGGTTTCACACCTCAAGCAGAAAATTGGAACGGTCGCTTAGCAATGATTGGCTTTTCAGCAGCAGCTTTGATTGAACTGTTTACTGGTCAGGGTTTCCTACACTTCTGGGGTATTCTGTAAGTTGTAAGACTACGGATTGCCTAGCACTAATAGATAAATGAATAACTAAAAAACCTGGAAGTCGCTAGTACCTCCAGGTTTTTTAGTGTCTTTGTTTTTTTTCGCGCTTATGAGTCATTTGTCTAAAACTCATAACAAATGACTCATGATTAATGATTAATAATTAACGGATATACTCCTTGAGAACGCTGTTGCGATTCGGGTGACGTAACTTACGAAGTGCCTTCGCTTCAATTTGACGAATTCGTTCGCGAGTCACATTAAAAATTTGTCCAATTTCTTCTAAGGTCTTCATGCGACCATCATCCAAACCGTACCGCAGTCTGAGAACATCACGTTCGCGAGGACTGAGGCTGTCGAGGACTTTTTCCAAGTCTTCCCGTAGGAGATTTTTGGAAACTTGGTCTTCTGGGGTTTCCCCATCCGATTCAATAAAATCACCCAGTCGAGAGTCTTCTTCTTTCCCAATAGGCGTTTCTAGTGAAATCGGCAACTGTGCGGATTTAGCAATAAACCGCAGCTTCTCGATGGTCATTTCCATACGAGTAGCAATTTCTTCCTCGGTGGGTTTGCGACCCATTTCTTGAGAAAGCAGCTTAGTCGTTTTCTTAATTCGGGAAATGGTTTCGTACAGGTGAACCGGAAGGCGAATAGTCCGGGATTGATCAGCGATCGCACGGGTGATTGCCTGACGTATCCACCATGTTGCGTATGTAGAAAACTTGTAGCCTTTTTCGTGGTCAAACTTTTCAGCGGCGCGAATCAAACCGAGACTGCCTTCTTGAATCAAGTCTTGGAAAGACAAGCCTCGATTCATATACTTTTTAGCAATTGAAACTACAAGGCGCAGGTTAGATTGCACCATCTTGTCTTTCGCTCTGCGACCAACATGCAGCCGATAGCGAAATTGTGGCAACGGTATTTGTACTGCCTCTGCCCATTCACTGTCCTTAGGTTCACGAGCTAACTGCTGTGCAAGTTTTTCGCGTACTCGCTCTAATTCCAGTAAGTCGGCAATCTTCCGTGCCAATTCAATTTCTTCGTCTGCACGAAGCAGGCGAATTCGACCTATTTCTTGTAAGTAAAGACGAATCGAATCCTCGGTGTAATGCTTTTTCTTAGTTTGAGTCCGACGACGCGATTTAGCGGCTTTCCCAGACTTTGCGTCGTCCTCATCAGACTGAGGCTCTAAAAATTCATCGAGTTCGCCCTCATCGCCTGTCAGCAAGTCCTCTTCGTCATCAATCAAGAGTTCTTCTAACTCAATCTCAGGCTGATTCATTATTTCTAGCTCATCAGGCTGATATATGTTTTCGAGTACGTTGTTAGCCTGGTTCATGCCGCGTTCCTCATGCTCCTTGCAGAATCAATTACTTAAGATGTGTTTGCCGCTCTTAAAGTGAGCTATTTACCAACAGAAAACAGGGTTTTTGGTTATTTTGCCTAAGATTTTGTTGGAATTTTGACACCTTCCTTATGGAGTTTTACCGTGTAAGGGCAGGCTCCTTGAAGGGAAATTCCTATTCTTAGTCAACGCCATCTATGTTGCCGAGCAACATCCGTTTTAACTAGCTGGTCTAAAAAAGACTCCGGACTGCTAAAAAAATTTACTACTCCATACAAATGAATATGACTGTTGGGAGATTCTTTTGTAAAGACTGTTCCGATTGTAGCCTGTTTCACAGAAATTGCACTGTCTTTGTGTGCTAACTATGAACTCATTAAGCAACTTTAAGCGTATTCTACGAAAGTTAAGACATTGAAAAAGACACCTATCCTTTTGTATTTTCTCCAAAACTTTTTGGAATTGCAGTGGTATTCTCATTTCAATTAATGTTAAGTACACCTGCTGACATCTCATTCAATGTATTACGTAGAACAATCTTTACTTAGAAACAGCATATCTTTTGCCTTCAAGTGATAAAAAATGCGTATACCAATTTTTACACTTTCTTCACAAGTTACTGAGTGGAGTTCCGTTCGCCATATCACGAAAACCTAGTCACAAAAGACTTGTTTAGGGCGGCTTTGTGCTTTCTTCCATTAGGCGTAGCATAGGCACCATGAATGCAAATTGAATAACGGTCGTTTTTTGCTCTCACTTAACTTTGTTCTACCAATTCCCTTAACTTAGGAGTCAAGACTTTAGCAGAATCAGCTAAATGGGTAAGCAACTTTTCGATCTAGCCAGTCTGGTCTTAATCACACGTTAGCGCACTGTTGAAATTTCCACCTTATGAATCTTGACAAACTTTTCTTATTCTATACAAAGCTATTTTAATCAATTCAAAAAGGATTTGACAGTTAAGACTATCGATATTAACCTACTTAACGCCCAATTTCATAAAACGAATGCAAAATATACTATAGCCTGCTACAGGGCGCTGGAGAAACATATTTAACAAGACCACCTGGGAGTTCATCGCCATCGTCTGATAAGTTTGGCTAATAGTAGCACCCCCTTTTTGCTTGCTGGCAATGTTGGGAAAATGGGATGAAGTTGAGCGTGGGCATTGCACAGGGGTAGAGCGACCATCGCCGGCAAGCGCTTGCATAAAGCAGCTTTTCGCAAGATATTGCGGTGGCAAGTCAGATAAAGCTAACAACAATATACGGATATACTTTGCATTAACTCGGGTACAAAAGTGTCACATATTATACTTTTATATTGAAAAATCAACTATCGTCTCAAATTTGAATAATAAACAATTTTTATAATTGGAAGAAGTAACTTTCAATATTTTCTATCTAAACTTTATAAGCTAGATTGCCAAAGTTTTTAGTAGGGGTGCAAGGAGCGAAGACATACAGCCCTACACTGTAATTAAAAAATCACTGCCTTGTTTGTTTACTTATATCTTGCACCTGTAGGGGGAAACCACAGATCAGCGAATCAAAAGGCAAAAGTGTAACAAGGGGAAATGAAATAGGCTTAAGTAGTCTTTAGTTATTAAATTATCTCAAAGTATTAGTGTTATTTCCTATAAATCCTCAGAGAGTTATCAACCAACCCCTTTAAATTAAAATGATTATCATTGCTCGATTATCATTGTTTTTAAAAGCGCTAACCTTTGTTTTTTAGGAAAGTGGTTGCATTTGCAATCTGCCACCAAAACGTGAGAGAAAAGGGCGTGAAATGCATAATCCTTCAGCAAGAACAATGTTTACAATTCTTGCCCACGCCCAAGAGCTAGTGTATAACCTATCGTCGTTAATGCCGACACAGTACGAAAAAGATAACCTGGAAGCAATGTTAGGGCTGTTTTTAGAAGCTCAAGGACATCCGCTACCACACCACAGTCAAACCAAGTCTGCAAGCGCTTTAAGCCGATTTTTGAACCAATACCGTTGGTCAACACGGAACGTAATTCGCACCGTTCGTCACTGCATACTTCAACAAGTCTTATCTTTTTGCCCCAAAGGGCGCAGACCATGTTTACAGGTGATTATTGACCTCACGGCTCTTGAAAAATGGGGAAAATTTCCGGAATTTGAGCATTTAATCTCGGTTTACAACGGTAAACGAGGATTACATCTCGTAGTAATGTATTTGGTCGTTGGACGGTGGCGTATACCCTGGAGTTTTCGCGTTTGGCGAGGCAAAGATACCACTTCACCTGCACTGTTAGCTCTAAAACTAGTTAAATGCCTGCCTCAAAATCTGACCAAACACTTTCCTGTGATGATTTTAGCGGATACAGCTTTTGGAAGTGCAGAATTTCTCTATGAGATTCGCAAGCTGAAATATCATGCCGTCACAGGTGTACGTTGTGACCGTCAGTTAACTGATGGACGCATTTTGCACGTTTACATAAACGTGGTCAACAGGTACGCTTTGTCGGTTTAAAGTTCCCTGTATCTGTTACCTGGTACTACCTCAAACGTGATGATGACAAATTGGAAAAACGTTTTGTTTTGTCCACTAAACCCCTCAAGGCAAGCACTATCAGTTGGTGGGGTAAGCGGCGTTGGCAGATAGAGGGGTGGTTTAAAACTGCAAAACACCGTTTCGGTTTGCATCGCTTTGGTCAAGGCACTCTACTTGGTGTGTACCGCTGGTTAGTATTATCATTGATTGCCTACATCCTGGCACATTGGGCTTACTTATCATTTTCTGATCCTGATTTGCCCGACTGGGGAGAAGCTGCTCAAACTGCACTTGAATTTATCTTCCCACAAATACTTGTGTCTCTACTTTTACTTGATATCGAACGTTTGGCTCCTCTTGCACGTAGTCACGGTTTTGACATTCAAATTTCCAGGTGCAAGATATAAGTTAACTCAGTCCCCCAACCAGCGATTACTGATTTTTTGGGATGGTGCGAGTTACCACCGTTCCAAGGCAGTTCGAGGTTTTTTGGACGAGCTTAATCAAGGTCTGCTAAGCGACCAATGGAAAATACACTGCGAACGCGAGTGCCCCTAATTGCCCAGAACAAAATCCTATAGAGGATATTTGGCTGCAAGCCAAAACATGGGTTCGACGTTTTTGTGCCTTGATTCCTTCATTTTCTCATTTGAAATGGATGTTTGAGTGGTTTATCCGACACACAAACGAGTGATTTTGACACTCTTGCTATGTACGGAGTTTTTTCAAAAATCAAATAGGACTCCTATATTTTATTTTCTTGCAACTCCCTTACGTACTTCTGCCTTCTAAAATTTTTTGATCCATCAAAACGATTTACTTCCTAACTCTTCAAATAGCTAGGATTCCACTGCAACCAGTAGTTTTCTAAAGCTCTAGCAATGATATCTGCTAGCTTGCCAAATAGAGCATATAGTAAGATGCTCAGAACGACCACATCGGTTTGCATAAATTCTCTGGCGTTCATTGCCATATAACCAATACCAGAATCAGCTGCAATAGTTTCAGCAACGATGAGTGTTAGCCACATAATCCCTAACGAAAAACGCACACCTACCAAAATAGAAGACATTGCTCCTGGTAGAATAATCTGCCAAAACAAACCCCAAGCATTTAAACCGTAGATTTTTCCCATTTCAATCAATCCCGGATCTACGCTACGAATTCCGTGAAAAGTATTTAAATAAATGGGAAACATGACACCTAAAGAAACAAGAAATAATCTGGCTTCATCTCCAATTCCAAACCACAAAATTACTAAGGGAATTAATGCTAAATTGGGAATATTACGGAGCATTTGTAAAGACGTATCTAACAATTTTTCAGCTATGGGAGAAATGCCATTAAGTAGCCCGAAACTAAACCCTATACTCCCTCCGACTAAAAAACCAGTTACTGCTCGTGTTGCACTGATAGCGATATTTCTAGATAGTTCGCCTGTTTGAGCTAGATGAATGGCAGCACCAAGAACAGCTAAAGGTGCAGGTAAGATTCTAGTAGGAATTAAGCCAATAGAAGAGAACAACTGCCATAAGATGATTATTAATACAGGTACTATCCAAGGAATCAGTGACTGAACTTGACGGTTCTTAAACAATTTCAAGAGGAATGCGTTTTTTTTCATCGTATGCTTTACTCGAAAAGAGCTAGAATTAGAGAAGGAAACTTTTCATATTTTTTTGTAAAAATTCTTATTTTTTTATGAAATGCTTAGTTGTGGTTAAGACAACTCGGATTTGCTATGAAAATCTGATAAAGGATTCAAAAGAGGCGATGTATTTGGGATATTTTGTAACAGTAAGCGTGGGAAAATGAATTGAGCGACTTGATCGCCTTCTTCTAAGTAGAGAAATAACATACGTCAGTGCAGAAGACTTGACGAATTTTTGCAAAACTTGACGAAGTGCTGATTTGAAATGAAATTTCATTGTGCAACACCTATTTTAAAACTGTTTCCAAGCAGCAAGTACAGTGATAGGTAGCTCTTCGCTAAACTTTCCAGAGGGTTCGACCGATAGAAGAGACTCTCTTAAATCAGCCTCAAATTTCTCACGGTTTTCTCCTAGAAAAGATGGTAGACAGAAAGCCGTAGAGTAGAGATAGCCAAGATATGTGTCTATTGTCCAAGATTGTTGGTATTTGACTTCATACTTGGCTTGACGGAGGAAAGGTGAGTTAGCTAAGATTTCCTCATGCGAAACTTCTAGTGGTTGCCAAAGACCTTTGCCAGCTTGACCTGTGCGTCGCTGTTCACCTAACCAGCGTTTGACAACGGAAATTGCTGTTTTTTTCCAAGGATGATCACTATTCCAAGGGTCTTCGTAGGTTTTGAGAATTGCAAGACCACCGTCGTTAGTGAGTAAGTTATATATGCGTTCCAGGACTAGCTCTCGCTGCATCCAATGAAAAGCACGTCCGATACTTACTAGACGAAATTTAGCTACAGCTAGAGAAATATTTTCTGCCGTGTCTTGTACCCAACTGATATTTGTTGCTCCTACTGCTGCTGCTTGTCGTTGAGCTTCTTGAAGCATATCTGGATCGGGATCGAGACCGATAACTTCAGTAAAGCGATTGCCCAAAGGGCAGTGCGCTTCGCGCGATCGCGTAAAGGAATCGCAATCAAACCAGCACCACAGCCCAAGTCTAGCAGTCTCCCTTGACCATTGAGTTCAAACTTCTGTGTCAGCAAATCAAATAAAACAGGGGGGTATTTAGGTCTGTAACGAGCGTAATGCCAAGCTGCACCTTGAAATAATGTTGGATCGTAGGCAGGAATTGTTGTCATTTTGTCAGTTCCAAATCACATTTTCTTAAGTTTTTAAGGTTATGGAGTCCAAACAGCATCTTTAATTTGTACAGTTTTAGGAATCAACTTGAGTTGAAAAAAGAGGTCTGCCATTTCCTGCTGTTCTTTCACAATTTGGTTATTCATATAAAGCACACCAAAATTGGGCCGTCTTTCAAATGTCCATTCCCAGTTTTCGGCTTTAACACCCGTTGCTGTTTCCAAAATTCTTGCACTTTCTTTTCTATTACGTTTTGCCCACTCTTCATCTTTTTTCTGCTCATCGATAATTGCTTTCACCAACTGTGGTTTTTTGCTAACAAAAGAGCGAGTGGCAATAAAGTATGAACGCTGTTCTGCAACTTTTGCTCCATTAGCAAGAAGACGTACTTGTCCTGTCCGTTCCACTTCTGCATAACGAGGATCGGAAGTGACCCAAGCATCAACATTTCCTCCTTCAAAAGCAGCGCGAGCGTCTGCTGGTAGCAGGTAAACGGGCTGAATAACGTTAAGCGTGAGCTTTGCTGTACCTAACACTTTGACAATTAAATAATGTCCTGCTGTTCCTTTTCCGACAGCTACTTTTTTACCTTTTAAATCAGCAACCGTCCGAATTGAAGAATTTTTTCTAACTAAAATAACCTGTCCTTTCCCATTAGGTAAACTGCTAGCAACATAAGTAACTGGTACACCTGCTGCTTGGGCGAAGATAGGAGGAGGTGCGCCTACAACCCCAATATCAACTGCATTAGCATTCATTGCCTCCATCATAGGAGGTCCTTGAGCAAATTCAATCCATCTTACATTCACCCCTGTAGGAGCAAGTTTTTTTTCTAGGCTACCTCTAGCTTTAATTATGTTTAAAAAAGCTGTTCCTTTTTGGTAACCAATACGAACTTCTGTTTGTTGTTTGGAATTCTGTTTAGAATCACTGGAAACTTGTTCAATTTTTGTGTTTTGTGTGTTTTGGTTTTGGATATTTGGATTATTTGGAGTGCTGTTTGCTTTTGATCCACTACTTGTAAAAGTCGTTGCTATTAGCAGTAAGTAAGGTATTGATGAGAGCGATCGCTTGAATTTGAGTAACTGTGAGCCAGCGCGTGAGGAATCCAGTACTGCACCATGTGCGTGTCCGCAGGACATAGAAGAGTTTCCCGACAGAGGATAAGAGTGTTGGGGTTCCCGAGGTAAACCTGTAATTGCAATCATTTTGCTCCCACCTCAAAACGGACGACTTCCAGCTAAACTCACCCGCCTCATAACTCGGCGCTCATTCGGATCAAATGCTTCCCGGTAATGTAATGTCGCCTGATTATCCCAGTAGACAATGTCACCCACAGACCATTTGTGTTTGTAATAGAATTGGGGTTGATTGAGGTGCTGACGCAACTGTTCGATTAATTCTGCTCCTTCTTGTGGTTCTAAACCCACTACTTCCACTTCTGTGTCATAGTCTAGGTATAAAATCTTTTTGCCACTTTCAGGATGCGTCCGTACCAAAGGATGAGGGAAGACAGGACTAATAAGGGGAATACTTTTATCCAAACGATACTTAGAGCGCGGTGCGTTTCTGTCTCGCAAAAACGGATTGTAAGTAATCAACTCTAAATCAGCAATGCGCTCTTTAGTTGCATCATCTAACGCCTCGTATGCCAAATTAAGATTCAACCAATAAGTATCTCCGCCTTGAGTAGGGACTTCTAAAGCGTAAAGTAGCGAACCACTAGAAGGGTAGGGAGTCCACTTGTGATCCGAATGGAAACCCAGTTCTCCAGTTCCTGTATAGCCACCATCAACATTAGAAATAGGAATGACTACCGGAGTGACTCCTGGTTGAGAAGCTAGCACTGGGATGTCATCTGGTGGGACAAATA
The DNA here is from genome assembly GCF_036697665.2 of Scytonema sp. PRP1. Classification (NCBI taxonomy): domain Bacteria; kingdom Bacillati; phylum Cyanobacteriota; class Cyanophyceae; order Nostocales; family Scytonemataceae; genus Scytonema; species Scytonema sp. PRP1. Next base: position 26,773 of record NZ_JBAHYJ020000114.1, on the reverse strand, counting down.
AAGAACCAAAATAGAAGGCAAAATTCAATAACTGCTCTTCAGTAAGCTTTTGATTTTTAAAGATTAAGATGTGGTAGTCGCGTAGTGCTTGCTTTAACTGTAAGATGACGAGCGGTGCAACTAATTGGCTAGCATCAAGCCCCGTAATTACGGCTCCCAAAGGTGCATTAAGAGGAGTGATTTTAAATTCAGTCAAAGTTAAAGTAGACATAATTTGATTTTAGTTAAAAATGGTATGTGGGAAAATCAGGATTCATGAAATTTTCTTTATTTTGCCTTGTTTTAGCAAAATGTCTACTAGTTTTTTGCATGAATGATAAGGGCTTAGCTTGGTCAGATTCCCGACTTCGCTTTTGTTTGTCGGGAATCTTGCAGTCTATCAAAGTTCATGCAATGAACCATTACTTTTTAGCAAGCACTTCCTTAGGAGTAATTTCGGCATATTGTGAGGGAGTCAAAAACCCATCTCTCACATTCACTTTCTTGGGAATTAGTCCCAAGCTGTACCATTTATCTGCCACTTCTTGTTGCTTAGTAATAACTTTATCAGTAATCGGTCGTAAATTCCAATCGTATTTACTATGCATTTTTTCTAGTGTAGGTGCATCTATTTGTGTAGCGGAAGTAAGTAATGGTGCAATTTCCTTCGGGTTATTCTTACCCCATATTTCTGCTTTTTGGAGTTCTTCTAAAAAAAGTTTGATGACTTCTGGGTGCTCTTGATAAAACTGCCTTGTTGTTGAGTAGAAGTTTCCAGTATCTCTTAGATTCGCACCATCTATCAAAACACGACCTATTTTCTTCTGTTCAGTTCTGGTTACAAATGGTTCCCAAATAAACCAAGCATCTACTTTTCCTTGACTAAAGGCTACATTGGCATCTGGTGGTGGTAGGTAAACTGATGAAACATCACTCAGTTTCAAAGCTTCCTTTTCTAAGGCTTTAAGTAATAGGTAATGACCTATAGATGCCTTTTGAAAAGCAACTTTTTTGCCCTTTAAATCTTTAACAGTCTTAATAGGAGAATTAACGGAAACTAAAAGCGAAATTGATCTAGCGTTAGTAGAAGTCGTTGCTAAATAAACTAAGGGTGATCCAGCTGCTTGTGAAAAAATAGGAGGTGATTCGGCTGTAGATGCAATATCAAGTCCACCTGCATTTAGAGCTTCTAGCTGTTGTGGTCCAGCCGCAAATTCGGGCCATTCTAGCCTATATCCAAGGGATTCTAATCTTTTTTCGAGAGTACCTTGCTTTTCTAAAACTGCAAGTGCAGTTAATTGTTTAGAACGCACAATTCGTACTACTTTTTTGACAGGTTGCGTTTGGTTCGTATTCGATGCGCCTGCTTGCTCTTGCTGCTGAATTTCACTTGCTGGTTTGTTACAACCAAACAAGGTAAATAGTACAATGCTGTAACCAATAGCAAATAATAAGTAACGACGAGTGATGCGTGGGTTTTTCCAGATTTCAAATCTTGCTTTTAAAGTTTGCATAAATTGGCCTATTTATTGCCATGTTTACTTATGCTAGGGAATTGTCAGATTATTTAAATTAACGAAGCCCAGAGGTGCACCAGAACACAGACCAAGAAAGAACAGAAGGTTTCCTGCTAATGAAAGCGATCAACAATCTCAGTCGCACCTAATGAGTCTAGATTATCCAAGAAGACGGGGGAAATTCCTGGGTATATACATTAGTCTCCACGTGCGCTCAGGCTCCGCTTTCTGTGATAATGTTTTCTGTAAGTTAGTAGTTACTAACTAGAGAACTGATGAACAGTCTCTACCAATTCATGATTGTTTTGCTGTTTACCCATTACCCTTTGTAAAATCCTTTCCACAATCCGAGCAAATACCGCATCTCCTCTCAGTCGTGGACGTGGTAGAGAAATGTCAACATCCATACCAATTTGACCGTCTTCAATCAAGACCACTCGATCTGCAAGTACTACTGCTTCTTCCACATCATGGGTAATTAATATTGCAGTAAAGCCCTGCTCCTGCCATAAACGCTCAACTAATTGCTGCATCTCAATTCGAGTCAGTGCGTCCAAGGCTCCAAGTGGTTCATCTAGAAGCAACAAAGAAGGCTTACTCGCTAAGGCTCTTGCCAACGCCACGCGTTGACGTTGTCCGCCAGAAAGGACGGCGGGCCATTCGTGCGATCGGTCTTCTAAACCAACTTCACGCAAAACTTGCAAAGCAGTTTGCTTGGTGTACACTTTCGAGTTGGAACCTACCAAACCCAACTCTACATTTGCCAGGACTCGCTGCCAAGGTAACAGACGTGCGTCTTGAAACATCATCCGTACCGCCGGATTAATCCGATTATGGGACTCGCCATCCAAAAACACTCCGCCGCCACTCGGCACATCTAGTCCAGCAATCAGGCGTAACATCGTACTTTTACCGCACCCACTGCGACCGACGACTGCTACAAATTCTCCTGGCAATACGTCCAAATTAATACTGTCCAAGACTGTTTTTCTTCCGAAGGACTTCGTCAGCCCTTCGAGTCTTAAATGCATTCCACGCTGTTCAGATTTCATGTCAAAAACCTCCAAAACAAAGAGTTTAGAATCATCACGTCAGTATTACTACTACTGAGTTATGAGTCAAAAAACAGATATAATATGAATGATTTTCTGTTAAAGTTAAGTAAACACAACTTGCTGGTTTCAGGGCAACAACATTTCTAAAACTAAATTTTTTATGCACCTACAGATACTACTTCGCCCTAGTGGGATATCAATTGTTTAAAAACTTAGAGATACAAGGATTTAAACTTGATTAATCTCCTTTTGTCTAATCTTGAAAATAAAGTACGGTAAACTAATAGATTTACAGTAATTATCTTTTGTATATTTACATAGTTGCAGGGAAAAAGCAAGTACATTTTGTAAACAAAAATTACTATAACGGCAAAATTAATCGTATTTTTTACTACAAAAAACTGTAAATAAACTTGTATATTTTGGCATTGCATAATAAAGGAATAATTCTTGTGGAGTAGGCATACCGCCTACCCTTGAAATACAAAGAACAGCTCGTGTAGCCCTATGCCAACAGCACCGCTTACTTGTACACGAGTATGACCTAAGCCCTATGTCCAAAGGGCATAGGGCTTAGAAAGAATCCCATCGGCTTTTAGCCTAGCCCATGGGAGTGTCAATGAAGTAAAAAGCCAAGGTTCTGTAACGCCTCGCGCAATCTATCCCGTCCTGATAGGGACCCCGCAGAAGCAACTCGTTTGACAGAATGCTCTGACCAGTCACTCTCACTAGGAACATTTATCTGCTGTGAATTATAAAAGTCTTGCATGAGTTGGTCATAAAAGGCAATTCCGTTCTCTTGTTCTGCCAAATGATAGGTTTCTCGATGCAAAACAACTGATTGTGGTAAACGTGGTTTGACTACAATATTTGCTGTTGGATCAGGATATCCGACGCACAGTCCAAAGACGGCAAAAACATGAGGAGGTAAACCAAGTACTTGTGCTACTTCCTCTGGACGATTCCGCATCGCACCAATATATACCGTTCCTAAACCAAGAGACTCAGCTGCAATCACTGCGTTTTGTGCTGCTAAGGCTGCATCTACCACCGCCATCAAAAACATTTCCAAATAATCCAAACCTTCATGGGGTAATCCGCGACTTTCGGCAATATAGCTCAGTCGCGCCAAATCAGCTAACCATACCAAAAACAGAGGACACTGACGAATGTGTACTTGATTATTCGCCAGTTGTGCTAGTTTTTCCTTGCGTTGTGGTTCTTCAACAGCTACTACACTCCAAGTTTGTAAATTAGAAGAAGTCGCCGCCGACTGCGCCGCCGCCACTAAAGTTTCTAGAGTTCCTGGAGGTAAAGGTTTGTCTGTATAAGCACGCACAGAACGGTGGGAGAGTAAAGTACTGATACACTCACTCCAAGGAATCTCTGGATCAAAAGCATCAACTCTGTAGCGCTGTTTAAATAACTCAGTAGGATTCGTCATAAGTGATTGAGTAGAAATCAAAGTACCTTTTTAAAATAACAACCCACCACTCACAATTTATATTTTTGGGGAAAAAGCAGCATATTGTTGTGGTGTCAGCATGGCATCCCGCACGTTAATTTGTTTGGGTATAAGTTTCAACTGATAAAATGTATCAGCAACTTTTTGTTGTTCCGCAATCAAGTTTTCATTAATCGGCATAACACCAAAGTTTTTCCTCTGAGTTGCCCTTTTCATAATATCTAAATCTATTCCTAAAACTGGGGCTAGAGTTGCTGCTACTTGGTCTTTATTCTTGTTTGACCAGTCATCTAGCTTTTTAATTTCTTCTAGTACTGACTTAATCGTTTGTGGATTCTTAGTGGCAAATGTCCGACTAGCTAGATAATATCCTCCTTGGTTAGTAATTTTTGCCCCATCAATTAAAACACGAGCATTCGCAGATTTTTCTGCGGCTGCATAAAAGGGATCCCAAATGACCCACGCATCTAAACTACCTTTGACAAAAGCAGCGCGTGCGTCTGCTGGTGGTAAATACACAGGTTGAATCTCACTGTATTTCAATCCAGATTTTTCTAAAATTTTTAGGAGTAAATAATGGGCACTAGAACCTTTTTGGAAAGCAATTTTTTTACCTTTTAGGTCAGTAACTGATTTGATGGGAGAATTCTTGGGGACTAGAACTGCTGAACCGGCTGGAGTAGGTGCAATTCCTGCGATGTAAGTGATATTTGCTCCTGCTGCTTGGGCAAAAATTGGTGGGGATTCCCCCGCATGACCAAAGTCAATACTCCCTACGTTCATAGCTTCTAATAATTGGGGTCCTGCTTGAAATTCTATCCACTTAACGTCCACTCCCTCTGGCTTTAAACGTTTTTCTAAAACACCTTTGGCTTTGATGAGAATTGCTGATTTTTGATAACCAAATCTCAAAACAGAGGCTTTTTGTGCAATTAGTTGACTAGTAGGAATAGAAGCATTGGCTAGATGAGTATTTGTAAAAATCGGTGAAATGCAAGCTGCAAATAACAAGCTGAGGCACACACCAGTAAGAAATGCTCCGGCAATAGAAACAGGAATGACAGAGAAGAGCTTTGTATGACTATGGCTGTTGAAGAACCGGGATTTTAGTGATGATATCCACTTTGCTAAATTCTGCATGTCATTTGACTCCTTAATAACTTTGTTGTGATTGGTGGTATTTAGAAAGTAAAACTTGTACGGAGAACACCTACCAAAATTGGATCATTGTTGCCATTATGTTCTGGCTTGGTAATCAGGTAAACAATTGGCGTAATTCTGATGTTGTTATTTACCCGAAAAGTATAGAAAGTTTCGATGTGTAAAGATGTGTCAGGGTCTTCTCGTTGTTGTCCAGCTACTCTGAAATCATTACTGGTAACTTTCGGCGGAATACCAATATTAATGCCACCCAGATTCCCTTTCTTAAATAAATCTGGAAAGGACAAAGCTAGCGCACCATTGATAATAGTCGCATCATTGTCACCACCAACTTCTTGATGCGCTAGGGTGTAACCAAACCATCCACCTAAAGTAAAGCGCTGGCTAACTTTCCAGCTAAATTCCAGTCCAAAATTATTGGATGTAGTAGCATTTTGCCCAAAAGGATTTCGCGCAAAAGCGCTACCTGTTCCGCCAGTAAGATTATTACCAGAATTTGTAGTCAGGTATTTGCGTGTATAGGTTAGACCAATATCTAATTCTTTACTGGGCGAAAAGGTGACTTGGGCGATCGCCGCAAAGGAACTTTTGAAAAGCCCACTCTCAGGTCTATTAGCCTGAGGATCATCTGCTATGTAAGCTACGTGTGCTTGTAATTGATCGCTAAATTTATATGCAATAGCTCCACCCGCACCATCAAAACCTGGTCGGTACACAGTCGGGTTAAACTGTCCAAACCGGGAAAAACCACCCTGATATGGATTACCATTCAACGAGTTTAACGTCGGGACATAAACTGGGAAATTCAGTGTCCTTGGACCTATCCAAAAAGTGAGTTTTTGACCAACTGGAAAACGATAGTATAAGTTTTCCACATACAGGTCACTATCCCCAAAACTTGATGCATCCAAGGCAAAGCGGGTCATACTGGTTCCCGTACTAGATGTCAAATTAGGAATATTGCTTGCTCGTAATGTAGCTACTAGTTGGTCTTGACCAGTAAAGCTGCTTTGAAGCGAAAGCCTACTAAGGTAAGCAAATAAGGTGTTACTAGGATCATTTGTATCATTCGCGGGGGTATTATTCGGGCGATCTCCAAAAGTATCAGCCACTACGAAAATTGCATTACCTAGCAGTTTAGTCGTCGTTGAAAACTGATTTGCCTCGACTTGTGCTGTCTTGGCTTCTAAGTTATCTATTCTTCCTGCTAATTTAGAAAGTTCTGGACGAAATTCCTCCCTCAGTCGCTGTATCGTAGCTAAATCTTCCTTAGTTGCTAAATCTGCTGTCGATGACGCAATCAGTGTATTAATTTGGTCTAAGCACGCATTCAAACCCGCCGCAAATTCATAGCGTGTTAAGGCACGATTTCCGCGATAAGTGCTGTTAGGGTAGCCTACAATACAACCATAGCGTTCAACCAAGGACTGGAGTGCTTGAAATGCCCAATCTGTGGGTTGCACATCAGAAAGCTCAGAAACAGATGGGATTGATGGCTTTGATGATGGTTGTGTAGGCGCAGTAGGTGTTATCTGTGGTAAATTTTGCGAGATTAACTGATTTTTTCGTACTATTTTTGACTCTTTTATTGAAGGGTCAAATGACTTAAGTAATTCTAGATCACGAATATCAGGATGGAATTCTGAAGGTGTTTCTTGTCCAAAAGCTTTTGCATTGGCTACTAATAAAACTAGCGCCATAAATATCGGTAGAGTCAGTAATAAATCCCACAAAGTTTTTTTCATTTTGCTATTGTCACCTAAGTCGGTCTGGCACATCATGCTCTGTATCTCCACAGGAACCAGCCGGATAAAATGGAAGTCTTCAGTGTTAACCAAATATTGCGTGAGTTATCTAAAAATTCTCAACTCGCGTTGCTACTGCTCATCACTACTACAAACTGTAGTGGCTGCAACAAAGGAAGTTCTGGCAAGCGTTGCTCCTTTACCTCCTGCAAAGGAGGAAACCTCCGCACCCCTACGGAAAGCTGCTCCGCATCTACAGACTTCTCGCTGCAATTCACAGCAAAAACTACTTATTTGGAAGGAACACAATGAATTTTGATAAAAAATACGGCAATTCTGTCAATTTTAAGTATTTTGATTCTACTAGATAGGAGCATTTCACAAAAACTGTAACCAAGAAAGTCTTTTAGATTACATTTTGCTATAATTTTTGTTAATCTAACTATATTGTCTACTTAATATAATAAATATCTAATAATGTAAAGTTAATATTAGCTCCGGTAAGGCGATAGGTTTTTAGTAAATAATAAAAATTATGAAACATTGTATCGAGGCTAAATAACTTAGGAACTGTAGGGAAGGGCGATGACACGGAGTACCCGCTGAGTCCTCCGGACACGCACTCGCGTTCGCGATGCTCCCGTTCGGCTGCCGTAGGCATAGGGAGCCGCGCAAGGCGCAATGGTGCAAAGCGCCCGCTTTACAGCGATCGCATCCAAAGAAAGATTACCCAGAGAAAGATTATAATGTGCCTCTGTTCGGTGATTATTTTCTGCCCATAAAGTTTGTTCTTGATTTTTTTAACCAACTGTGCAACGATGTTACTATATTCCAATACTACTTTTAATCTACCAGTTTACCGTACTTTAGATTTGAAAAATAAGAGTTTATCAAACAACTTTAGTCACAAGGTATAGTTTGACGCAGTTCTCGTAATTTTTCATTATCTTAACTTCGTTTGACAAGCGACTAGCATTTTTGTGTTGTCGCTCATCTTGTGTCTTTGTTTGTACATAAGTTCTAAACTGTTGAAGCGGGGCTTCTCATGAGTAAGAATCTATTGTGGACAGGGGAAGTATCTACCACTGAATTTGAACCAAACTTGCTCTGTGATGTTCTGGTTATAGGGGGTGGACCAGCAGGCACTTGGGCGGCTTGGAGTGCGGCTTCCAAAGGTGCGAATGTCGTTCTTGTTGATAAAGGATATTGTGGTACGAGTGGCTGTGCAGCGGCATCGGGTAACGGTGTGTGGTACGTACCACCTGATGCGGAAGCGCGGGAAGCGGCAATGGCTTCTCGGGAGACTTTAGGAGGATTTTTAGCCAACCGCAACTGGATGCAACGGGTTCTAAATCAAACCTATGCCAATGTTAATTTGTTGGCTCAGTGGGGTTATCCTTTCCCAACAGACGACGAGGGTAAACCTTACAAGCGTAGTCTGCAAGGTCCAGATTATATGTACTTGATGCGAAAGCAAGTCAAACGGGTGGGGGTAAAAATATTAGACCATAGTCCAGCTTTGCAACTGCTAGTGGATAGAGACCGAAGAGTTGCAGGTGCGACGGGAGTCAACCGCCAAACTGGCAACAAATGGCTTGTGCGTGCAGGCGCAGTCATCATTGCAACAGGTGGCTGTGCTTTCTTAAGCAACGCACTTGGTTGCAATGTCCTCACAGGGGATGGTTACTTAATGGCAGCCGAAGCGGGTGCTGAGATGTCGGGGATGGAGTTTTCCAACGCTTACGGCATCTCTCCCGCCTTTTCTTCTGTAACCAAAACTCTGTTTTACAACTGGGCAACTTTCACTTACGAAGATGGTACACCTATTCCTGGAGCTGGCTCACAAAGAGGGCGTTCTGTCATTGCCAAAACCTTATTAACGCAGCCTGTTTACGCCATCTTGGATCAAGCTACGGAAGAAATGCGGACACATATGCGAAAAGCACAACCCAACTTCTTCTTACCTTTTGATCGTGCAGGTATAGACCCCTTTACACAACGTTTCCCCGTCACCCTCCGCTTAGAGGGAACTGTACGCGGTACAGGTGGCATCGGGATTGTCGATGATACTTGTGCTACTTCGGTACCAGGGTTATACGCTGCAGGCGATGCCGCGACGCGAGAACTTATCTGTGGTGGATTCACGGGAGGAGGCAGTCACAATGCTGCTTGGGCGTTGTCTTCAGGTTATTGGGCGGGACAATCTGCGGCTGTTTATGCTCGTGATTTAGGCACACAAGCAAACCAACGACGAGTCGAAGCTGTAGGTGAGGCAGGATTTACATCCAGTCATCAACGTTCACAAACCGTAAGCGTTGCTGGGCGGAACACCATAGAAATCATTCAAGCCACTCAGGCAGAAGTTTTCCCCTACGATCGCAATTACTTCCGCAACGAAACAGGATTAACCGAATCATTACAGAGATTAAATCACCTCTGGCAAGAAATTCGCACAACTCAAGCAGATGGTAACAACATTCTTCGTGTGCGGGAAGCCGCCGCAATGGTAGCCACAGCTCGATGGATGTACAGCAGCGCCTTGGAACGTAAAGAAACTCGAGGGATGCACAAACATACGGACTATCCGCAAGAGGATGTTAATCAACAACATTATTTAATTACTGGTGGTTTGGATCGTGTCTGGGTAAAAACTGCCCCTGTACAACAGACGAGAGTCAAAGTAGAAGTGGCAGCATGATGATCTCAAAATGAAAAGCTCACGCAAAGCCGAGGCTCTAATATCATGTTCGGCTAATTAGTTATGATTTCCAGGTTGACTGCACCCCACACGCCAGTCGCCTGCGGAGGGTTTCCCTCCTGCGCTTAGGCTCCCCTTTATCCCCTCCGCCTTGTCGGGAAACCCTCCTGCAGCACTGGTCTCACCGCGCGCGAGGAGGGGAGCCTAAGCGCAGATGAGTGCGGGGTGGGGTTCTTCAGGAATGATAAGTAATCTAACGTCTATAATCCTCCCAGTCCCTAACACCTCGACTTCGCTCGGTGTTAGCCCTCTCGCAAGTCGAAGGGCTAATCCCTAATCCCCAATCCCCAGTTCAAAACAACTTGATATGATTGAGCTAGTCAGTGAATCTCGCTGTATTCAGTGCAATATCTGCGTTAACGTTTGCCCGACAAACGTCTTTGATAAAGTACCAGACGCACCGCCCACCATTTCCAGACAAAATGACTGTCAAACCTGCTTTATGTGCGAATTGTACTGTCCAGTAGATGCTATGTACGTAGCACCACAAGTCGAACCCCTACCAGAAGTAGACGAAAAGTCTCTGACTGAAGCTAAACTCTTAGGAAGCTATCGCAGAAATATAGGTTGGGGACGTGGACAAACTAACACAGCCCAAGAAGATTCGACTTACCAACTACTCAAATACTTCAAATAGAACAATCACCCCTTTTGTTTCAATACGGTTCGGATAAGACTTGATCCCCCCAACCCCCCGAACTTCGGGGGGCACGAAACCCCCCCCTTTTTAACGGGGCAGGGGGGATCTTCCTGAAGATGAACATAGTTAACCGAACCGTATTGCCTTTTGTTCTCTCTTTCTGGTACGTACTCCCCTGGCTGATGCGGTTCATATGACTAATTCTACCCACTCAAAACCTCTTTTCTCCACGCTAACCGCATTTCTCCTACTGTTCAGCACTGGTTCTAGTGATGGTCAAACTGTCTCCCAAGCAGGATCGGCCACTCAAAAACAACTAAACACCTCCACCCTGCGTTTGGGTATTATAAGTGTCAAAAGTACTAAAATCCCTACAGGACCGATTGGTTGGGCAATGAATCAAGGCAAATTTCTGCCAGAACTACAAAAACTGGGAATCAAAGAAGTGCAAACGGTTTCGTTTCGCAACGGTCCCAACTTGAATGAAGCCTTAGTAGCAGGCAAACTAGATGTGGGCATTTATGGGGATACACCCGCCCTAGTTGCTAGGGCAAACGGGATTCCCACCCGCTTAATAAGTCAAGAACAAGTAGGAATGAATGCTTGGTTATTGGCAAAGAAAAACGGACCACGTTCTGTAGCGGAACTTAAAGGACAAAAGGTAGCGACGTCAAAAGGGTCATATATGCACCGCTACTTGATAGGGTTATTGCAAAAGTCAGGTATTGCGGATCAAGTGACGGTAGTTCACCTGCTACCGAATGACGCCCAAGCCGCATTAGAACGGGGTGATGTGGCAGCGATTGCAGCATCGACAGGTACCGGTCCACTCTTACAATCCAAAGGTTTTCCTGTCATTGATGAAGCTATCAAACATCCAGACTTACCAGGAACAAGTGTAACTGTCGTCACAGAAGCTTTCTTAGCAAAACATCCCGACTTGCCTCAAAAGTGGAATGAGATTAAACAAGCTGCTGTTAAAGATATCAAAGCAAAGCCAGAAGCATATTATAAGTTTCACGCCGAAGTGTCAGGATATCCTGTTAATGTGGTGAAAGCTTCTTTCCCTCTCCAACAGTTTCCAGAAGAACCAATTCCGGCGAAAGGATTACAACTGTTGCAAGGAACGAAGCAGTTTTTGGTGTCTCAGAAATTAGCAAAGTCGGATTTTCAATTAACTGATTGGATTGTGGCGCAAAAACAAAAATAAATCTGGCGTTAGCTTTTATGAAAATTATATTACCCATAGAAGTTGCTGACGAACTACTACCGCAATTGCCTTGTAATACAACAGTTATACGTATGGATAGTGAAGGCAACCTAGACGGGGATATTAGTGATGCTGAAGTGTACTTTAGTTGGTATTTTCTCAAACCTACTACCTTAGACAAAATCTTGACAACAGCGACGCAACTGCGTTGGCATCATGCACCCAATGCTGGGGTCAATCATATCCTCACACCTACTTTCACACCTACTTATTTAGAACGTAATCTCATTCTTACCAATAGCGCGGGAGTACATGGTATTCCTATCGCTGAATTTGTCATTGCTTTTATGCTGGCTCATGCTAAAAAATTACGTCAACTGTACACTTTTGCGGCACAGCATCACTGGCAAAGAGGTTTTCCAATTCAAGATTTGTGGGATGCAAAGCTGTTAATTATTGGTGCTGGCGGTATTGGGCAAGAAATTGCAGCCCGCGCCAAAGTCTTTGGAATGGAAATTTATGGAAGTCGCCGTCACCCGGAACCATTACCAAATTTTGACAAAGTAGTAGGTGCAAATGAATGGCGATCGCTTCTTCCAGAAGTAGACTATGTCGTCATTGCCACACCTTTGACAAAGGAAACTAAGGGAATGATTGATGCAGAAGTCCTACGGCTAATGCGTCCCAATGCTTACCTAATCAATATTGCTCGTGGTGCAATTGTGGATGAATCTGCACTCGTGAAGGCATTGCAAGAAGGTTGGATTGCAGGTGCTGCTTTAGACACAGTCTTCACAGAACCGCTGCCGTCAGAAAGTCCATTGTGGTTGTTACCAAACATTTTTATTACACCTCATTGTTCTGCTCATTCCTCAAGGGTAAAAGAGCGTTCTCTAGCCCTATTTCTCAACAATCTAACAAGCTACCGTCATGGCAAGCCTCTAAAAAATGTCGTCGATATAAATGCTGGTTATTAAGCTCTTGCGGAATGTGAGTTCCATCTGTGGTTATCAGTTATCAGTTACCAGTTACCAGTTATCAGTTTTATCGCTGGGGGAAACACCACACTCCTGTGCACCGTTCGTCAAGAGACGTGCCGTAGGCATAAGCGTTGGTGGTGAGCCACTGCGGTCTTGGGGTTTCCCAAGTAGAGCAAGTGGCGTTCGCGAACGCTCCGAAGAACCCGGAGGGCGGGTTTAAATCCCCCACCAGCCCGAGAAAGCGTCACTGCGGCTGGTACTGTTCACTGATTTAATTATTCTTTTTTTTCGACTTTTGCAAGAAGTTTATTGTTAAATTTTATTTAAATATCTTGCATAACTAGTATGAAACTCATTCTACCAGTAGAACTGGCTGCGAAAATCGAGCCGCTTTTACCACCAGATATTACATTTGTACGTGTAGATAGTGAAGGTAATTTTGAAGGCGATCCAGAGGATGCTGAAGTTTACTTCAACGGCTTTAAGTTAAAAAATACAACTCTCCATAAAGTATTAGCAGCTTCCCCTAAAATTCGTTGGCAGCATACACCAAGTTCTGGTGTGAATCACATTCTCACACCCATTTTTTTAGAACACGATATACTTCTGACTAACGGATCGGGAGTTCATGCCATTCCCATCGCGGAATTTGTAATTACTTTCCTACTTTATCATGCCAAAAATGTCCATAAATTGCACTCTTTACAAGCTGATCACCGTTGGATCAAGTGGTTAGAGCTAGAAGAGTTATACAATAAGACTTTACTGATTATTGGTACGGGAAATATTGGTCAAGAAATTGCCATTCGTGCTCAAGCCTTTGGCATGAATGTTTTTGGTAGTCGTCGCCACCCAGAACCATTACCAAATTTTGACAAAATAGTGGGTGCGGATGAATGGCGATCGCTTCTTCCAGAGGCTGATTATGTAGTTATTGCCACACCTCTGACACCTCAAACCAGAGGCTTAATTGATGCAGAGGCATTGTGGTTGATGCGTCCGAGTGCTTACTTGATTAATATTGCTCGTGGTGCGATCGTCGATGAAAATGCCTTACTCACTGCTCTACGTGAGGGTTGGATTGCTGGTGCTGGATTAGACACTTTTGCTGTTGAACCACTACCGCCGGAAAGTCCTTTTTGGTCTTTACCTAACGTATTTATAACCCCTCACTGTTCAGGACTGACACCACAACTTTACGATCGCATCGTGGCGTTATTTCTTGATAATTTAACACGCTATCGTAAAGGCTTGCCTTTACGTAATATCGTGGATAAACATACTGGCTACTAAACTGGCTACTAAAATCTACAAATTTACCAAACTTGATGTCTGATCAACGCCACGATCCCTATGCTGCATGGCGCTACCGTAATTATACTTTATTTGCCATTGCCCGTAATCTTTTAATGTTGGGTTCCCAGATGCAAAGTGTCGCTATTGGATGGGAACTCTACGAACGCACAAGTTCAGCCCTGATCTTAGGTGGAGTGGGTTTGGTACAGGTTATTCCAGTCATTTTATTGACATTACCTGCGGGACATGTGGCTGATAGATGGAATCGCCAGCGTACCGTCTTCTTAACTGACTTGATGGTTGCTTTGTGTTCGTTTGGTTTAGCAGTACTATCCTACACCCACGGCTCTATTTTCCTCATCTATACCTGTCTGTTTTTAGGTGGTATTGCCAAAGCTTTTAACAGCCCAGCCAGCGATGCTTTGCTACCCCAACTCATCCCCTTAGAAGTATTCAGCAATGCAGCAACTTGGAATAGTAGCGTTTTCCAACTAGCCGCAGTACTTGGTCCTGCATTAGGTGGGTGGATGATTGCGGTACAAAAAAGTGCCACTAGGGTTTATATCATTGATGGGGCACTGATCATGATCTGTGCGGGCTTAATTGCCGCTATACAGAACAACAAAAGTGTACGTTTGTCAACCCAAACACCTTCTTTAAAAACCTTAGTTGCAGGGATGAATTTTGTTTGGCACAACAAAGTCATTTTTGCTGCGATCGCTCTCGATATGTTTGCGGTGTTGTTAGGTGGTGCTACGGCATTATTACCCATCTTTGCTAAAGACATTTTGCAAGTCGGTCCTACCGGGTTGGGATGGTTACGCGCTGCACCAGCAATTGGTGCATTAATGATGGCTGTTACCTTAGCGCATCTGCCACCGATGAAAAGAGCAGGGATTGCGCTAATATGGTCAGTCATCGGTTTTGGTGCAGTGACGATTATTTTTGGCTTATCGCGTTCCTTCGAGTTATCCCTAGTTATGTTGGCATTAAGTGGAGCTTTTGACAACATCAGCGTCGTCATCCGTCATACACTGGTGCAAGTGCGTACTCCAGATGAACTGCGCGGTCGCGTTTCTGCTGTCAACAGCGTATTTATTGGTACATCAAACGAGTTAGGCAGCTTTGAATCTGGTTTAGCAGCAGCATTATTTGGACCTACTCTTGCTGTGGTAGGCGGCGGAATTGGCACGATTCTAGTTGTGTTAGTTATTGCCTTGCTGTTACCAGAACTACGCCGACTAGGACCGCTGCACTCTGTGGAAAAGGTTAATATATAGTCGTTAGGAGACAGCACCCCTCTAAAATCTCGTTTCCAGGTCTAAGCAGGAAATGCGGTTGGGGCGGCTCTGCCGCTCTTTAGGGGAGGCTCTGCCTCCCAGTAGGCATTCCCAGCCTGAGGCTGGGAACGAGGCAATTTTCAGTCAGAGACTGGGAACAAGCGAAACTATTCTCTTGCTTTTTCTCTTCATTTGTGAAATAATTATATACTAATACTACGGTAAATTAATAAAATAACAGTAAATTAAATTCAGTAGTTTAAGCGCCCAGACTTGGGAAAACTTTGTTTTCAAGCAAGCATAGAAGTTATGTCTCAACCACGTTACGGGATTTGGATTCCCGTTTACGGCAATTGTGGCGCGATGAACCATCCACTTGAACCTCGTGACGCAAGCTACTTAAGAGCAAAGACACTCATCCAGCTAGCAGAAGAGTGCGGGTTTACGACTACTCTCATCGCTGAACACATCATCAATCCAAGGAATCAAGAATTTGAGCAGTTAGAGACTTGGACAACAGCAGCAGCCCTGGCTGAAGCAACTAAATCGATTGAAATCATCGCTGCTGTAAAGCCTTTGCTGTTTCATCCAGCCGTCCTAGCCAAGATGGCATTAGGTATTGATGCCATCAGCGGCGGGCGTTTTGCCGTTAACGTCGTTAGCGCGTGGTTTATGCCGGAACTACAAAAGTCCGGCATACCTTTCCTACCCCACGATGAGCGCTACCGCTATTCTCAAGAGTGGATTAAGGTGGTAAAAGCGTTGTGGAGTGGAGAACGCGTCAATTTTCAAGGAAAATACTTTGCGATCAATGATTTGTGTTTGCGTCCGCGTTCAGTAGCACAACCGCATCCCCGCGTGTATCTGGGTGGTGAGTCAGAAGCAGCCAAAGAGTTAGCAGCACTCGAAGCAGATGTATTTTTCCTGAATGGTCGTCCTTTGGATGTCGTGCGCGAAGCGATCGCCTCCCTGAGAAACCGGACACGCACACAACCCAAACCGCTACGCTTTGCGCTGTCAGCTTTTGTGATTGCCCGATCAACTGACGCGCAGGCACAGGCAGAATATGAATATTTGCTAGAACTCACCAAACAAGACGACAGAAGCGAACTCTTAAAAGGTGTTGAACCGGAAGTGGTGATGTTCAAAAACATGGCGAAATATCCTGGTGTGGGGAGTAACGGCGGTACAGCTGCAGGCTTTGTTGGTAGCTATGACACCGTAGCTGCACGGATAGCTAATTTTAGAGAAGTAGGCATTGATACTTTTATGCTGCAATTTCAACCTTTTCCTACGGAGATGAAACGCTTCTCTCAAGAGGTGATGCCGCGAGTGCGCTCACTAGAACTTGTAACTTGACACCCAATAACAGTAGCATTTTTGATTCTCATTACTGAAGGTTTATATGACTGCAACCTTGACTCGTCCGACTTGGACACCTGAGTTGGAAATTGAAATTATCGACAAACTGATTGCTCGGTATGCTCCTCACTTTCCCACAACTCGGGCTGCAACACCGCGACAACCTATCACCCAAGAAGAAATAGAGAATTTTTGCCACTTCCGTATTGGCGGTGCAGCTCACGACTTGTATATAGTGCAAGTTTGTGGTAAAGTCATAGACCAAATTCCTGATCCAGAACTGCAACTATTTTTGAGCCGCCAAATTGGCGATGATGGCGCACACGCTCAACATACCCGTCAGCGAGTGTGGGAATTAACAGGACACGATCCCATCGCCGAGATACAGCAGAGGGTGCAAAAGCACTGGGACTTTATGGGAGACTTGCCTCATCGTAACTGGTTAGGGTTCATGGCGTTTGAGTTGCACTATGAACTGCATATCGTTGCTCAGTTGATTTTGAATAGCCGCACAACAAAAATCAATGACCCAGAAACAGGGAAATTTGGTGTTGAGAAAATTCTCCCTGATGAAGCATACCACCGTTTGGGGGTCTTAGCTTGGTGGCAAGGTAAGTATGAGCAAGCATCACCTACACAGAAGCAGGAAATCGCAGCACAACTCCTTGAGGTGGACGAAGAAGGACAGCGGCGACGCAATGGTTACCTCAACGAGTATTGGGGAATTATTCACCGCGCCACAGGTGCAGAAATTGAAGGATTACCAGTGATTTACGATGCATGGCGGCGAGAGGTGCTTGCTTACTTTTTGGACATCCCGGTTTCTGAACTTCCCAAGTTGGTGAGCGTTAGCGAGTAGAAAAATTTAGAAAACGTGTTCTCCTCTTCTTCCCCCCTTTTCTAGGGGGGCTTTTTGAAAATTCAAGGAGACTTGACTCGTAGCGTAGAAATAACTAGGACTTACACACTGTACAAAAGGGGTATCATGTGCTTAACGTAATTTGGTCGTTCCAGATTTTTGAGGACTACCGCCAGATGGGTGGCGATCGCTAAAAGATTATCGAAAAATCAGGTTTGAACGCCTGAAACCTATACTCCATATTTGGTATTTCCTGTCAATGCACAAGTTCTAAGCTCTAGCCCTTTCAAGGTGTGTTATTCTCCTGTTTTTCTGGTTTAGAATCTTATAAGTTGAGACATGAGGTCGATTCTTGAGGTAAGTCCTCTTTGGCTGAGGTTTTTTTGGGTCTCGCGCATGACGACGAAAAGCTCTCAGCTTGGCAAGACCTGCCAGATGTTTGAGAATTTGCGATAATTCGATGAAGGTCATGTTGTGAAAAACACGCCATTCTTTGGGGGGAATCGCAATCATCCTTTTCTAAAGAGCTATTTAAATGAGCGTCGTCTAAAGGTGATGCAGCAGTTCCGTCAAACCAAATTACAGTAAGGTGTAAACACAATTGAACTATTTTTCAACTATGCAATGGGAGCCATTTTCATTCGATAGCTTGTTTGCTTATCCTGGTAATCTTTCAAAGTTTGATGAAGCTGGACAAAGAAAAAAAGTTGGAATTATTGGGGCAGGGCTTGCTGGCTTAACGGCTGCCTATGAGCTAAAACAGATAGGACATGACGTGACAGTCTTTGAGGCATCTAATCGAAGTGGGGGACGTGTTTACACACATCACTTCAAAGATGGCACTTATGGCGAACTTGGGGCCATGCGTATACCAGCAAATCACCATTGTGTTTTACACTATATCGATAAATTTGGATTGAAGATCAGACCTTTTGTAAACTATAATTCTTCTGCTTATTATTACATTCGTAATTTCAAATCTCGTATAAACAACTGGAAAGATCTAAGCCAAAAAATTGCTTTATTATTGCACGAACGTCAGAATCCAAGCAAACTTTATGAGCAGATGATGCAAAAAGCAATTTCTAGGCTTTCTCAAGAAGAAAAATGGTGTATTTTTACTTCAAAATTTCATAGTGAAGTCTTACGAAACTATGAGGAAAAAACACTTTGGCAATATCTTCGTGAAAACCTTTCTGAAGAAGCTATAGAATATGTTGGTCATACAACGAGTATTCTACAGTATAAGCGAGCTTCTTTCTTGGAGACTTTAATTGACTTTTTTGGCTTGTTTCGAGTTGACCAATATGAAATAATTGGTGGAATGAGTCAAATTTCAAATGCTTTTGTGAGTCAACTTAAAGATTCTATCAATTACAATTCACCAGTGCATGAAATTGAATCAAAAATAGATGGTATCTATCTGAGTTGGAAGAGAAATAATAATTTACCAGAATCATCTAAATATGATTACGTTATTTGTACTGTCCCTTTACCTGCCTTACTAAAAATAAAATTTTATCCGGAATTATTACCAGATAAAAAGGAGGCATTGCGTGGGGTTTCTTATGCTAGTTCCGCTAAAATGCTTTTTCATACTACCAAGCGCCCTTGGGAAATTGACGATAAGATTTTTGGCGGTGGCTCATTCACCGATTTGTCGATTCAGCAATGTTGGTATCCTTCAGATAATAGTGTACCTGTCGAGGGGGCTAAGGTAAACTGTTTCACGGGTGATGAATCGCGCCCTAATTCTGAAGCTCCTAAGAACTGGAAAGTTCGTAGTCCAGATATTTCACACGGGCCTGGCGTTCTCACTGCAGCGTATCTCTGGGAAGCAAATGCCCGTCGTTTTACAGCCTTATCAGAGTCTGAACGAATTACTTCTGTTCTGCATAATGTGAAGCATATTCATCCAAATATTGAAGATTACTTGGATGAAACAGTTTCTTTATCTTGGGATCAACTTTCTAGCCCAGGATGTGGAGCATTTGCTTTCTTTAGTCCCGGAGAACATCAAAGATATCAGAAGGTATTATGTAGACCTTATCCAGTAGAAAGACCTCGTCTCTTCTTTGCAGGTGAACATCTAGCTATTGCACATGCCTGGATGCAAGGTGCTATTCAAACAGGCTTGTCAGCAGTCATAAATGTTTTAACTGCCCCTTGTCCTGATTAGTTGAACTATACAGTCATAATGTGATTGGTTTCTAGATTATGGATAATTTTGATGTCAGTCCACTACAATATCGTGATTTATTTTCGGTTTTTGCTAAGCATGACAATCCCCAAGAAAAAATAGGGGTTGAGGTAGAGGTTGGAACAGTTAGGCCATTCACTGGGCTCTCCATTCCTTATGAAAATGGCGTGAATCTGCTACTCCAAGCTTTAAGAAAAGAATTTGATGGAGAGCCAATTCTAGAAGGCGGTAATATTGTGGGTGTCTCCTTAAGTGATGGAGGACAGCTTGGTCTTGAACATCACGGAGCATTAGAATATAGCTCCCGACCATTCACTAGTATTACTGAAGCTGTCATTACAACCCTATATATTCTTCAGCAATGTGCTGATGTTGCTAAAAGTCTTGATATTGCTTTGCTTACAGGCGGTAATTTCCCATTTAGTACCTTCAAAGATGTCAATTGGATGCCATTACTTCGAGGGCCAATTATGCGAAATTATCTGATGAATCTCGGTGAAATGGGGGCCTTGGGTCAGTCTGTAATGGGGTTTGCCCTATCTACTCAAGTGACACTTGATTATTTAGATGAAGAAGATCTCGTCCGAAAACTAAAAATGCTGACGACAATTTCTCCTGTTGCAGCCGCTCTCTTTGTTAACTCTCCCTTACAAGGAGGTAAAGTGTCTGGTGTATTATCACGTCGAATGCAGTATTGGGATAAATTTGATCCAGAAAGATGTGGTTTTATTCCGGTCACCTTGAATCCGAGGATGGAGATTACTGACTTTGTGGATTGGGCGATTGAAAAACCCATGATATTTCGTAATCATAATGGTCAGGTTAAGTTAGCTCCTCGAAAATCATTTTCAACATTTTTGAATGATGGATTTGGTGATGGAACCTTTCCAAATTATTCTGATTGGGTAGCTCATCTTTCTCAAATCTGGACGGATGTACGTCTGAGAAACACCATTGAATTGCGGATTATGGATGGTCAATCTTTTCTGAATATACCTGCAGTCCTCGCATTTTGGGTTGGGCTTACGTATCACCCCCCTTCATGTAAGTCTGCCTGGGATTTAATGAAAGGACGGATCTTGACAGATCATAAAAAGGCTCGACAGGACGTTGCTATCAATGGCCTAAAGGCAAAACATGGTCAAGACTCAATACATGAGCTAGCCATAGAGCTTGTCAAACTAGCAAAGCTTGGTTTGATGGCCAGAGTTAAAGCAGGTCTGGAGCCTTCTTCTGTCCTCAATTACTTAACACCAGTTGAAGACGTTGTTTCTTCTGGTAAAACTTTTGCTGAGCAATGTATCGAGCATTGGCAAAACGATATGCAAATGGTTCCGTCTAGTTATGTAAAAGCGTTCCAAATTTAATGGGATGATAAGACGTAGGAGAATTGAAGATGCTTTGTAAGTGTTCAGGTCACACTTGGCAGTAGATGGCTTGGTAGTAGCTCTGATAGTTTGAACCCCAAATTGAGCAACATAGTAGATATTATCCATGTTCCCAAGCCACTGGTGATTGGCGATCGCCTAATTGAAGAGTATGGCTTTTCGCTATTTCACATCTAGGGTACTTTGTCAATGCGTAAGTCCTAATAACGAGAAAATTTGGGACTTCAGCAAAATAATAGATTAACAGAGGCGATGGTTCCAAGGGGACCCGCTCAAGGAGGGATCGCATGACCAGAAAAATTCACCGTCGCTTTTTTGTGATGGCGGCTGTGTCCTTCACCGCATCAACGGTATTTGCTAGTTGTACTGCACCTCAGAATAATGGTACAGCTTCTAGTCCTACTGCTACCACAGCCGCTAACGTAACGACAAGTACGAAAGAGAAAATTAAAGTTGGAGTTACACCTGTACCAGCAGGAGAGATTTTAAAATTTGTCAAGGATAATTTGGCAACTGATGCAGGATTAGACATTGAGATTGTTACTTTCAACGATTATGTGCAGAATAACTCAGCTTTAAGGGATGGACAAATTGATGCCAATTACTTTCAACACGTCCCTTTCATGCAGGATTATAGTAAGCAGAAAAATCTACAAATGTACGCATTTACTCCGCAAATTCATTTGAACCCTGTTGGACTTTTTTCTAAAAAACATAAGTCGATTGCAGAAATTCCCACCAAAGCTTTAGTCACAATTCCTGATGATGTGAGTAATGCTCATCGCTCGCTGAAGGTGATGGAAGAAGCTGGATTAATCAAGCTCAAATCTAATGTCAAACAAGCAAGCCCCAAAGACATCATTGAAAATCCCAAGAATTTGCAAATCAAAGAAATACCAGGAGCGCAGGCAATTCCTAGTTTACCGGATGTAGACTTAGCTGGAATTACAGGAAACTGGGTTGTACAATCAGGGATGCGAACTGATAAAGATGCTTTGGCACTAGAATCAGCGCGAGATCCTCTCTACGCTGTAACGCTAGTTACTTTACAAGGAAAAGAAAACGAGCCAAAAGTTCAAAAACTCTACAAATTACTGCGTGATGAAAGAGTGAAGCAGTTTATTCAACAGAAGTATCAAGGAGCCGTCCTTCCGATTCCTTGAAATACATAATGGAGAAATGACTACATGATTGAGTTAATTAATGTCCGAAAAATTTTCACTCAAGGTGATCAAAAAGTAGTAGCACTAGATGATGTTAGTCTTCATATTAAAGCAGGTGAAATATTCGGCGTTTTAGGACAAAGTGGTGCAGGGAAAAGCACACTTATTCGCTGCGTCAATCAGTTAGAAAAGCCCACCTCCGGTTCTGTTTGGGTAAATAATCAGGAAATGACTGCGCTTTCTGGTGCAGCGTTGCGTCAAGCACGCCAGCAAATTGGGATGATTTTTCAACACTTCAATTTGCTGAGTTCCAGAACAGTTGCTGAAAATATCGCTTTTCCGTTGGAAGTGATGGGTTACACCAAACTCAAGCGAAAGGCGAAGGTAGAGGAATTGCTGACACTCGTTGGATTAGAAGGGAAAGCAAATGCCTATCCAGCCCAGTTATCTGGCGGGCAAAAGCAACGCGTCGGTATTGCAAGAGCTTTAGCAGCAGAACCAAAAGTTTTGCTGTCAGACGAGGCGACTTCAGCTCTCGATCCACAGACAACCCGCTCAATTTTAGAACTTCTGCGTGACCTCAACAAGCGTATGGATTTGACTATTTTGCTCATCACTCATGAAATGAGTGTAGTCAAGCAAATTTGTGATAGTGTAGCCATACTCCATGCGGGTAAGATTGTTGAACAAGGACGAGTCAGTGATTTAGCTGCCCAACCAGACTCTTTACTCGCACGCGAGTTCTTTCCTCGTTGCAAGGGGTATACACCTCGTCCCGGAACAGTAGTAGCTACTTTAGCATTTGCCGGAGAAGTCGCCCGAAATTCTATATTCTCTACCTTGGCACGTCGTTTCGATGTCGATGTCAATATCCTCAACGGTAGCGTCGAAACTGTCGGCTCTCAACATATTGGTCAGTTTCAAGTCGAACTGGAAGGAGCTAAGGTGACGCAAGCGCTGGAATACTTACACAAGTCAGAATACGCAATAGAGGTACATTGATGCAAGGGTGGGAATTAGTTAACAGCTTATGGCAAGCTACAGTTGAAACTTTTTACATGGTTGGAATATCAGCTTTGGTGGCTGTCTTTTTGGGTTTACCTCTGGGTTTACTGCTGGTGATGACAAATCCTGGTAATATTCTGGATGCACCCAAAGTTAACCAAGTTTTGAGTGCGATCGTTAACACTGGACGCTCATTCCCCTTTATCATTCTCCTGGTTGTTTTAACACCCCTTACCCGTCTGATAGTCGGCACATCTATTGGTAGTACGGCGGCGCTGGTTCCCCTAACTCTGGCTGCTATCCCTTTCTTTGCCCGCATCGCCGAAACCAGCATTTTGGAAGTAGATAAAGGTTTGGTAGAAGCAGCAGAAGCAATGGGTTGTAACTACTGGCAAATTGTATTGAAAGTACTCATTCCTGAAGCTCTGCCATCGTTAGTTTTAGGCGTCACAATTCTCATCGTCAGCTTGCTCAATTCATCTGCAATGGCTGGAGCAGTTGGTGGTGGTGGATTAGGTAATTTAGCAATTCAATATGGCTATCAGCGATTTGATGTTGGAGTCATGTTTGCCACAATTATTATTCTTATTATTCTCGTACAACTGATACAGTTTTTAGGTGATTTACTAGCGCGACAAATCAGAAGACGATAAATCAAAATGACTCATATATAGTAGTAAATTTTATTTTTACTCTGTCTCTGTCTACTCAACGTCTCTGTAGTTATTATAAAATTTAATTTATTTATCTGTGTAATTTGAACACATAAATTCTGATTTTTTCTATTCAATCTATGGCTAAACTTTTTGAATGCATCACTGAAGAACTACAAGAATTTATTGAAGCTCAACACCTTTTCTTTGTAGGTTCTGCACCCTTAAGTCCCACTGGTCATGTTAACCTTTCTCCTAAAGGTCTAGGAGGTTTTCGCGTTCTTTCTCCCCGTCGTGTAGGTTACTTGGACGTGACAGGTAGTGGTAACGAAACCTCAGCCCATCTGCAAGAAAATGGGCGAATTACTTTTATGTTTTGCGCTTTTGCTGAACCCCCAAGTATTCTCCGTCTCTACGGTAAAGGATACACAGTTATTCCCAGTTCGCCAGAATGGGAAACTCTGTATCCCTTGTTTCCAGAGATTCCCGGAGCGCGTCAAATTATTGTAGCGGATATCTCAAGAGTGCAAACCTCCTGTGGTTTTGGCGTACCAGTTTATCAATATAAAGGACAGAGGGAGACTTTAGCCAAATGGGCTTTGAAAAAAGGTGAAGCTGGACTTAAAGAATATCATCAGCAAAAAAATCTGGTCAGCATTGATGGTTTAGCAACTCCATTGAGTAAGTCATGAGGCTTAGGAAAAGTTTTGGCTCTTTTATTGGCTGATTTTGGCGCAAAGGTAGTTGTATGCGATCGCCTTAGGTGATTTCTAGGAAAGAATTTACCGATGGAGGTAAAATGTACTCTTGATGCGAAGGAAACAGGAGAAAGCATTTTGGATATGTTAGCCCGAGCAGGCGCACCCAAAGCATTCACTAAAATATAATATGAATGTTAAAAACTGGACTTTAGACTAAAAAGCACAAAATGACTCAGGGAAGCTGAGTTTGGAAGAAGCAAAAAGGAAAATTCAAAAAATTAGAAATCAAGCGGTTTTTTGGTCGGCTTTACGTGAAGATGAAGTACGCTTTTTAACTATAGGATAGCGAATCCTACTAGCCCGTGGTTGTCGAGTCTTCCAACCAGGGGATTTACCTCGTGGTTTAGGCGGTTTAGCAGGAGTAGAAACTCTGACCAAAATCCCAGGCATCGCTTGTGCAACTCGTCCTGGTGTAAATAGAGTCATCTGTTTTTGCCAAGGGAGCGGATTATCAGTGACAAGATCACGAGCCAGCCATAATTCCCAAGTCATGAGTGGCATGAGGTCACTCCATCGGTCACATTGTTGGGGAGTAGCAAGTTTAGGGAGTGTCCAATGCAAGCGTTGTTTAATAAACCGATACCAGTGGTCAACAGCAAAGCGTCGTAAATAAAGTTTCCACAGTTCAGACAAAGGTGGCATTTCTTGACCCACAAATGCCAACCACATCGGTTTGCTGACTCGTGGGGAGCCGTCTTCTTGCAGCCTTTCAACCAGTATAATGGACATAGGATGCTGTGGAGAAAGACGAAAATGCTTTCTTGTCCAAAGCCGAATTCTGACTCTACCCAGTTTGGCATCTTGTTGTTCAATGGTTTGTTCTGGGTTAGACCAGGTACTGGCATCATTGAGTTTAAACTTGTCTGCGTGTACTCGTGGTTTGCCGCGTCCTGAGTATGCTGGTGGTTCTCCCCATAAACACAAGTTGGAACGTAGCCGCATCAGTTTATCGGCGTTAATGTCCGCAGTTTTTATTACAAATGGCGCACAACCGTATTCGTTGTCCCATAATGTGATTGGTCGTGATGGTAAATGCTGACATACTTGTTTTAGCTGCCAAGTCGCTTTATCTATCGGATTTTCCCAACTTGTAATTCGTTCATGTCTAAGTGGTAATGCCCAACTACCTTCAGTTTCCGGTATCCAAGCGATGGTACTGTATCCGTATCCCAGAGTAACAGGACGACCCCCTCTGCCTCCAGCAGTATAATGCTCGTAGGTTCTTTCCTTGAGCGTGGGTGCATCCGGTCTTGACCATACTGTATGGTCTCCTGCCAAAATTATACGTCCAAAATTGGGTATTTTTTCGCTGTACAGCGTCATCAATTTGTTGCGCTTTGGTCTAGTATCCTGTATTGTCTCATAAATACTTGACCATTGACGACGGAACACTGGACACATTGATAAATCCCCTAAGCTGTAGGCATTGCGTGTCAGTAATATTGCATCCATTAGTTCAAATGTTGCATCCTTTGCCCGACATAAACACTCGTATGCTACTTGACGGAATTCCCTCAATTGTGCAAAAACATCCATAACGGCAGATGAAGGTTGGTAGTACTTCTTTCATCTTCCGTTACTCGGCTGCTTGTTCTTACAGGCATCCCTTTATTTTTTGCAGTCCCATTATTTAGTGATCGCTCTCTTTTAGTCTAAAGTCCAGTTGTTAGCAGACAAAGGTTTAATCAAGCTTAACTCATATCTTGCACCTCTCCGTAGAATACCGTACACTCTAAAAAGAGGTGCAATAAAGCTACATAATTTTTATTGGCTTTTCTCGTTAAATAAAGACTTATGGGTTAATACTGAGTGATTATTTTCCATCAACTTTTATTGGTGCAAGATGTGAGTTAAGGAAAACGTGGCGGAACTCGCAACTGTCCAAGACATTGCTGCTAACCCAAAAAATCTCCAAATCAAAGAGTTAGAAGGACCAGCGATTGTGCGATCGCTTGATGATGTGGACTTAGCTGTGTTCTCCGCAGGGCTGCGTCTGCAAGCTGGACTGCAGCTGCAACCTTTAGAACAGGAGTCAATAGCCCAAAAGCGCTATGCTGTGGGGCTTGTCACTTTGCAGGATAAACAAAACGACCCCAGGATTCAAAAGTTGAATAAACTGCTTACTGACTCCAAAGTCAAGGACTTTATCAATCAAAAGTATCAGGGTGCTGTATTATCGGTCTTCTAAAAACCCAAGTTCAGAAGTTTCGTAATTTTGTATGATGTGATTTAATATGGTTAGAAAATACGGTAAATTAGTCGAGTTACAGATATTTGCAAAAACTGGTATGACGCC
>NZ_JBAHYJ020000129.1:0-53044 GCF_036697665.2 Scytonema sp. PRP1 | reverse complement strand
TACAGTTAAATGAAAATTTAAAATCTAACATCCAAAATTGTTCAACTTCCTAACATCTGTAAATTGTGCAAAGTGGCGTACATTCCTCCTGTTTGCAGCAACTCTTCATGACTTCCCTGTTCTATTAACTCTCCGCGCTTGAGTACAAAAATCCGATCCACATTGCGAATTGTAGACAGGCGGTGAGCAATAATGATGGCGGTACGTCCCACTAAAAGTTTATTTAAAGCTTCCTGAATTAAAGCTTCTGTCCCAACATCCAGACTAGCAGTTGCCTCATCCAGAATCAAAATTTCTGGGTTGCGAATTGCAGCACGCGCAAATGCTAAAAGTTGCTTTTGACCGCTAGAAAGATTTGTACCCCGTTCTCGGAGTTGGGTATCATAACCTTGGGGCAGTTGTTCAATAAACTGAGTGATGTTGGTTTTGGCTGCTGCTTGTTGGATTTCCTCAAAACTGTAGCTGTCCCCTAACGTAATGTTGCTTTTGACATCACCAGCAAACAAAAAACCTTCTTGCAAAATCACAGCCATGTAACGCCGCAGTTCTGCTTGGGGTATTTCCCGGATATCTATCCCATCCACCAAAATACGTCCTTGATTTGGTTCGTAAAGGCGACACAAAAGACGGATGATGGAACTTTTACCCGCACCTGTGGGACCTACTAATGCGACTTTCTCACCAGGATGAATGGTCAAGTCTAAATCCTTAATAACATAATCATCGTCTTTGTAAGCAAACCAGACGTGTTCAAAGCGGATTTCTCCGAGTTCAGCTTGTGAATTTTCCGTTGGGAACTCAGGATTATGACTTATTCCGTCTATATAACCCAAGCGAGAATCCAAAATTGAGAATCTGGGATTACCGCGATCGCGTATTTCTATCGGTTCATCTAAAATTTCATTCACGCGTTCTATAGCGGTGAAACCAGATTGAATGACAGTGAAT
The DNA here is from genome assembly GCF_036697665.2 of Scytonema sp. PRP1. NCBI lineage: Bacteria > Bacillati > Cyanobacteriota > Cyanophyceae > Nostocales > Scytonemataceae > Scytonema > Scytonema sp. PRP1. The sequence continues at coordinate 52,096 of NZ_JBAHYJ020000129.1, read as the reverse complement.
TTTTCCGCAAACTCGCGTAAGGGGTCAAATAAGCGCTGGGCATATAATATAAATGCAGATAAGATGCCGAAAGTCAAGTTTTTGCCCAGTAGTAAAGAACCGCCCACCCACAAAACACCTGCAACGGCAATCAAGGCAATCCATTCCAGGGTTGCTGAAACCGCTGAATCATAAAAGATAGTATTATCTACCTCGTGGACGTAACGTTGATTATTATTGCGAAACAACTGTGCATTGAATTTTTCCCGCCGGAACAATTGCACAACATTTATGCCAATAATATTTTCTTGTAGCTGAGAATTCAGTACAGAAAGTTCTTCCCTGACCTTATAATTAGCTTTGCGGTATTCTTTTTGCAAGTATACTATAATACACGCTACTGGCAACAAAACCATCAGCAGCAAAAAAGCAAGTTGCCACTGCATAGAAAACATAAAACCAAGAATCACCAGCATGGAAAACAAATCTGAGACAATGCCGATCGCCCCAGTGGAAAAGACATCTCCCAACACTTCCACATCACTGGTAAGCCTGGTGATTAATTTACCTACGGGTGTTTTGTCAAAAAAGCGCACCGCCAGAGATGTGACATGATGAAACAAGTCTTGGCGAATTTCCGCAGTGATTTGCTGACCTAGCTTTTGTACCAAATAACCCTGAAAACCTGTAAATATCAATCGTACGCTGACTGTGATCAGTAACAAGGCTTCAATGATATTTAGCCCTTGTAACAACGGACGGTTTTTGAGAAACTCATAGGTGCTTGGTTCATTGCGAATCAGGGAGATTACTTGTCCAATCAGCAGTGGTTGTACAGCGTTAGCAACTGCTATTGGTACCAGCAGCAAAATACTAACGAAGAGCGATCGCCCATGACGACGGGCATAAGGTACGAGACGCAAAAATAACCGCCAGTCATTCTCACGCCGACGGTAACCTGTGTGAATTTTTTTTTGGGGTTTGGAAGTGCTCATAATAAGAGCATTATATTAATTTTTACAACACAAAAAGCACATCTCCTTAATGTAGTGTTTCCATTCCTACTTTGACACCATGCTAGAGGGCGATCGCTTGCCTTTAGTCTAAACTTCAGTAGGTATAAACTGCTTTGTAACTTATTGCAATTAGTGAAGGCGAACCTCCGGAATCATCTATGAAGATTGTGAAGTCTTAGAAGAACCCTTTTGGGTACTGCCAGTTATAGAGTGAGTCTTACACACTAGTAGTCCGCCAAATCAACTTTGCCTAGTTTGTAGTCAGGACTTTAGTCCTGAAAAAGCGATCTTCTCGCTTACTACCAAAGAAAGCAAACTTTGTTTGGTAAACCACTAGGAACAAAGTCTATTCAGAAGCTGGCAGATCTACGTCAGAAGAAATTTCTACCAGCTTCAATTTACATTTATTAACAGAGTCAGGAAACCCAAAACTGGAGGAAACAATGTCAACCGATCAGCTAAGTCTTCAGGTCATCGCTGAGCGCCCCGTTGTCCGTAATGACCAAATCTCTGACATTGACATAGCAATCGATCTTCTCACAACCAAGACTATTGGGCCGCAGTCAACCAACTATGCGATCAATCTCTGTATTGTGATTGATCGCAGTGGGAGTATGGCAGGTGAAAAGCTAGAGCAAGCAAAGAAAAGCTGCGTAGACATATACGAGAGTCTCAACTCGAGTGATCGATTAACTGTGCTTGCATTTGATGATGAAGTGATATCTGTTGTAAACCCTCAAACCCCTTCAAATTTAATTAAGGAGCGCATAATGGCTCTTGAGGCAGGGGGAGCTACTAATCTGTCCAAAGGTTGGTATCTCGGTCTTTTGGAATTGCAAACTTATACCACTGATAAGCATATTAACCGACTTATATTATTATCGGACGGGCAAGCTAACGCAGGAGAACAAAAGCCAAGTACTCTTGGTGCTGAGTCAAGCCGAGCGAGAAATGAGATGGGAATTACTACATCAACAATTGGTATAGGAACGGATTTCCAAGAGGATATTCTTGCTGCTCTGGCACATGAATCTGGAGGTCGGTTCAGGTTTATCGGTGAAGCTCGGATAGAAGATATTATCAAAGAGGAATTTGATGGGGCACTTTCAGTATTTTTAGAACGTCCTAGGATAGAGTTAAATCTTCTCCCTGGTGTCATAATAATACGAGAGCTCAACAACCTTCACAAAACCTCTGATCGCTATCTTATTCGACCAATTAAGGCAAACGATCAGTTCTGTTTTGCATTAAGACTGCGGGTAGATCCGTCTAAAGTTGACGGCAAAGAGTTAATCATCAGCGCAACTTTACTGAATGGTACAGACCTGGTGCAGAAAACCGAAACCAATTTAAGTCTTGGCTCCATGGAAGAATATGTTCAAAGCCCTGAAGATTCTCGTGTAGCAATGGTTGTAACAAAGTACTTAGCAGCCACCTTTGATGAAGAGATGGCTGAGGAAATGGGTACTGGAAATGTGACCACAATGCTTCAAATGCTGCAAAGCCAGTCCAACCTGATGAAGGAGTTAGAGTCTAAACTTGCAGGAGCTACAGCGATTTCTTGGGAGACAATGACAGAGCAGGAGAGGGAAAAAGCTGAAATGGAACGTCAGCGACATGAACGCGAACTTTCCCAACTTCGTATGGAAATTGAAGAAAATGAGGCACTTGCCGTTGTTATTCAGTTGACTGACCTTGCTCAGGGATTGGGGCAAGCAGAACAAGCAAGCAGGCTCATCGCGGTGTACCGTAAACTGTCCAAGGGTAGGGAAATGAGAAAAAAAGGATGGGCTGAGCGGGGAGACAGTGATGATTGGGTTGCTAGGAAAGTGCTTGAGGAAGCTTTGGATCTTGTAGATAGTCTGATGAATAGTTTTCCAGATATGCAAGAAGAGTTTTTGGACATCAGCGAGAGGATCAATGAGCAACTGGCAAATTTTTCCTAAGAAAGCATGGTCTCCAATTGGTAAAGTCTTAAGCGGTTTTGGTAATGGAGAGGGAGTTTACAAAACTGCCTATGCAATCAATGCAGATGCTGGTTCATTTTTGAATGGACGAGTGTCGGCTTACATTCGCATTGCAGGAAATCGACCAATTAATGGTGCAGGAGTTATTTGTCGTGCAAATAAAATGTATTCATTCGTTGCATTTCACGTTGTAACTGACGACAATTCTCCCGATTTATACAGTGTTCGCCTTGTAGCATTAAAATATGGCAAGATCCAATCATTAGTTGGTTTAAAGCATCCCATTTCAATTCCCAATCGCCAGTTTCATATTTCTCTACAGTTCTTTTCTGGTGAGATGATTGGGGAAGTAGTTACGGAGACTGAGACACACACTCTAACCTACCTTGTGCCAGAACTTCCATTTCCTGGCAACTGTGGTGTAGTTCGCTTCTATGGTTCATCTGTTACAGTACAAAAAATCCAGGTCGAGGAGATTAAAATGAAGCCAATTTTACCAGAGGAAGACAAGGAGAGCGAGCAGCCAACACATCCCATTTCTGTATTTCTTTCGCATTCTAGTGCTGACAAGAAAACAGTGTTAAAAGTGATTGAAGCTTTTAAAAACGCTAATATTTCATATTGGGTTGACCACGAACAAATCAAATTTGGCGATGGTATAGTAGCCAAAATTGAGGAAGGATTACAAAAAAGCAAATATGTTGTGGTATGCCTAAGTGAAAAATTAATAACCTCCGGTTGGTGTCGGGCGGAATATGGCGCTATTCTCTACAGGGAATTTAGCGGAGATACATCTAGGAGAGTTATTCCTCTCAGTCTCGACGGCTCAAATAACAGTAACGGCATACCCTTGCTACTGTCTGACAAGTTACGTGCTGATTTCACAAATCAAAATAATTTCTCAGAATTCATCCAATTTCTTCATGAATCTTCTAAGTAAAGGGTAAGACTTGAATTGCAAGTTTGAGCGATAATTAGGTTAAAATATGGATGCATCTGTAGAAACGCTTCAAACAGCGCGTCTGTACAGAAGTTGTACACAAAGAAAATACTTTATCTAACCCGTATTGGCTTAAATTTGACACTCCCTTCAGCTTCAGTCAAGGGAATGTCAATAGTAGGGCAACTATTGCCCACCCTAGTTTTCACTAAGAACCATCTGTAAAGTGTGCAATAATTCCTTGAGTGTGTAAGGCTTCGACAAAAATGTTTTGGCACCACTGCCCATAACTGCTGCCAGCTTACTGCTAGACATCAGCCCGCTAGAAGCAATAATTTTGACTTGTGGGTTAATTTTTTGCAAAGTACGCATCGCAGTTAAACCATCTAAGGCAGGTAGCATCATATCAATCAACACAGCACTAATTTCGTGCTTATGTTGGGCGTATAAGGCGATCGCCTCAATGCCATCATGAGCAGTGAGAATTTTATAATTGTATGTTTCTAAAGAAGCTTTGGTAATTTCTTGAATCGAGGGTTCATCATCCACAACCAGAATCAATTCTCCTTGTCCCGCCAGAATCTCCACCTCTTGTACTGGCTGTGCTTCCATTTCCTGCACTGCTGGTAAGTAAATCTTAAAACTCGTGCCAGATCCCACCTCACTATAAACGTTGACAAAACCACCGTGACTTTTGACAATGCCAATAACAGTGGAAAGACCTAGCCCTGTGCCTTTACCTTGTTCTTTAGTTGTGAAAAATGGCTCGAAAATTCTGTCTAAAACTTCACGAGGAATCCCAACTCCAGTATCCGAAACAGTCGTCACAGTATACGGTCCCGTTTTGGCTTCTAAGTGCATCCGCGCATAGTTTTCATCAATAAACAGATTTTCCGCACAGATGCTTAAAGTCCCGCCATTCGGCATAGCATCGCGGGCGTTGACACAAAGGTTCATCAGCACCTGATGAAGTTGTGTACCATCTCCAGAAACTAACCACAAATCTGGCACTATGTCAATAAACACCTCAACGGATTTAGGGAACGTCTCTTTAAGAATCTTCACCACTTCCCGGATCAGGTGTTTGAGTTGTAAAGCCATGCGCTTCCCTTCCACGCCTCGCGCAAATGACAAAACCTGCTTAACTAAGTCTGCTCCACGTTTGGCGCTGTTTTCTAGTATTTCCAGCAGGTGGTTATCTTGCTCGTAGACGTCAGGAAATTTCAGGGGTAACAATTGAGCCACTGCTAAAATCGGCGTCAGGATGTTATTTAGATCGTGGGCGATACCACTAGCTAAGGTACCAATACTTTCCAAGCGTTGGGCGCGGAACAATTGTGATTCCAAGAGTTTTTTCTGGGTGATATCTGTGTCAACGCTGAGAATGGATAAGGGCTTTCCTCGTTCATCACAGACTAATGTCCAACGGCTTTGTACGAGAATTTCCTTACGACTTTTAGTAACTTTACATACCTCACCCTGCCACTGACCTTTGCTGATAACGGTTGAAAGAGCTGCTTCTACTTCTGGTGGTATTTCCTTGTACAAAACCTCGTTGGCATTTTTGCCAAATACCTCTTGAGCCTGCCAACCGTACAAATTCTCTGCACTTTTGTTCCAGAATAAGATGCGATTTTCTAAATCTCGGACAATAATCGCATCAGTAGTAACATCAAGTAAAGCCGCTTGTTGGCGGATTTTCTCTTCAGCAAGTTTGCGCTCACTAATATCGATGCTAGCGCAGGTGATGCCTACGACTTCTTGCGACTCATTCTGCAATGGCTCTACAGTTAAATCGTAATACCGCATTCCAAGAGCCGTTGTAATAGAAACTTCCTCTCTCGTTCCTATACCCGTGGTGAGTACACGACGCTTAATAGTGGTTAAACGCTCTGCATCTTCAGCACAAATAAAATCGCTGTCTCGCTTGCCTAATATCTCTTGTGCCGTCACCCCAAAACCTGGATTATAGATCCAGGTGTAGCGTAACTCCTTATCTTGATTAAAGACAAAGATAGGAGAGTTCTTCAGAGCAACCCGAAATCGCTCCTCACTCTGTCGCAGAGCTTGCTCCGTTCGCTGACGCTCAATAGCATAACGCATTGAGCGCACCAGTAAGTCACCATTCACCTGCCCCTTGACCAAATAATCTTGAGCGCCTTCTTGCATTGCCCTAGTCGCCAAGGTATCATCATCAAAACCTGTTAACACGATAATGGGAATAGTAGGAGCCTGATGATGGACTTTGATAAACGTTTCTAGTCCCTCGCTATCCGGAAGTAAAAGGTCTAGCAAAATGACATCAAACCTTTCTTGCTCCAAAAAGCGCAGCGCCTCTTCTAATTCCTGCGCCTGCTTCAAGTGAAGCTTCACAGAGGTGACATCCCATAAAAACTCCTGCAACAGCCGAACATCACCCGGATTATCTTCCACTAATAAAATTTTCATTATTTTACTTATTTGTTATTTGTTAGTGGTTAGAGACGCGCTATGGCGCGTCTGTACATTTGATAGTGGTTAGTGGTTTTCTTCGCTCACTCCCACTCCAGAACTCCCCCCACTCCCTCATCACTCCTGTGGTAGCTTGACAACAGTGAACCAAAAGTTCTCTATAGAATGTACAATTTTGACAAATTGATCGAAGTCAACAGGTTTAGTGATATAGCAGTTGGCACAGAGGCTGTAAGCTCTGAGGATATCTTCCTCAGCTCCAGATGTTGTTAAAACAACCACAGGAATGCGCTTGAGGACTTTATCTGCTTTAATTTCTGCCAGCACCTCTCGCCCGTCTTTTCTAGGCAGATTGAAATCAAGCAGGATAATATCGGGGGTAGGCATTCCAGCATAATTTGCCTGTTTATGCAAGAATGCCATAGCCTCTACGCCATCAACCGCTACATTCAGGTTCACGGAGATTTTGCTATCTTCTAGGGCTATGCGGGTTAACTCCACATCGCCAGGGTTGTCTTCTACTAGCAAAACCTCAATAGGCATAATCACTTCAAAGTTCACAATTGGTTTGCCGCTCGATCAGGAATTGTAAAGAAGAAAGTTGCACCATGTTGCGGTTGCGACTCAATCCAGATATTTCCACCGTGACGTTCCACAATTTTCTTACATATTGCCAAGCCGATGCCAGTACCCGGGTACTTATCTCTGGTATGCAATCGCTGAAAAATTATAAAAATGCGATCGCCATATTGAGGTTCGATGCCAATACCATTATCGCGCACTGCAAATCGCCATTCTTGCCCTGTGGCTTCAACCTCAATATGGATTTGGGGCGGTTGTTCGCTCTTGAATTTGATAGCATTAGCAATCAGGTTCTGAAACAACTGCGACAGTTGCGTTGCATCCGCCATCACTTCCGGCAAAGTATCGCGGGTGACGACTGCGCCGCTTTCTTCAATAGCAAATTTGAGATTGGCGAGAGCGTTGTTGAGCACAGCATTACAATCAACTCGTTTAAAGGGCTGAGCACGCGTGCTGACACGCGAATAGCTCAACAAGTCATTGATGAGTGTCTGCATCCGGCGTGCTCCGTCTACAGCGTAGTCGATAAACTCATTCGCCCGATCATCAAGCTTGTCTTTGTATCGTCGCTCCAAAAGCTGTAAGTAACTCCCCACCATTCGCAATGGTTCTTGCAAGTCATGAGAAGCAACGTAGGCAAATTGTTCTAATTCCGCATTGGAACGAGCCAGTTCCTGACGTTGGCGGGTTTCTTGTTCTAAAAGTTGCGCTTGAGATAGGGCGATGCCTATTTGGTTTGCCAACTGTTGCAACAACTCAATTTCTGGGGTGTTCCAATTTCGGGGATGTTCACATTGATGAGCAATCAGCAAACCCCATAAGTTGTCCCTTTGCAGAATCGGTACTACCAAATTAGCTTTGACACCAAACTGCGCAAGAAATTCTTTGTGGCAAAGTTGAATGTTTGCTGTTTCCAGATTGGCGATCGCACTAACTCTTCCTTGACGATAAGGTTCTTGATAATCTCTTTCAAAGCAAGGGTCGAGGAGATCTTTTCCCAAGACTACAGGAAAACCTGGCAGCACTGCCTCTTGCACCACAGTTCCCGAACCATCTCCCCACCGCCTAAAGATGAGAACTCGATCAGCGTGCAGTAGTTTTTGGACTTCGGTGACTGCAGTTTGCAGAATTGTCTCAAGTTGTAAAGATTGACGAATTTTGAGGGTAATTTCGGTAAACAGTTGAGAACGTTTGTTTTGACGATTTGATTCCTCTTCTGCTTGCTTACGATCAGTGATGTCAAGCATGACACCAATCATACGAGTTGGGCTACCATCAGCATCGTAAATTCCAGTACCTCGTGCCAGTACCCAATGAACGCTATCATCAGACCAGATAGTGCGGTACTCTGCTTCATAATCTTTGCGTTGCTCTAAAGCTTGTTGCACAGACTCCTGAACGTAGGCGCGATCGCCTGGATGAATGTGTTCATACAGCGCAGTGTAGGAAAAGTCTGCTTGAGGGGGTAGACCAAAGTTTGCTTTGCACTCGTTGGAGGAAGATAACTCGCCCGTTTTCAAATCTAACTCCCAAGAACCGAGTTTAGCAGCGTGCAATGCCAGCTTCAATCGTTGTTCGCTCTCGCGCAAAGATGCTTCAGTTCGCTTGCGTTCAGTGATGTCGCGCGTCACTGCTAGCAAGGCAATAATTTCTCTATCAGAATCACGCAGGGGAACAGCGTGGGTTTCCAACCAGCGACGAGTGCCCTTAAGTCCAACAATTTCAAACTCCAGCACCCCCGATTCGCCTTGGAAAACCCTTTGAGTCAGTGCCTTAAAAGCTGGGCGATACTCAGCAGCGACTAGGGGATAAAGGGATTGTCCTTGGACTTGATTGAGGGAATCAGCTTCAATCATCGCCAGTCCAGCGGGATTCATCTCCAGCAATGTGCCATCTTTAGCAAGCAATTTTACACACTCTGGTTCTGACTCAATGATTGTACGGAGAAGATTTTCGCTGTGCGCCAGTTTCGCCTCAGTACGCTTGAGGTCCTCGGCAACACGCGATACCTCAGCTAAATTACGCCGAAGCTCGAGTTCGCTAATCACCTGGCGGGCTAGCGCCACAAGCGCTTCCACTTGTTTGTCGCTCAGTTGGCGTGGCACTTGGTCAATCGCGCAAAGAGTCCCCACCATATCTCCGTTCGGGGTAATTAGGGGTACACCTGCATAAAACCGCACATATGGATATGACACAACGACTGAATTCTTGGCGAAGCGTTCATCAACCCAAGTATCAGAAATCACCACTACATCTTGTCGTTCCTGGCAAAGGTAAGACAATCCCACGTTACGGGGCATTTCTGCGACATCCAAACCTATTTTTGCCTTAAACCATTGACGGTTTTCATCGATAAAATTGACTAAGACTATGGGAGTCCCACAAATGTAGGCAGCTAACTGGGCAATATTGTTGTAGGCTTCTTCAGGTTCAGTGTCAAGAATTTGATATTGCCGGAGGGCTTCAAGCCTCGCCGCTTCGTCATGAGTCATTATCGCTAACATAAATATTTATTAAAGCTTTTTAAAGTTACTTAATGCTTTGCTCTTTTTCTTAGTAAAAAAGGTGGCTTATGATGAGTCTATGTTGATACTTCTTATATTTTATACTACTTTTGGTAGATGCCATCTACAACAATCTCAAAGAAGTTTGAATTTTGCAACAATGCTTAGTAGAAACCTAGAAAGCTTTGACCGGAATTGATGGGATTCAAGTCTTGAATACGAACTAGTGTATACTCTTGCTCGCGGCTACTGGGGAAAAGGAATTGCCACAGAAGCCGCGAAAGTTAGTTTAAGGTATGGCTTCGAGGAACTAAAGGCACAGATTATGGCGTTAGCTGCACCAACAAATTTTGCTTCTGTGCGAGTCATGCTCAAGCTGGGGATGAAATATGAAAAAAACGCCTTCCTCTACAACAGAAAAGTCGTTTACTACGCCATCTCACGGCAAGAGTGGCAGGCGGAAGATTCTGTGTACATTTTGCGACAAATGCCAACAGACTAGAAGCCTGAAGCTATACAAACTTAGACAGGAAAACAATTTCAATTTTTAGTTGCTACCCAACCGCCAACCCAAAACCCTGTATAAAATCTGATGATATTTCCAAAGCCTGCTTGCTGTAATAATTCTAACTCTCTCGCCTCTGGAATGGGGTAAACACCTTTGTTGAATGTTTCTAGCAATTGAGCCATCCTTTCTGGCTTCATGCCCATTTCTTCCCAAAAGACTTTCAAAATGAAAATCATCTGCTCTAATTCACGAGTGCCTTTTTCACCAAACACATCTACCAAGATAAAAGCAGCTGATGGTTTCAAACGCTGAGCAATACTTTCAAGTAATGCCAGTTTGCTGCCATCATCTGGGAGAAAATGCATAACTAAAATGCAAGTTGCTGCATGATACAGGGGAGTCACAGGCAAATCGTGCGTATATCCTTGAAATAGCTTAACTCGCTCAGCTAAGCTGTGCTGCTGTATTTTCTCTTGGGCAATGGATAGCATATTAGCAGATGGGTCAACACCTAGCATCTGCCACTGTGAATTGCCCTTACCAAACTTGACTAACTCCCTCCCAGTACCAGCACCCACAATCAACAAATTAGATGTTTCGCTTAAGTGCGCTTTCAAACAAGACAAAGCCATTGTATGCATTGCCTCATAACCGGGTAAAGCCATCTGAGCCATGTTGTCGTACTCGTTGGTAGCAACTGGCGGGTTGGCGTCAAAATCTATAGTTTTTTCTGACATTGATTTGTAGTATTTTTGCTGAGATTGTCAGATTTTATTGCGTTCGTAGAGAAGAATTTTTGTGGTCATCCTGTGCATTCCAATTGGACATAATTATTACGTAGATTTAAACTGTAGACAGAACTGTTGAGCGCAGCTGCTCGACGCATCCAAGCAAATTACCCGTGTTTAAGCGATAACTCAAAGGATGGGCAATCAATCTTGCCGTACTTTCAAACAAAGTTTCAATCTCAACCAAACCATTCTCGCGTAAGGTTCGCCCTGTGGAAACCAAATCCACAATCGCCTCTGACATTCCCGTAATCGGACCTAGTTCTACAGAACCATACAGCGGTACAATTTCTACAGGTAAATCCAGACTGTGGAAATATTCTCGCGCACTATTGACATACTTAGAAGCGACTCGACCATGAGCTGGTAATTCTAGTGCCGAACGGTAAGGGCTTGATTGCTTTACCGCGACCGACATTCGGCAATGTCCAAACTGTAAATCAACCAAGTGGGCGACTTGCGGCTTTTTCTCCCGCAAGACATCATATCCGACGATACCGAGCTGTGCCTGACCATATTCTACATAAACCGGCACATCCTGTGCGCGCACTAGCAGCCCTTTGGCTTTGCCACTAGAGTCGGAAATCTGAAGTTGGCGGTTACTTGAGTCTAAAAAAGCACTAAAATCCAATCCCACATCTTGTAAGATGCGGATGCTATTTTTGAGAAGTTCCCCTTTCGGCAATGCAACAGTTAGCATAAGTAGCAGTCAGCGTTGAGCAATCAGCAAAATAATAATATCTGATAGCTAAGTACAGATGGCTAACTAATGGCTAACCATGCGAATTTTGGTTGTTGATGATGAAGTTGAATTAACAGACCCTTTGAGTCGCTTGTTAACTCGTGAGGGATACAGCGTTGATGCGGCTTATGATGGGACAAGTGGTAGCCAACTTGCACAAACTGGCAGTTATGACTTACTGATTTTAGATTGGATGCTGCCTGGCAAAACGGGGTTGGAAATTTGTCAAGAATTACGACGCCAGGGTAAAACCACACCCGTCTTGTTTCTCACCGCTAAAGATACTCTCGATGATCGAGTACAAGGTTTGGATGCAGGTGCAGACGACTATTTGGTGAAACCTTTTGAGTTGCGGGAGTTACTCGCACGAGTTCGCGCTTTATTGCGTCGTTCCGGTTCACCAAGCTCCAGTACAACAACTCCAAGGCTTACGGTAGCGGACTTAGAACTTGATAGTGAAAACCAAGTCGCTTATCGTCAAGGCAGGATCATTGACTTATCAGACAAAGAAAGCCAGCTTTTGCAATATTTTATGGAAAACACTGGACAATTGCTTACTCACGCACAAATTCTCCAATATCTCTGGAAAGATGACGAACCACCTAGCAGCAATGTCATTGCTGCATTAATTCGTCTGCTGCGGCGCAAGATTGAACAAGCAGGGGAAACACAATTAATTCATACTGTCTACGGTAAAGGATACCGCTTTGGTGTTTCTGCATAAATACTTGCTCACAATACTTGCTCACAATTCTCGCTCTACCCCACCCCCGGTTTTGTCTTGCGCCAAAACCTCCCCTCCCCCTTCGGGTTCGCCAGTCGCCTACGGCGGGAAACCCGCCTGCAGCGCTGGACTCACCGCAAGCGGGGAGGGGTAAGGGGTGGGGTAAACCAACGTGGAATAAAACTTGGAACGTGATAGTTGACACAGATAAGCAATGCTTTGTGTCCCCACAGCCAACTCAAAACTTTCCACTTGTAACTTTAATACTTCACAACTGATTTATTTCATATTGGAGCTTTTCTCGTAATTGTTGTGCTTTTTTATAAGCCTCTGCTCTTTCTGTCTTACTTTCCTTTAACTCGGCTGTATGCAAAGGTTGAATAAAGTAACGCAAGCGACTTCTCATCGCCCAAACTCCCATTGATGGAAAGAGAATAAATAATGGTATTAAAGGTGATATTGGCAAAAATGGTAGATTTAATAGCTTCTGCAATTTTTTAATATTTAAAGTCCAAGGATGTAAGTTTTCATTACCAATGCAAATAACAGGCAAAATGGGAACTTGATAACGTTGGCTTAATTGAAGAAAACTCAAATCAAATGTTTCTAACTGATAGCGTTTTGCCCAACCTTTCTTTGGTCCGCGTAAACCTTCTGGTGCATATAAGAGAATTTTGCGCTCTTGTATTGCAGCCTCAAAATCATTGAACTCTGCTCTCACACCACCCATAACCTTTGACCATCCGGGTGGTAACCACCAAATGATCCAAGGATGGTCAAACAAAGATACCCCAGCCAAGGGTTGCACCAACCATCCTCGTGTTTTACTTAATAGATAACCTAACGTTAAAAAGTCCCAGGGAAAACACATTCCTGCATGATTCATTGCTACAATCATTGGTCCTGTTTGTGGCAAATTTTCAATTTTATGCAACTCTCCCCGAAAATAATATTTAATAATTGGAGCAATAACTTCATCTCGAAAGGCTTTTTGATAATTTGGGTCAAATTCACCTATTTCACTACGAGGTGAACGACAGCCAAGCCGTAACCAGCGAATGAAAAGTGCTATGTAAAATCCGCCGGGAATTAAAAATAACCCGTATTCCAACCAATTCCAACCATCTGGATCTTGATGATAATGCTGCCAGTGGCGGTTGAATATAATCAGCCAACCAGGAGGATACCACAGACAAAACCAATCAAACCAGCCAAATTTGTAACCCTCAAGTAATGTTTTTTTCAATTGAGGGTTGAAAAGGTTATCAGAGTGTTGATTAATCACAATAGCTCAGATGTTTCCAAAACAATTGGCTTAATGGGTAATTTTAGCTTTAGAAACTTCTAGTTGCCATCTTACTCTGGACTAAGATGCCCTAATAACAAGGATATCTTGCGAGACAACGCTATTGAATGACTTAATGTTCTGATACTTTCGTTTCAGTAAACCTTGGCACATTGTGTACTTTTAGAAAACCACTAATGGACACAGATACACACAGATAAAAAACCTCTACCTGTGTATTCTGTGGGAAACCGCCCAAAAAATGTATACATTTATTATTGAAAGCGAATATTAGCTTGCTTAAAACGGTGCAAAGCTTCACCTAGGCGATCGCACTCCGCAATCAAGCTTATTCGCACATACCCTTCACCCGCAACGCCAAAAGCATTACCTGGCGTAACAACAACACCAGTTTGCTGCAACACCTTAAGAGCAAAATCTGTGGAACTGACGCCAACCGGACAAGGAACCCACAGATACATTGTCGCTTTGGTTTTACTCAAATTCCAACCCAACTGTGATAAACCTTGAACCACAAAATCGCGGCGGGTACGGTAGCGTTCTTGTACCTCATGTAAATAACTATCCGGCAGTTGCAATGCGGTTTCTGCTGCCGTTTGCAATGCCGCAAAAATGCCATAATCCAAGTTTGTTTTCAGCGTCCGCAAACCTTGTATAATATGACGATTCCCAACCACAAAACCGACGCGCCAACCTGCCATATTATAAGTTTTGGAAAGCGTATGAAACTCAACCCCAATGTCTTTGGCACCCGGAATTTCTAATAAACTCGTGGGTTGATAGCCATCAAAAGCTAACTCCGCATAACATAAGTCATGCACGAGTAAAATCTCATATTTGCGGGCAAAGGCGACAATTTCTTCAAAAAATTCACGCGGTGCAGTTGCAGCTGTCGGATTACTGGGATAATTAAAATAGAGAATCTTTGCGCTTTGGGCAACATCCTCAGGAATTGCCCCCAAATCAATAAGCCAGTCATTCTCTGGTTTGAGAATTAAGCTGTGAACTTTTCCCCCAGCAATGACTGGACCACGAAAATGAGCAGGGTATGCCGGAGAAGGGACTAGAATTAAGTCACCAGGATTAATGTAGGCTATGGCAAGATGCGCCAATCCTTCTTTAGAACCAAGAAGAGGCAAAGCTTCGCTATCTGGATCTAAATCGACTCCATAACGACGACGATACCAGTTTGTGATGGCGCGGCGGAAACTCGCTGTCCCCTCAAAAGGAGGATAGCCATGATTTGCCGGATCTTGCAAAGCTTTGATCGCCGCTTCTATGACTGGTTGCGGTGTTGCGCCGTCCGGGTTTCCCATGCCCAAATCAATCAAATCCAACCCTTGCTCTCGTGCTTTAGCCTTGAGTTCATCAAGACGAGCAAATACGTACGGTGGTAATTGCTGTATGCGTTCAGCTGGGGCAATCCAATCTAATGTCATCGAAAAAATTATGAATTATAAATTATAGATGAGAAACGCAGAATTATGAATTATCCAGTATTCACAACTCGTCGTTTCTCTGTGTCGGGTGTCGTTCAACAATCACTCAGCCTCATTCACAACAGACGTCAAACCCATATGAGTGCGTCCTTCTACTGGCGCAGTGGTGGAAACCATCGCCGCCATCAATTGTTCTACTGCAACTTTGAATGGGAGTCGGTGGATGTCAGAATGAGGAGATAAAGCAATTTCAGCAGCTTTTTGCAATTCGTTTAAGGTGATGTTCCCTAATCCTAAATCGCCCAATTTTTGGGGTAATCCTATCTCTGCATAAAACTTTAATAATTGTTGCCGTGCTGCTGCTGCGAGCTGATTGCCCTGTACCATCTCTTCTAAACGCAGTTGCACTAAGATCCCATAAGCAACTTTTTCGCCATGAATGCTGCCACTTTTAGAAAGGTGAGTTAAACCATTGTGTACGGCATGAGCCGCTACGGTACGGCATTGTGCGCCTCCTAGTCCCCCAATGACTCCAGCAAGGAGAACCGTTGCATCGACAACTTGTTGCCAAGCTTCGCTACCTGGTTCTTTAACAGCAGTGGCAGATTTTTGGAAGAGGATATCTCGCAAAACTCTGGCTTGTTGCACGGCGGCAATGATTAAGGTTTGTTCCGAGTGTCCGCTGCTGACAGAGGCTTCATACCACTTGGCGATCGCATCCCCAATTCCTGCTACAAGCGTACGTTGCGGGGCAGTTTTTATCAAGTCGTAATCGAGTATCAGTAAATCAGGACAACTTGCCAATGCGACATCATAGAGAAATGCCCCTTCATCAGAATACACATTCGACAGCGCAGTCCAAGCCGCACATGTCGCCGCTGACGTGGGAATTGTGACGACTGGTAACTCCAACTGATGAGCGATTAATTTCGCCGTATCGAGTGCTTTACCACCACCAATACCGATAATCACATTGGCTTTATGTTCTTTCGCTGCCTTGTGTAAAGCTTTCAAGCTGGCTTCACTACAATCAGGAGCATAAAAGGCTTGGGCAATATGCAACCGTTGGTGTTTTAGAAGTGGTTGTAGACTTTCCTGGGTGACAGCAAGAGTACGTTCACCTGCTACAATCAGGGGACGACTTCCCAAGCGGGCGATCGCATCAGTTGCCTGTGTTAATATTTGTGAGCCACGGATGACCTTTGCTGGAGCTACGGAAAGACCCAGTAACGGACTAGAGGTTTGAGTAGACAAAGTTTCAGTCGATTGATTAGGCATATAACTAATTAACAAATTAACAGTAGCACTTCCAGATATTTTGGAGAACTTTCCCCGATTAGGGAAGAGGTAACGGGTAATTAGTCCATAGTCCACAGTCCAATAAATTTTGACTATTCTCTTTACCCTAGTGAGCGTAATCACCAGATTTATATCTTAACAAAACATTAAGAAATATTGTATTTGTTAACACAAAAAAAATATGACTTTGTTAATATGAAGATAGTTTTTGAACCTCTCAGAATATCCCTAAGTGTGATGCGGCATCAGTAGTAAAAAAACTATTGTTAAATAAGAGACATTAATTTGTTTAGGGAGAAAATATGACATCTACCAGTGATGCCAGCGACACAATGGAACAGACGTTGGAAATACAGTTAAGTCAATTAGTCCTGCAGCAAGGCTTCAAGGGTAAAGCAGTAGAAGAACTGCAAAATCTCTTGTTTGCTTGGGGTATTTATACAGGACCAATCGATGGTGAGTTTGGATACCAAACAGAACATAGTGTCAAAAAATATCAACGGCGAGTCTTTTTGGAAGAAGATGGAATTGTAGCAGAGCGTACTTGGCGTGCGCTTTACACAGGTGCGCCAGTAGATATGCCACAATTGAGTAAAGGCTGCTACGGAGAGTTGGTGAAAAAGGTGCAGCGCATTCTGAAAACAACCTGTGATTATATAGGACGGGTTGATGGTAATTTTGGAGATCTGACAGAGTCAGCTTTGACAAGCTTCCAAAGGCGCTGCGAACTGTCGATAACAGGCGTAGTGGAAGAAAGCACTTGGTGTGCCTTAAGTAAAGTAGTCCAGTAGTAAAAGTCAGGTGAGGAATTAAGAGTTATGAGTTATGGATGCACAACTCTTAACTCGTAATTCATCACTCTAACTTTTCTGTGAGGTGGGCTGCTGTGGCAATTGGGCGAATTTGTCCTGGTAAATCTCGATCACCATTTGAGAATCTTCACGAGACGCGAGCGATCGCTTGACTTGACCCAGGTAAAGTGGTGTGGAAACTCCTGGTTCCGGGTGGACAACAGTACGCAATCGAATAGTCAATTGGTTTTCTGCCGGTGTACCCAAACGACCATAGGAATACAAATCACTAGCTGCTTGACGTAAGGTAGCTTCTAATTGTGATGGGGTAATTTGTGGTGGAATGGTAATAACCGCCTGAGTTGATCCGTTGTCATAAACCCGAGTGTATCTTACTGCATCTGGAATCACAGTGCGAGACAAGGGCGTCAACGAGAGAGCAAATAGACCAGCCGTCAGCACTAGCATAAAGCCAGTAGAACCCACAATCCGAAAGCGAATACCCCATTTCAAAATAAAAGCCAAAACTGTCAAGGCAGCAAATACTAATGTTGCAATACCCGACCACTGGGCGTATTTGAGAAAGTCAGCAGGTGTGAGCATAAAGGTTGGCTACTTAGCGTGTCTTCTTATTTCAATGTTGCCATAGCCTTGGAACACCTGTACTTTTGTTACTTGACACTTATTCACTGAATGGATGCAAATTGAATGCGTGACAAATACCAAAAGAAGTTGCATATGAACTTGCGTCTTCAAGTTTGCATCTTTATGACTGCTTTGGCAATTTTGATTACCCGAAGACCAGATGCACTTTTTAATGCACAATTTTGGGCTGAAGACGGCAAGTATTGGTACGGTGATGCTTATAACCTTGGGATAATCCATTCCCTCGTTTTGCCGAAAAGTGGCTACTTCCAAACTATTTCCAGGCTCGTCGGTGCTGTCGTCCAATTTTTCCCACTGGTATGGGCACCTTTCATCTTTAACCTGACTGCAATTGTGATTAAGATTCTGCCAGTTAATCTGATTGCTTCAATGCGCTTTTCGCAGTTGATACCAAGCCTTGATACTAGGTTATTTTTGGCACTTCTGTATCTGGCTTTACCCAACTCTTATGAGATTCATGCCAACATCACGAACGTACACTGGTATTTAGCACTACTAGCCTGCATGGTCGTGTTAGCGACACCCAGCAGCCTTCTTGTATGGCAAGCTTTCGACATCGGAGTCATCCTGTTGTCAGCATTCAGTGGACCTTTCTCACTTTTATTAGTTCCTATTGCTGCAGTATTTTGGTGGTTGCGTCGTAGGAGATGGTCATTCATCCTACTCTTAGGTTTAAGTGCGGGTGCTGTGGTTCAAGGCATAGCTATTTTACTTACTGGGCATTCTAACCGTTTTCATACGACCCTTGGAGCAACACCAGAGCTATTCGCTAAAATCCTTGCTAGTCAAGTTTTCTTAGGTGCTTTGCTTGGACAACATGGAAGTAAATTGATCAGTTCTGTTCCTTTTGGACATAACATAATAGCAATCCTGGTCACTGTTGCTGGAATCGCCGCATTCGTTTACTGCCTACTGAAAGCTTCCTTAGAACTTCAACTTTTCATTACCTTTGCTGCTGGAGTTTTCTGTGTATCGCTTTTGTCTCCAGTAGTCAGCGAAACTATGCCGCAGTGGAGCGTTTTATGGCGTCCCGGAACTGGGATTAGGTACTGGTTTATACCTATGATTGGTTTTGTAACAATATTAACTTGGCTGTTGGGTGCAACACGACCGCGTCAGCTACGGTTAGCTGCTAAAATTGCTTTGGTAATTATGGTTGCTGGTATTATAGTAGACTGGCGTTATCCTGCATTTGCTGACTTAAACTTCAAAAACTATTCAAGGCAGTTTGTTGAAGCACATAAAGGAACTAGAGTCACAATTCCAATTAATCCACCAGGTTGGTCTATGGAACTTATTAAGCATTAACGACGCTGTGATTGACAATATTCGCCGCACTTTATTAGAACTATACGATCCACTGCCACTGAGCGATCGCCTTTTTGTACGTATTCGCCTACTTTTGAGTAACTTATACCAGTTAGAGCATTACGTGCCAAAGGAAGGCATAATTCTTGATATAGGCTGCGGTCACGGTGTCCTGAGTAATTTACTAGCCATTACCAGTCCACAGCGACAAGTCCTTGGGATTGATATTGACGCGAAAAAAATTGCCGTTGCACAACGTACTATTGGTAACCGACGTAACATCCAATTTGAAGTTGGCGACGCCACCTTTTTGCCAAGTCGTTCCTACCACGCCGTTACCATTGCTGATGTCATGTACCTCATTCCCCCTGACACCCAACGTGCTATCTTGACAAGCATCGCTTCTGCCTTGGAACCAAATGGCGTGCTAGTTTGGAAAACCCACAGCCACCAGCCCCACTGGAAGTATGCCATAACCTATGCCCAAGAATGGCTTATGACTAAGCTTGGTCCTACCCAAGGTGCTGGTATATTTTTTATGGATACACAAGAGTCGATCCAATCTCTTCGTAATGCTGGGTTAGATCCAATTGTTGTGCCTATGCCTTCACCACGTCCCTACAGTGATATTCTTTTCGTTGGCAGTAAGTCATAGCACATTAAAAAACTGAGTATTTTGTCACTTTAGCGACACTTTTCGCAAAATTTGATTGTCCTTACCTATTAACGAATCAAAATAAGGTTGCTATGCTGAATAGCAATAAGTATATCCTCTAGTTGCATGAGTGTATCTATACACGATCATGTAATTAGTAGTTGGAGATACTTCATAGGTGAGGAGTGCTTGAGGACAATGAATACCATTTCCATAATCGTGCCCGTTTATAACGAGGCACAATGTATCGTTAATACCTTTGCATCAGTTGTTAAATTCGTTATCAAGAAACCTTGGTATGATTTTATTTTTGTTGACGATGGCTCAACTGATGAAACAAGAGAACTTTTAGAAACTCAAATCAAACTATTCAATAATAGCCAGGTTTCATTAATCTCTTATAAGAAGCATCTTGGCAAAGGATATGCTGTAAAAACCGGAGTCTTGTATGCCAATGGCGACTATATTTGCTTTTTAGATGGAGATTTAGCTTATTCTTTAGATCACCTTGATTTGGTTGTAGCCAAGCTAGCAGAATTTGATATTGTCATTGGCTGTAGAAACCTCACTCCAGAAAGAAGCAATGGTTCCAGCGCCCTGAGAGTACTAGCGGGTCAAATATTTAATATCATATCTAGAAGCCTGTTGAATTTGAAATTTACCGATATGCAAGCTGGAATCAAAGGCTTCAACAAATATGCGGCAAAAGACTTGTTTAAAACCCAAATAATTTCCGGATTTGCCTTTGATGTAGAGTTGCTATATTTAGCAAAAAAGAAAGGATATACCATTGGCGAAATTCCAGTGGTCGTTTGCAAGAAGCATTTACATAAACAATCAAAAGTCAAATCATTCAAACATTCGATAGAAATGCTCTTTAGTTTATTGCAAATTATATATAATGATGCTATAGAAAAAAAGTATGAATAGCCTGATTTTATTAAGTTTTGATATAGAAGAATTTGATATTCCAGAAGAATACGGGCAGAAAATTGATGAAGCAGTCAAATATGAAGTTTCTTACAAAGGCTTAAAAGAAATTATTCCAATTTTGGAAAGATTAA
Source organism: Scytonema sp. PRP1 (assembly GCF_036697665.2). Lineage (NCBI taxonomy): Bacteria > Bacillati > Cyanobacteriota > Cyanophyceae > Nostocales > Scytonemataceae > Scytonema > Scytonema sp. PRP1. The sequence continues at coordinate 31,367 of NZ_JBAHYJ020000129.1, read as the reverse complement.
ATATCAAAGCCACGTTTTTCGTTACAGCTAACTTTGCCAACCATTACAAAGCACTCATTCAGGAAATTTCTCAAGAACATGAAATTGCCTCTCATGGTTTCTATCACTCCGACTTTAGATTAGAAGATTTAAAGAAGTCACGGCAAACCTTAGAAGAAATAACCAACCAGAAAGTGGTAGGCTTTAGGATGCCTAGACTTAAGGAAGTGGATGACAGAGAAATAGCAAAAGCTGGATATGAATATAACTCGTCGATGAATCCTACTTATATCCCTGGAAAATACAATAACTTTTTCAAACCCAGAACTGCTTATGTCTCAAATAATTTAGTTAATATTCCAGTCTCAGTGACGCCGCTGATTAGATTTCCCCTCTTTTGGTTGAGTTTTAAGAATTTTCCCTTGTCGTTCATCAAATTAGCTTCTCAGCTTACTCTTGAAAATGACCGTTACATTAGTCTGTATTTTCATCCTTGGGAATTTACTGATATTACCAGCTTCAAAATGCCAAATTATATTACCAAGTACTTGGGGAAAGAAATGCTTGAGCGTTTGGAAAAATATCTAATATGGCTAAAAAGTCAAGGGGAGTTTATTTGCTTTTCAGAATTTTATGAAACCTTCAGAAGATAGAAATTACAAGCTGGCTGATTATTTAGCGCGTTCTAGCGATCGCTATACTTTAACTAAATACAAAATTGTCATGCAGTGGCTACCTAAAACCCCGAATCTGCGAGTATTAAATGCAGGATGTGGTTCTGGAGAAATGAACATCTTGCTATCGCTTTCTTCAACTTGGCAAGTGGATGCTTTGGATGTAGACGTTGAAGCTATCAACCTTTCACAAAAGTTAAAAATAGAGAATAATATTAAAAACCTCAACCTTTATCACACCACAATTGAAGACTACACAGCACCAGAAAAATACGATATTATCGTCTCTAACGATGTTTTAGAACATATCGAAGACGATCAAGCAGCGATAAAAAAGCTTTCGTATTTACTAAAACCAAATGGATTAATCTGTATTTCTGTACCAGCGCTACAATGGCTGTTTGGTTATCACGATGAAATGCTTGGTCATTATCGGCGCTATCATCGGCAAGAATTAATCAACAAATTATCTTTTGACTTTAATGTCAATAAATGCCGTTACTTTGGCTCAAGTCTTATTCCTATAGCCTTGCTTTATAGTCGATGGTTACGCAAAGCTTACCCAGTTGGCGAACTAGAACACCAGTCAATCACTACAAAAATCTTAGAATCTGTACTAAAATTTGAGTCTAAAGTGTCTTCCCCTATTGGCATATCATTAATAGCATTAGCAACAGCTACATAGGCGAAAATCGTGCCAGATTCCCGATTTCTTTAAGAAGTCGGGAATCTTGTTGTGAATCGTTTCCGAAACAGTGGAGTGGACAATTGTAGTTAGTTATTGCACCTCACATCACAATTTATAATTTTCGTATGAATGAGCCAAAGTTCCACACGGTAGACTCTGAATCTCTCAAAAACATTTCCGTTGAGCAGATTCTTCGCCAACACAACCCAGCATTAGAGAATGCTGATTATACAACTCCCGTACCTACAGAAAATCAGACCATTCCTCACCGCGACGGAACTGATCGCTACTATATAAAAGTGATAAAGGGATGGAATCCCATTGTCAAACCTAATCTTGATTCTGCATATCGAGGTCGTATTGGCGGATGTTAAGTTGCTCTTCCTGTGCGTCCTCAGCGTCTGGTGTGGTTAATTAACTTTCCTCCAACAACCGTTGCAACGCCACACTCATTTCTTCAGGTGTCGTCGTTGTCGTACCAAACCGCCGCACAACAATACTAGCCGCTAAATTTCCCAAAATAGCCGCTTCCCATGCCGACGCCCCAGCAGTTAAACCCAAAGTTAACGCCGCCACCACAGTGTCTCCAGCACCAGTTACATCAAATACCTTAGTCCGATTAAAAGCTGGGATGTGATGTTCACCACCCTCGCTGTCAAACAAACTCATCCCTTGCTCCCCACGCGTAATCAAAATATGCTGTGCTTGTGTCAATCCCAGCAAGTCTTGTCCTGCTTGAGTGACAGTTGCCTCATCAGTAATTGCATAACCTACAGCAAGTTCTGCTTCTGGCAAATTTGGCGTAAATAACGTTGCCCCCTGATATCGTTCCAGATGTTTTTGGGCGTCCACAATTGTTCGGGAAGCAGACAGCGCCGCCGAAATTACAGGCTGAGTCAGAGTTCCATCGCCGTAGTCAGAACATACTACAGCATCTATGGAATGAATTTGTTCTTTAATATATTGAGACAACTGCACTTGCAAATCTAAGTCTGGCAAATCGTCCGATTTTCGGTCTACCCGAACTATTTGCTGAGTCACTGATTGACGCGAATGACCAGAAATCCGCGTTTTCGTCACTGTTGGGCGATTGGGATCAACAAAAATACCATCAGTATTGATTTGTGCAGCTTCCAGGAGACCACGTAGCGCCCTTCCCTGTTCATCTTTGCCCAAAAGTCCTACTGCTAAAACGTTTGCCCCCAATCGAGCAAAGTTGTAAATCGCATTCGCCCCACCTCCTGGCACTTGCTTGGTGGTTTCATGGCGGAGAATTAACACTGGTGCTTCGCGAGAAATTCTTTCCACCTGACCAGTAAGAAACTCGTCTAAAGTCAAATCTCCAATGACTAGCACCCGTGCAGAGGTGAATTTGTCTAACAGGGAGAACAATCGGTCAGCCGAAGCACGCAGTTTAGGGGCAAAATCAGGGTCTAAAGACATATAAAAGAGAGTATTTAACACACCAGCCCATCATCTTACAACCCAAAACAGGAAAGTGGGGAGATGGGGCTATCAAGAGAGTGAGGAAGAAAAGTTTTCCTCCCTCCCTCTCTCCCTCCCTCCTCCTATTCCCGCCACTGCACCTCGACAAAATACGCCTGTCGTCCCCAAAGGTCACGTGTACGTGTAATATTTTCAATTTCTAAATTGAAGGGAATGGAAGTTGTCAGGTAACGCTGCGCCAAAGCACCAATGTCAGGAGCTAGTTCAGCGGCTGTTGTCGCCGCCAAGCCCAAACCTATCAATTGCTCAATTGGTCCTCGCGGTAGCAGCAGATGCATTCCCACTGCTAGCCCAGCTGTGAGCAGCATTCCTACAGATGCATTTGTCCCACAACGGGGATGCACAGCTAAATCCCATTCTCCGTTGGTAAGGCGATGGCGAGCAAGTGTTACCGCACGCCGCAAATTGCTGATATTTACCTCTCCATAGAGATAGAATCCCCCGTTCTAGACAAAACCCCCTAAAAGTTCGTTGTCAATTTGAAAATTGCTCGTCGGTCTTGTGCGAGCTTGGAAGTTTTTTGATGCACTCAGAACCCAAACTGTAGCGTGTTCCAGCGCATGAACCTGTCGCACCATTAAAATTTCTTTTAATCCAGGGATAAACGATAGATGCCTCAGTAAATCCCCATCTTGTGTGGGCTGAGGTGCTGTAAAATCAAGATTAAAAAAGTCAAAGGAGACGAGCCACCTTTAGTAAAAGCGGAAGTATTCATTGCAACACTGCTCCCTAAGCTGATGGAGCAATAGAGATTTCTTTTAAATGTAGCGTTTCAGCCTGTGGATGGTTGCTAAATTTTGTTGATTATCGGATCTATTTCAGTCTACTAAAGGCAAAATTTTAATAAGGACACATAGCGGCAACGAGGTTTTTCCTTCTTGAAAGCTGAGAAACCGTGGCTTCTGTGCTTTGTGGGTAAACCCAAAAAGCGCTTTCTGTCAAGCTTTCTGTCGCGCTGCTAGTGTCCTTGTGCCTACGGTTGAAACACTTTCCACAGTAAATATATTATTTATCATCTGAGGAAAAACAACCTTTATCCAGAACGACATAATCCAGTAATCTGTGGTGCTTGATTTTGATAGGTTTACACTTAATACGTAAGTTGTGAGGAGGAGAACAATAAGTTACCAGTCAAAATGAGCTTGGCAGTATACTAGTAATTCATTTATTCGTTCTGGTTAGGCAGAGGCAGGGGACAGCAATTTACATCATTCAAGCAGACTTTGCCCCAATGCAAAGCCCAGCGGACAAGAGCCACTCGGTTGTCAGTACCGGTCTTGGTGAGAATATTGCTGATATGGTTATCAACTGTACGCTTGCTTATTTCCAGTTTAGCTGCAATTTCTTGGTTAGTTAAGCCAGCGGCCACTAAGTCGATAATTTGCAGTTCTCTGTCTGACAGACTAACAGGGGTCTGAGACTCGCCACCAGCCATGAGCTATTTTATCCTCCCTAGTATATGTACTTAATCGCTCTTTCTCATTCTAGAAGATTCTTTTGTGGGTAGTTGTTTCAAATGTAAGCATAAATACTCTTTTTAGAAAAAGTGCAGTTTAGGGAGTTAGCGGAGGCATCCCCCCGCCCGTGCGACTGCCCTAGGGAAAAGAAGAATCAAGATTTCAAATTCAAAATATCCCCTATACCCTTATACTTCATACCCGTTCCAAAACGGTAATATTCAGTGAGAGTTTAAGTATAAAGTATAACTTTTTTTAAAAATAAAAGCCCACATATTACTGATGCAAAATGAACAGTAAAGAGCAATATGGACGGCTGATTTAAGAAACAAAAATAGCTATTTAATTGTATGAACGACTGCCGACAAAGTAGCATAAATTATTGTAGGTTTTATACTGGCAATTCCTAATCCAAAATCTGAAATTCAATGAGCAATCCCCGTGTTTTGTGCCTGGGTGAAGTTTTGTTTGACCGTTTAGCCGATCAACTGGGGCGAAAGCTAGAAGAAGTTGAATCATGGACTGCCTACCCTGGGGGAGCACCAGCGAACGTAGCTTGTGCTTTGGTGAAGCTGGGGACACCAGCAGCATTTATCGGCACCTTGGGTGAGGATGCACCAGGCAATGAACTGGTAGAGCTATTACAAAAAGTTGGTGTGGATACAACTGGAGTTCAGCGCCATCCAACAGCACCAACACGGCAAGTGAATGTTGTGCGATCGCTCTCAGGCGATCGCACTTTTGCCGGCTTTAAAGACTATGACACCACAGAATTTGCAGATACCCGCCTTAAGGCTGATAAATTACCTCTGAAGTTATTTGAAGCAGCAGATTTTCTGGTTTTGGGTACTTTGGAATTAGCCTATCCTGAAAGTGGGCAGGCAGTTCACCATGCCCTGAAGCTAGCAGAGCAGTACGATATCAAAATTTTGATGGATGTCAACTGGCGTCCGGTATTTTGGACAAATCCTGACATCGCTCCCCAAAAGATTCAAGAATTATTTAAGCAAGTAGATTTTCTCAAACTTTCAAAAGAAGAAGCCGAATGGCTATTTGACACCGCAGATCCTGGGGCAATTACTTACCGCCTTGATTCCATTGAGGGAGTGGTGGTGACAGATGGGGAAAACGGTTGCGCTTATTGCCTTGGGGAAAACGAAGGCAAAATACCTGCTTTTTCCATCCCCGTCGTTGATACAACGGGTGCGGGGGATAGCTTTGTCGCTGGGTTCATCCACCAGATACTCACTCATGGTATCCACAGCTTAAACGACTCCCAGACAGCTAGAAGAATCGTGACATATGCAAGTGCAACCGGGGCATTAACGACGACGAAACCAGGGGCGATCGCCTCCCAACCTACCGCAGATGAAGTGGAAGCTTTTCTGGCTTCGCATCAAGTTTAGCCACTAGCGCAAGTAGAGGTAAGGTGCAAGTAGCGAGCACTCTTTGCTGGGATATTATTACAACAAGAAGGCGGGAAGAAAATCTTCACCGCCTTTTGCTCAGAAAAATGACTTAATTCTTTCAGTAAGAAAACGTTAAGTTAAAGCTCCAAGTTAAAGAAATTTAAGTATTGTTCCCAAAAATGGAAATTGAGTGTAGTGCATCTGGTCGGATCTGCCGTTGCTGTCTGCCAATTTTCTCATTAGCTGATCCAAAAAGGTGAGAGTCATGTCAAAAACAGAACATGAATACTGCGCTGTAGAAAAGGCAATCTTAAAAAGCTTTAATCGTCAATCTCTACTCTCCAACGACGATTCGCTTTGGAACGGCATCCGCTTCCAGTTCACTCAAAGCAGGAGTGCAAGTGCATTGCCAGACGAGATTATCTTTCCAGAGAATGCGATTCATATTTATACAGATATGCCTTCTGGGTACTTTGTTGAAGCACGAATTAATGGACGGTTGCAAAAAAGCTCTCTTGTCACGGGTCATAGTCTCATCATTCCACGCGGCACAGCTTATTGGCAATCAGATAACCACAAAAGCAAAGGCATTACCTTAGGTTTGAATTTCGGTTTTCTTGAGCGCACTCTCTCTGAATCGATTGACCTAACTAGTCTTGAACTGCATCCTCAATTTCCAACGTTTGACCCGCTCATTTATCAAATTGGGCTGGCGCTAAAAGCTGAACTAGAACAGAATCGGCATTCTAGCCGCTTATATGCAGAATCTGCCGCGACGTTTCTTGCCACCCATCTTTTCCACCATTACGCCCAAGGCAAACAAAAAGAGCAAATCACAACCAGTGGCTTGCCTAAGTATAAATTACAACAGGTCATTGATTACATCCATGCCAACCTTGAGTGTAATATTGGCTTGACTGAATTGGCTGACTTAGCTCAGATAAGTCTGTCCCACTTCTCTCGATTATTCAAACAATCAACCGGATACTCACCCCATCAGTTTGTCATTAAATGCCGGGTCGAGCGTGCTCGTGAACTCCTCCTCAAAAGTGACTTATCAATCGCGGATATCACTTATAAAGCCGGCTTTGCGAATCAAGGGCATTTAACCAGTCATTTTAAGCGCCTGCTTGGAGTCACACCTAAAGTTGTTCGAGAGAAATAGCAGAAACGTGTAAAAACAGCAAAAACTTGTAAGACCAAATAAGAGTGCGATCGCTACTTTGGAAATCAGGACGCGCCGCAAGTGTCATATCTTGCTTAGTGAGCAAAGTATGCTGGCTGCACCCGCGTCCTAGAAGTCACAAAAGTTAGAAGTTCCAAGGAGAGACATTCTTATGGCGATAAAATTTACTGGTGGTTGTCTATGCGGATCTGTCCGCTACGAATGTTCAGCCGAACCGATTGCGATGGGAAATTGCCACTGTCGCGATTGTCAACGGGCGACAGGAAGTGCCTATGCCTCCGGGCTTCTCGTGCCGCAAAGTGCAGTCACCATCACCGGAGATGTGAAATACTATGACGTGATTGGTGATAGCGGAAGCATTGTTGGTCGAGGCTTTTGCCCAAATTGCGGTTCCCGATTATTTAGCAAGCCCCCAATTCCTGGGCTTATGGGCATTTTGGCAGGGAGTCTCGATGACCCAAGTTGGTTCCGACCTACGATGGACTTTTACACAGCTAGTGCCCAACCGTGGGATCACATGAACCCGGATCTGCCCAAGTTCGACAAGATGCCAGTAATGCAGCAGGGTCTCACATCATGATGAGAGCGAACAGTTGAAGAAGAAGTCAGCAATTCCTGATTCAGTATTGAGAATGCAATCAGGTAGGGATTGGGACCACTACCTGATTGTAGACCACCAAATCTATGTCCTTTGGACACGCTGCGCAAACGATAGGGGCATTAACGACAATGAAAGCAGGGGCGTCAAGCCTCCCAACCTACCGCAGATGAAGTGGAAGCTTTTCTGGCTTCGCATCAAGTTTAGCCACTAGCGCAAGTAGAGGTAAGGTGCAAGTAGCGATGTAGAAAATCGAGTGTTAAAGGAAGCAATAAATCCTTCCAAAAGTAAGGGGAGGGGGACACGGCGATGTGTGCCTCCTTACCCAATAAAGTCAAAGGTTTTGGAATTTTCGGTCAGTTAACTTTGCCGTGCTGCACTAGCTCACATGACTTGATTAGCAACAAAGATGCCTGTAGTACCATTCGCCAAACTAGCGTAGAAAGCGATTTGACCGACATCATTGAGTTCTTCTCCAAAAAACTCAAGGTTTGTCACCGTCGAACCAAACAGAGAATCGCCGGTGGCAATAACCTTATCAGCTATCGGATCTGATCCAGTAAAGATACCTTCACCACGGATATCGGCGTCTAGGGAAGCTAGAAAAGCGACATCTCCACTGTTATTAATAGAAGGATTGAAGTTAAAACGAGCAAAGGAACCAGTGGTATCAGCGATCGTTGTGATCACGCCATCGTTTTTGGTGAAGATGCCACTACCTCCTCCATCTAAATTTGCACCAAAGGCTACTGTTCCTGCATCGTTGAGCGAAGGGTTATCCAAGTAGAGATCGCCAAAACTGCTGAAAGATCCACTATTGTCAACAACGGTAGTAATTACCCCGTTGCTATAAGTGGATAGACTAACCGTACCATTAGAAGGTTGTAAAGTTCTATAAACTACCGTTCCTTCAGCATTAATATCAGAACTAGAGAACCTAACAAAGTTGTCGCTGGTGCCAACAATAGGAGTGAGCGCTCCACCATTACCAGTGAAAACGCTTTCGCCCGATGTATCTAGAAGAGCCTGAAAAGCTACCGTTCCCTTATCGTTGATAGAAGGAGAAAATACAGACGAAAAGGAGCCGCTCGTGTCAGCAATGGTAGAAGTCGCTTCACCGTTACCGACAAAGATACCAATGCCACCCGCGTCTACGTTAGCAGCAAAAGTCACCGTTCCTTGGTTGTTGAAGGAAAAATCGCTGTAGACGAAAGAAAAAGGACCGTTGGTGTCAGCAATAGTGGTCGTTGCTTTACCGTTACCAATGAAGATACCGTTACCTCCTGCATCTAATTCAGCAGCAAAGGCAACTGTTCCCGTATTGTTAATTGCAGGTCTAGGATAATTCGTGAAAGATTTAAAAGGACCACTGGTGTCAGCAATCTTCGTAAATCCATAACTTACAGCTTTCCCAGGCACGCTAATGAAATCGCTATTGTCTATCGTGCTACTGTTCACTCCTTGCAAGACTGCTAAAACCTGACTCGTGAGTTTATTAGTGATGATGGTGTCGCTGGCGGACGCCCCTGTACCTTGAAAAATGTTCAAATCTTCAAAAGTAAGCCCCTTCGTTAACTCAATTAAATCGTTTCCCCTGCCAAAGTCAGTAATCAAGTCCGCAGAAGCTAAGGTAGAGGTGCCTGTGTTTGTGCCAATGACAAAAACGTCGTCTCCCTCACCACCAGTGAGATTGTCCTGATCGTTGCTAGCATAGAGGCGGTCATTACCGTCTCCACCTTGAAGCTTGTCTTGATCATTTCCGCCGTCAACTAAGTCATTACCCCCTAGACCATTAATGGAATCATTGCCATCCGAGCCGAAAATGGTATCAGCATCATAAGTCCCAACGAAGGCGTCGTTTTGGACGGTACCATTGATGAGTGACATAAGTTGTATTTCTACTCCCTCAACTTAACAACCTTAGTGTTGTCCAACCCAAGTGTCTAAAACCGATCATCCTAAAGCTATAAGGCAAGCTCATAGGTGATTTAAGGAAAGGAACTGCGGTTGATGCAAAGTTATTTTGGGCTACCCTGAAATCCAAACAGCTGGGTCTTAGTAGACAAAAGCAAAACTTTTTCTGCTTTACAAAATATAAAAACTAATTTGATGACTTCAACCAGCTGTTCTATATCTTCAACGGATATTTATCTTTTCAGGAGGAATAACAGCGATTTTCCATGTTAATAGGCTCAAGCAACAAGAGCGCTTGTCAGCTGATTTTATCAGGAGCATCTAGTGGAATGTCAATGATGCGAAACATCTCTGCCATGATTTATCTTTTTAGCAAACATACCCATAACACTCCTCCCATCAACTCGCCTAAATCCCCAAACTCACTCTAATCTTCTGCACAATGACCTCTTGCGCATCGGAAACATCCACTGTAATTGCACCAGATGGCTCTTCAAGAGCATCAAACTGACTTTTAAGAAGTTTTTCGGACATGAAGTGGCTCTGACGCGTTTGCAGCCGCTTTTGAATCAACTCAAACGCTCCCTTAAGGTAAACCAACTTGACGCGTTCCTCATCCAAGACCAGAACCTGACGATAGGTGGCTTTCAATGCAGAACACGCTAATACCATATTTTTATTCTTTTGCAAGCACTGTTGTATTGCCTGTTGCAACGCCAGCAGCCAAGGCATCCTATCTAAATCGTTTAGGGGAATGCCGTGCCGCATTTTCTCTATATTTTCTGGCGAGTGGAAAGAGTCAGCGTCAGCAAATTCCCAGTGCAAAGAGTCCGCCAACAGTTGCCCAATGGTAGATTTGCCAGAACCAGAGACACCCATTACAAGAATAATCATCTGGGCAAATTTAGATTTTAGATTTTGGATTTTTAACCACGGATGTAGGCTTACGCCTACATCCGTGGTTTCATTTCTAATTAACTCAAAAACTCACGCGGATCTGTCACATACCCAGTGACTGCAGAAGCTGCGGCGGTGTAGGGCGAAGCAAGATAAACTCCAGCTTCTTTATGCCCCATACGTCCAGGGAAATTGCGGTTGGTGGTGGAAACACAAATTTCTGGCTCATTCATCCGCCCAAAGGTGTCTTTGGGACCACCCAAGCAAGCGGCGCAGGAAGGCGCAGCAGGTTCAATGCAACCAGCGTCTAAGAAAATTTCCGAGAGGGTTTGCTCTTGGTACTTGAGTGTAAACAGGTCTTCGTAGACTTTTTGGGTAGCAGGGACTATGTAGGTGGGAACCTTCACCTTGTGACCTTTAAGAACTTGTGCTGCATGGAAAAAGTCTTCTGTTTTGCCGCCCGTGCAAGAACCAATATAAACTCGGTTAATCTTGACATCGCTGCATTCGCGTGCCAAAGCGCGGTTATCAGGGGAGTGGGGTTTGGCAACGACTGGTTCTAATTTCGAGACATCATAGCGATGCTGACTGTAGAACTTGGCATCGGAGTCTGTATATACTGACTCAAAAGGTTTGTTGGTACGTCCCCTTAAATATTCAAATGTGGTGTCATCAGGAGCAATGGTACCATTCTTGCCGCCAGCTTCAATGACCATGTTGCACAAGGTCATCCGTTCTTCCATCGTCATTTGTTCAACGGCTTCCCCTGCAAATTCCATCGTCCGATAGGTTGCCCCAGCAACGCTGATATCGCCGATAATTTGCAAAATCAGGTCTTTCGCCAACAGGTAAGGAGGCATTTCGCCATCCAATACAAAGCGCATGGTGGCGGGAACTTTAATTAACAGTTTGCCAGTCCCCATGATGAAGCCAGCGTCTGTGTTGCCGATACCTGTGGCAAATTGACCAAAAGCACCAGCGTTACAAGTGTGGGAGTCAGTACCAAATAAGACTTCGCCTGGACGGGTGTGACCTTCTTGGGCTAGGGCGACATGGCAAACGCCTTTGTAGTCTGGGTTTGCCTTAAAGTTGGCACGGTCAGTAATGTCGTAAAAATATTTTATACTTTGTTCTTTAGCAAAATCACGTAAAATATCAACGTTGCGGTTAGCTCGTTCGTCGGCGGTGAAAATATAATGGTCGGGAATTAACACGATTTTTTCGGAGTCCCAGACTTTGGCGTCAGCACCAAACTCGCGTTTGAAAACACCGATGGTTCCTGGTCCACAAACATCATGTGTCATTAAAACATCAACATTGACCCAGATGTTTTCTCCCGGTTCGACGACCGAACGACCGGAGGCTTTCGCCAAAATTTTTTCTACAAGGGTCATGCCCATAGCGATCGCGTTCTTATGAAAGGGTACAAATTATATGCTACATGGCTCTTACTCTGTCAACCAAATTAAATTACTTTTCGATACTATAAACAAGTGTTTTTGGGTGGCTCTTGCGTTCACAATATCCTGCAATAGCCAGATGCCAAAATTCTCTCGAAACCTCTAACCTACAACTGTCGAATCCGAGAAATTAACTTGTGGATGCAATTTTAGAGCGATCGCACCAACTCAAACAAGACCTCACTGATTTTGTCTATGACGCTGAAGACGAACTCGCACAAGCACTGGAAACCTATGCTGCTGTAAAGTCCCGTCGTGGTAGCGGTGATAATTTTCAACAACAACTGATTATTGACTCGTTTATTACAGAAGGGCGAGTCGGTGACGACTCACCATTAGATTTGTTTATTCAAAGCCACCAAGATTTGTCCGAGAGCGATCGCAAACTGATCAAAAGTTGGCAGCGCACTTTTATTGGCTTATTTGCTATTACAAAAATTCTACCCGATGGCTTTGAACTTAGGAACTGGCTGACAGATAAACACTACACTGTCAAGCCGGACAATGCCCAAAAACTACAGGAAATATCTCGGTTAAAAGAGGGAGAAATTTTGCTGACTCGCATTTCTCCTGTAACTGACAGCTACTGGACGTTCTCTGGTCCTTACACGCAAATGGGTAAATTGGGCAAACCAAAACTTGCAGTAGCTATTGGTAATTTTAAAGAGAATTATAAAGAACATCTTTATGGAGATGCGCCAGAATTGCTAGAGGAAGCTTGGCAGTCTGTAGAAGTTTATCATCAGCAGTTTCTAGACTTTTTTGGCAGCGATGAAGTCACAATGCCGGGATACCAACTCAACAAAAAAATTGGTGAATTCCAAGAAATCTTAACGAAAAAACGCTTGGAAGAAGCAGGTGTTGATCCATCCAAATCTCTGGAAGAAGTAGCACAAGAAGCAGGCATTGGAGAAGAAGAAATCAAAGCAGTTGCAGAAGAATTTGGTACCGACTCTCAAGCCGTTTCGCAAATGTTTAACAACAAAAACGGCAGCAGCAAAATGGTAACGCCAAAAGTTGATTTACCTGCTGATCTCAAAAAAGCAGAACAGCTTACAGCTATATCCCATCCTCGTTGGGGGCAGATGTTTCTCCCAACCTATACCAAGGTAAAAGCAATTTTAGAAGCAGAAGATTGGCAAAGTGTAGAAGGTGCGGAAAAACTGATTCGTTTTTATTTACAAGATAAAAGTATTAATGCCTTCATTTGGCATCGGTTAGCTGAACAATATCCAACACAATTAGAAAAAGTGCTGCAAACATTTCTTCAACGTCCAGAATTTCAGCTTCAAAGTGACTTGGATGCTCTATTGCAAGAATACAATAAACCCATAGACCCAGAGTTACCAGAAATTGCCAGCGTCCCAATACATCTAAACAATTTATTTCAAGAAGCTGTCGTAGAGGTTCACAAATCTAAGCCCAAAGGGAAAAGTCAAAAGCAGTCAGCCAAGGGCTTTCAACAATAGACTTCTTGCAAAAGTATGATTAATACATATTTATAACCGCAGATGCACCCAGATAAACGTAGACAAATTATCTGTGTCCATCTGTGTTCATCTGTGGTTTTTTTTCATAAAGTTGACTTTTGTAAGAGGTTTAATAGACTTCTTGCACTCCCGAACTTTTTCTTAGTGTTCTTCTTTGCAACTTTGCGACTTTGCGCGAGACAAAATAATATTTATGCAATTTTGTCTAATGAAAGTTTGAAGATATACAGCGCTTTGCATCTAAATGGAGTACACCCCTCCCCAACCCTCCCCATGAATCGGGGAGGGTGCGCGACAGCGCGGGTGGGGTATCTTTGTACTTCACCAACTTGCAATCTGCTGTAAACAGGGGAAGTTGTACTTATACTTTTTCAGAAAAAATAATAAGGGATTTCCAAAAAATAAATTATCCCCTAAGAGTGGGGTGGGCATCCTGCCCGCCCAGTTAATAGGACGGGCTAGAAGCCCATCCCACAAGAAAAAATTGGATATTTTTTAATTTGGAAGTCCCTAAACAAAAAAACAGCCGCCTCCACAAAGAAAGCAGCTGTTTTATCAAAGGTGGGCAGAACCCACCCTACAAGAATTTTAGTAATCGAAGTCGCCGCCGCCCATACCAGCGCCAGCACCAGCAGGAGCGTTATCCTTTGGCTCAGGCTTGTCAACCACGATACACTCAGTGGTTAAGACCATACCAGCGATAGATGCAGCGTTTTGCAGAGCAGAACGTGTCACTTTAGCTGGGTCAACAATACCAGCTTCAAACAGATCAACGAACTCGTTCTTGGCAGCATCGTAACCAATGTTGAATTCTTTTTCCTTGACGCGCTCAGCAATGACAGCGCCATTCTGACCAGCGTTTTCAGCAATTCTCTTCAGAGGAGCAGCCAAGGCGCGAGAGACAATCAACGCACCAGTCAACTCTTCACCCTTGAGGTTGCTGTTTGCCCATTCTTCGAGCCCAGGAGCGAGGTGAGCCAGAGTTGTACCACCGCCAGGAACGATACCTTCTTCCACAGCAGCCTTGGTTGCGTTGATGGCGTCTTCCAAGCGCAGCTTCTTGTCCTTCATTTCGGTTTCGGTCGCCGCGCCTACCTTAACGACAGCCACACCACCAGCTAGCTTAGCCAGACGCTCTTGCAGCTTCTCTTTGTCGTAGGAAGATTCGGTTTCATCGATTTGACGACGAATTTGCTCAACACGAGCCTTAACAGCAGCTTCGTTACCTTCGGCAACAATGGTGGTGTTATCTTTGGTGATCGTGATGCGGCGAGCCTTACCCAGCGCATCCAGCTTGGTGCTTTCCAGCTTCAAACCAGCATCTTCGGTGATCACTTGACCACCCGTGAGGATACCGATGTCTTCCAGCAATGCTTTGCGGCGATCGCCAAAGCCAGGAGCCTTGACAGCAGCCACGTTCAGCACACCGCGTAGGCGGTTGACGACCAGGGTTGCCAAAGCTTCTTTCTCGATATCTTCGGCAATAATCACCAAAGGACGACCAGCGCGAGCAACTTGCTCAAGGACGGGTACGAGGTCTTGTACCAGAGCGATTTTCTTATCGGTCAGCAGGATGAAAGGTTCATCGAAAACTGCTTCCATCCGCTCGGGATCAGTCGCGAAGTAGGGAGAGATGTAGCCTTTGTCAAAGCGCATCCCTTCGGTGATTTCCAATTCGGTGGTCATGGACTTCCCTTCTTCCAAGGAAATCACGCCTTCTTTGCCCACCTTATCCATTGCTTCGGCAATCATCTGACCGACTTCTTCGTCGTTACCAGCAGAGATTGAACCAACTTGTGCGATCGCTTTGGAATCTTCTACAGGACGAGCGTGTTCTTTGATTTTTTCTACTAAGAAGTTGGTACCCTTATCAATACCACGCTTCAGCAAAATCGCATTCGCACCTGCTGCAACGTTCCGCAAGCCTTCTTTTACGATTGCATGAGCCAAAACGGTCGCAGTTGTGGTGCCATCACCAGCAGCATCGTTGGTTTTGGAAGCCGCTTGACGGATTAGAGCAACGCCAGTGTTTTCGACGTGGTCTTCCAATTCAATTTCTTTAGCGATGGTCACACCGTCGTTGACGATTTGTGGTGCGCCAAACTTTTTCTCTAGCACTACGTTCCGACCTTTGGGACCGAGGGTCACAGCAACAGCCTCAGCCAGAATATCCATGCCTTTTTCAAGGGCACGACGTGCGTTTTCGTTGTAGATAATGCGCTTTGCCATAATTGTCAAAGAATTTTGAAAAGAACAGTACGAATTTGTAGGTTGTCCTTTGCCCTTTGCCAATAATTCATGACAAAGGACTCATGACTATGAAACGATTGCTAGAATGTCTTTTTCTGAGAGCAGGACGTATTCGTCGGTTCCAAGTTTGATGTCGGTACCAGCGTACTTCGAGTAGAGAACTTTTTCTCCCACTTTGACATCCAGTGGCTGACGAGCCCCGTCATCTTTGAACTTGCCATCACCCACAGCGACAACCTCGCCCACTTGGGGCTTTTCTTTTGCGTTGTCGGGCAAATACAGACCACCTGCGGTCTTTTCTTCAGCGGCGCTTACTTTCACAAATACGCGATCGCCCAGAGGTTTAACTGTAGAAACGCTTAGAGATACAGCTGCCATACCAATTTCTCACCTTGTTAGCACTCTCGACTCCTGAGTGCTAATTTACCTAAACCCAGCATACAATGGCAACATTTTCTTTTGTACGGGTTCCCGAACTTTACTCATGCTATCCTACTTAAGTATAAATACTCAACTTTTCCTAGCTTTCAGGTTTTATTCGATAAAGGACGAATATTGATATATGGGCAACTTTATTTGCAAAGCTGGGATATTGATATAGAACAGTAATCAGGGAGCCGCGAATTGAGTAACACTACAGTGATCCAGTCCTACCTTCAGCTACCACACACCACAACACCACCAGCGAAGAAAGCCCTAAGTATTTCTCTAGAAACTTTAGGACTGTCAAAAATTCAAAGGGACATTTTCATCTGTGCTGTCCCGACAGTTTCTAAATGCTTCTCAAAATACACTCGTTTACCATTTTGGGAATACTTGAAAAACCGCCTCAAACAACTCAATCTTCGCCTACCACAAGATAGCAATTTTAGTTGCTTCTTTAGAAATAAACCCAACTGCTTGCAACTTTGTTGTTCTAGACTGATAATAGAGGATTCCCCGGATGCTGTGCGGTATCGCCCAACAATCCTGGAAGTAATTGTCGGATTATACGAGAACACTTATTAGGCAAGAATGTGGTAGAAGAATATGCATTTTTAACCCATCCTTTGCCAGAAAGTTCCCAAGTTTGTCGTAAAAAGCTTATAAAAGCTTAACATCCAACAAGGATATGGCACAGTAGTAAACAAATGAAAGTGCGGGTTAATTGTAATTTGGGAGCATTTTGAGACCAACAGTTACTTGTTAACCTGAATAATTATTATTTTCTCAGTGTTTTTTAACCCGCAACTTTCAAAGCGATATATAATAACGCATTATAAATACTACTGCTCTACGTATCCTTACTGGAATTTTGCCGTTGGTACAGAATTTCTTGAAAGTGATATCGACTTTTAGGATTTTATGCAGCAAGGGCAAGTTAAGTGAGAAAAAGCACGACACCTCCTTAATCCACCAGAGAGGATGACTATTCAAGACCTTGATGGATCAAGCGCGATAAGTGCCACTGCTATGAAAGAACCCAGCATGAAAGATCACAAACGACTTCTACTTATTGATGATGACCCTAACCTCATCTTGCTGGTGAAGGATTATTTGGAATTCCGGGGTTATAATGTCGTCACCGCCGAAAATGGTCGAGAAGCACTGGAAGTTTTAGAGCAGGATATTCCAGACATGATCATTTGCGATGTGATGATGCCGGAAATGGACGGGTATACTTTTGTAGAACAAGTCCGGCAAACCGAACGCACCAGCTGGATTCCCGTTCTATTCCTTTCAGCTAAGGGACAAAGCGCAGACCGAGTTAAAGGTCTGAATAAAGGTGCTGATGTGTATATGGTCAAGCCTTTTGAGCCAGAAGAATTGGTAGCACAAGTAGAATCTTCTCTGAAGCAGACCATTCGCTGGAAAGAACACCAAGCAAAAGGAGGGGAAAACGGTTCCCGCATTCAAGTTCCCTTCGATGTGCAGTTAACCCCAACAGAACTCAAAGTCGTGCAATTTGTGGCTCGGGGCTTAGCTAATCGCGAAATAGCTGAAGAATTAAATGTCAGCCAACGCACCGTTGAAAGCCATGTGTCCAATATGTTGGGCAAAACCAATCTCCACAATCGCACTGAACTAGCACGGTGGGCAATTGAAAATCAAATGGCATAAGTACACCTAGATGAGGAGCCACTGCGCCCTTGGGGCTTCCCTCCCAAGAGGCGTGCAAGTGGGGTGCGACTGCTGTTGCCGAGTGCTGAGTAGCTGGCTAACTCAGCACTCGTTACTCATTTGTCAGGACTTATTTACCAACCGTCTTCTCCACTAATGAATCGGTGCGAAATTTCTAAATTCAGTTCATTCAGGTAGGTTAAGGCGCTAGCAATCTGGAAAACAGTTCCTCGTAGTTCCAAATCAAAGCAGCCTTGTTGCGGCACATGACCATTGAGCTGGGCTGCAGCGATATTTACTATGATGCCGCAATGAGAAATGAGCCGTGACATGACTGGCTGTTCGTGTAACTCTTTGGGAATACGAACTGTAATATGAGTTGTGGTGCGTCGATTGTCTCGAAAATCGATAGTAGATTTACCCTGTTTGCTTGGAATTGCCATAATAGCTTTCCTTTCAAATGGTTTGATGCGGGTTTTATGTTAGACATTTTTTCTCCCGCCACAAAAATCTTGACACTAATCTTCTCAAATGGGTGTACTGTTATGACCCCCCAAATGACTTGTGTTGTGAATTTCCTGTTTATCGGTCGGAATATAGGATATTAATAATATTTTACATAATGAGATTCCAAAACGCAGAACAACCGCGAAAAGGCAAGGTGAAACTTGGAACAGAAGCGCTTCCCCACCTGTCGTGTCAGAGTTTTCGCATTTGACTAGCGCTAACAATTTGTTCGACAGTTAACTCTAGTTCACCGAAGGTGGGGGAAAGGATGCGATCGCTCCCCGTAAACTTTTGGATTTGATATTCGCCTCCTACTAACCGATAAACAGAAACTGTCGGGAGTTTGGGATTACCAAGATAGTTTCACCGAGGCGATCGCTAGATAATCTACAATCCAGTACTCAGGAATACCCAGTCGTTGATACTCGTCTAACTTGTCAACGTAATCATCTTCCCAGTTGCTTGATACAACTTCCACAGCCAACTGGATAGGTTCAGTTAAAGCAGCATAAGCCAAGACATTACTATTCCACAAAGAAGCACTTACTACGCTCACATCTGGATTTCTGCCTCGTTCTTCTCCAGAAGCAGTTACAGTTTTGAACACTACATCCTTGTCAACAATGTAATCGAGTTGCAAGCGCTTGATTTCATCATTGAAGGCAAACACTAAAAACCTTGCCACATTTTTATGCGCTCTGATTGGCTCCACCTGTACAATCTCCCCATTCACGAGTTCAAATATGCCGTAGCCATCAGGATACTGTTCAAGAAACTCTGCAAAAGTCAGCTTTTTTGATGTGGTAGTCGTCATGGGCGTAGCGATCCCCCTTATACTATTGCTGCTTCTTCCAATTTAGTTTAGAGTGCAGGGAGTTATGGGGAAGACATTAAGTAACTTTGACGATGTCCAGAAAAGCAAAGACTGCTCTCGGCAATAAAGCATCTGTAAGGATGGCTACCCCAATCACTCGCTCTAGCGGTACTGGCAAACTCCTCACTTCTATCTGTTCTAAAATGGGTTCAGCTGCAAGTCGAGCCATCACAGTCGCCCCCAATCCTTGCTTAACCATACTAAGAATCGTCGAATCTTCCCTCAGCTCGTAGTCAATCTTGAGAGTTTGACCAAATTGTAAAAAATGAGCGCTGACTGTTTTGTTATGTTGAGGACTACGAAGATTCACAATCATTGGATACTTTGCTAACTGTTCCCAACTCAGTGACACACCAGGAGCAATCGACCCAGGCGGTAGCAGCGCAACAAATTCATCTCGAAATAGCTCCCACGTCTGAAATTCCGTAGTAGTTGGCAGCAACGTGAAACCAACGTCCGCCTGACCTTCTCGCAGTGCCTGTTCTACCTCTGCATAGCGATCGCACTCAGTCATGACAACGCTAATCGTTGGCAATTTCTCGCGAAAACGGGCGATGACTTTTGGGAGTACGTGAGTTGCGATGCTTCTGACACAAGCAACCCGAACTTGTCCAGTTTGTAATCCTTTCTCTTGGTTGGCTTTTTCCCGAATCACCTCTAATAAGTGCAAAACTTGACGCGCTTCCTGAATCACCTGCTCTCCTATTGGCGTCAAAGTTGCACCGTACCGACCTCGAAAGAGCAACACAATTCCCAGTTCTTCTTCAAGTGTGGCGATCGCATGACTGACAGTTGATTGAGATAGCCCCAATTCTAGAGCTGCTGAACTGAAGTTGCCGTGGTTGGCAATAGCCACCAAAGCCCGCAATTGAGAGATTTTTAACTTGCTGTCGTTAACTTCACTCATCAAGCTAAGAAAAGCCTTTGACTATCTATCGATTTTATCGATAAAAGGTATCTAAGGAATACTTTGCTTTGTAATTTCGTAATCACTAAACTATTTAATGTTGCCGAATCAAGCATTTCCTTATCAAGAATATGAATTCATTATTATCTCTATTTTTTTGCTTTTTTATTTTACTGACTAGTGTTATTCAAGGTTATTTTGTTGCCTATCCGCTTTTACTTTCTCTGGTAATCCTCCTTCTGACTTTTTCTTTCCAAGGATTTCCCGTAAAAATTTTAATGACAATGGGATTGGTTAGTAGTCAAAAAGCTTTTCCA
Source organism: Scytonema sp. PRP1 (assembly GCF_036697665.2). Taxonomy (NCBI): domain Bacteria; kingdom Bacillati; phylum Cyanobacteriota; class Cyanophyceae; order Nostocales; family Scytonemataceae; genus Scytonema; species Scytonema sp. PRP1. The sequence goes on along the minus strand of NZ_JBAHYJ020000129.1, from coordinate 11,154 downwards.
ATCATCTTAATTTTATTATTAATTGGAGCAGTGACAGCTGTTTGGATGGCAGCCGGAACAATACCTGCTTTAGTGTACTATGGAACCCAACTCATCAATCGTCAATATTTCATTCTGTCAGCCTTTATCTTGACTAGTTTTATTTCTGTACTATTAGGTAGCTCCTTCGGTACAGTCAGTACTGTAGGAGTTCCCCTAATGATTATGGTGAAAGGAGAGGATATTAATCCTCACATAGTTGCTGGAGCAATCATAGCAGGAGCTTATTTTGGAGACAGATGTTCTCCTATGTCTTCTAGTGCCAATCTTGTTGCTAGCATTACCAAAACCAAGCTACAAAAAAACATAACAGCTATGATCTCAACTGCTTGGCTGTCTTTAATAGCTTCTACCCTTGTTTATTTAATCCTTTCAATTAGCAATCCTGTTGAAATTAATAATAGTAATTTTATTTCAGAAATTCCTACTTTGTTTCAAATTAACTCACTCGTGTTACTTCCAGCCTTTGCTGTTATAGTTCTTTGTCTTTTTAAAGTAGAAGTGAAAATCACATTACTAGTGAGTATTGGGATTGGATTCGTTTTAGGGATACTTGTCCAAGGCTATTCCTTCTTGCAGATGATGAAGTTTGTTTTGCTTGGCTTTGATTTAGAACCAAGAATGAATTTAAGTGAAGTTCTGACAGGAGGAGGTATTTTTTCGATGCTCCGAGTTTTGATAGTCGTCATTTTATCGACTTCTCTATCAGGACTAATCATTGGAACAAAAACATTAGCAACTGTAGAGAATTTTATCAAAAAAGCTTCTTCCAGAAGTCGCTTATTTTTAGGAACCACCATAGTTGGGTTAGCATCAGCCGCTTTTGGTTGCACTCAAACGCTTGCGATTCTCATGACTCACCAGCTTGTGAAGGAAAAGTATCAGCAACAGTTAGACAACTATCAATTAGCAACTGATATCGAAAACACTGCTGTTGTACTTTCACCTCTCATTCCTTGGAATATTGCTGGACTAGTACCTGCAACTATATTAATGACTGATTCAGGATTTATTCCTTATGCCGTTTATTTATATCTCATTCCGCTGTTTAATTGGGTTCAATTTAAGTTACCGGAATCGAAGATACAAGATAAGTTTGAATAAACTTACTGATTAGAAATAAGCTATGACGTATTTAACTTGCATTACCTGGGCGGGCAAGATGCCTACCCCACAAGAATTTTAAAAAAATAAAATATACAAATGAATCTTTGTTTAACTTAATTGACCCTATGCACAACAAACAGTTTTTAATTCGAGACGCCAATTCTAGTGATATTTCTACTCTTATGGAGCTAATTCGGCTGAAGGCGCAATTTGATGGCTGTCTGGACTTTCTAGAGGCTACACCGAAGAAACTGGAAGACACTTTATTTTGTGAAAATCCACTTGCCTTTGTTTTGTTAGCTGAGATTAACAGAAATGCTATTGGATTTGCAACCTATCACCGGATATACTCCACCTTTCTTGCTCAACCTGGAATATGGCTAGATGATTTATATATCAAAGCTGAATATCGCAGGCTTGGGATCGGTGAAGCGTTGATAAAACATTTATGTCAAATTACCCAAAAAATAGGAGGTGGAAGAATCGATTGGATAGTTGCAGTAAATAATACTCCGGCTATCAAGTTTTACGAAAAAATGGGCGCGAAAATTATCAAAAAGTCAAGGTTCTGTCGGTTGGATAGAAAGGCGATGTACGAGGCAATCACTGGTAAAGAACCGCAAGACCCCTCATAACAATTCGCTCATTGAAAATTCAAAACAGTTTCAGTTGGGATTTAAACCCCAACTGAAACTAAAAACCTCACCTGCCTTTCCCTCTCCAAAGCATCGGAGAGGGTTCAAGTTATTTAGTTCAGTAGGAATTTTGGTAGCAGCAGTGGTGATTTACTGGCTGAAATGGTGGTGGATTGACCCAATCATCAGCCTATTGATTGCTTGTTTTGCTGCTCTGGGCGCCATTCCCCTAATCTGGAGTAGCTTGGAAGTTTTGCTAGAGTATGCTCCCCGGTTGATCAAGCCTAGCGACGTTGAAGCCGCATTGCAATCGTTTCCGGGCGTGCGCCGAGTTGAAAAATTAAGAATTTGGGCGATCGCCTGCGGTGAAACTGCCCTGTGCGCCCACATACGTATCGAACCGTTGGATGCCCAACACCGGGATCAGTTGCAATGCCAGTTACACGCTTATTTGGTTGAAGCGTTTGGTATCCACGAATCGACGCTGCAACTGTCTAGCCACACTGCTACAAACTTGGTTCCTCTGCATCCGCTACTCAACCGCAACCAGGTTTCATATATTCACAAGTAACTACTTATGGTTTACTAAGTAATAATGCAAACGCTCTACAAAGCTGGAGGCGTGATGTCTAGGATAGGTTGCTGGGGCTGCTTACTAGGGGTTGCGATCGCACTTGGAAATACTTTCAATGCACATTCTGCTCTTGCTCAAATCACACCAGATGGGACTTTACCCAATAATTCCATCGTTAACATAAACGGGAATATCTTCAACATCACAGGCGGAACACAAGCTGGCGGTAATCTGTTCCACAGTTTCAAAGATTTCTCTGTTCCCACTGGTAACACAGCTTTCTTTAACAATACGGTTGACATTGCGAACATCATTAGTCGTGTCACAGGTGGGTCAGTTTCTAGTATTGATGGGTTGATCCGCACTTTAGGGACGGCTAACCTGTTTTTGATTAATCCGAACGGCATTGTTTTTGGTCCAAATGCCAGTTTGAATGTCGGTGGTTCGTTTGTGGCAACAACGGCAAATGCGATCCAATTTGGCGATCTAGGTTTTTTTAGCGCTACTAATCCAGAAGCCCCCTCACCGTTGCTGACAATTAATCCTTCTGCTTTAGTCTCCAACCAAATCGCTCAAGCCATCCGAAATAGCTCAGTAGCACCAGCAGGAACAGATCCTGCTGGATTTGAGGCTTTGGGTCTACGTGTTGGAGATGGTAAGAGTTTGCTGCTAGTAGGTGGCAATGTCAATATGGATGGTGGTTGGCTGAATGCTTATGGTGGTCGAGTCGAGTTGGGAGGATTGGCTTCTGCTGGAACTGTGCAGCTAAAGGTAGACGGCAACAATTTGAGCTTGGGCTTTCCTGATAACGTCACGCGATCAGATGTCTCTCTCAGCAATAGCGCTAATGTATATGTAGAAGCTGCTGGTGGGGGGAGTATTGCAGTCAATGCCCGTAATTTAGAGATTTTCGGAGGAAGTACCCTAACTGCCGGAATAGGGCAAGGCTTGGGGTCAGTTGGTAGTCAGGCAGGAGATATTAGCCTCAATGCTACAGGGGAAATAAAAATTGTAGGGACAGATAGCCGAATTGTCAACTTAGTTCGAGAAGAAGCAGTAGGTAATGCTGGTGAGATAACCATTAACGCCGGCTCCCTTGAAGTAACAAATGGCGCTCAAATAAATACCTTTACTCGTGGACAAGGTAATGGGGGAAATATAACCATTCAAGCAAGGGATGCAGTTACTTTTGATGGGGTAGATAGTGACGGAAATTACTATAGCGGTGTATATAGTGATGTGGAGGCTGGAGCAGTAGGACGTGGTGGAAATATTGACATTCAAGCTGGAAATGTTTTTATCAAAAATGGTGCAGAAATCAGTTCTAGCACCTCTGGTAGAGGAGATTCGGGTAAAATTTCCATTACAGCCCGTGACACTGTTTCTCTATCTGGACAAGGCACAAGTTTAATTTTAAACAGTGTTGATCCCGGAGGAGTAGGCAACAGTGGGGGTATCAGTATCAACACAGGTTCACTATTTGCGAGTGATGAAGCCGGAATTTTATCAAGTGTTAATGGACGCGGAAATTCTGGAGGAATATTCATTGAAGCCCGTGATACTGTTTCCTTAACGGGAGTAGGCGATCTTAATCTTGGTATAACCAACTCTGACGCTAGGGGAACTATCTTCAGCAGTACTGTTAATGCTGGAGGCGTAGGTAGTGGTGGTGATGTAGTCATAAAAACTGGCACTTTGCGTTTAGATAGTTCTCAAATAAATACAAGCACAGCAGGAACAGGTAATTCAGGTAACCTCATCATTGAGGCACGAGACCAAGTAGCCCTAGTGCAAGGGTCAGATATGTTCTCTGAAGTAATTTGCGCTTGTGAAAGACAAGGAGGGGGTGTAGGTGGAAACGGAAATGGCGGAGATATCCGGATTACAACAGGTTCCTTACTGCTAGATATTGGTGCTAACTTGCGTGCTGACACTGAAGCTCGTGGTAATGCAGGTAACATTATCATTAATGCGCGAGATAGTGTCACATTCAAGAGTGATTTAAAAGGATTTATCGGTGGTGCTTATACCCAGGTAGAACCTGAAGCGGTTGGAATAGGTGGTGATATAACAATTAATACAGGTACTCTATCCGTTTCTGCCTACCATGAAATTAACACCAGAACCCAAGGACAAGGAGAAGCAGGGAACATCTTTATCAATGCAGACGCAATTTCTTTGACAGGTTCCGAAGCCCGTATTATTAGTGCTGCTAGTCAAGACCAACGCCTTCCAGGAACTTTTGGTAATGGTGGAGATATCAACATCAAGACTAATTCTCTACTTGTAACTGATGGTGCAAAAATATCAGCCGATTCAGAGATTAGTAGAGCAATTGCAGGTGATATCAACATCAACGCTTCTCGACTTACCCTCAACCAAGGCACTATAAAATCTGAATCTGTAAGTGATGCTGATGGTGGCAACATCAATCTTAACACTGATCGCTTCCTCCTGCTGCGTAACAACAGCCAAATTTCCACCAACGCGGGTACTGCACAACTTGGTGGTAACGGCGGCAACATTACGATCAATACACCTTTGCTTGTCGCTGTTCCAGGGGAAAATAGTGACATCACCGCTAATGCATTCAGTGGCAGAGGTGGTCAAATCGAGATTAACACGTCTGGTCTGTTTGGAATTGAGCCTCGCTTTGAATTGACAGAAGACAACGACATCACTGCTTTTTCTCAAAGTGGAATCAGTGGCGAAATAGCAATCAATAGACCAAATGTTGAGCAGAGGTTGGAATCTGTTGAACTGCCCACAGTACTAGCTGATATATCAAACATCATAGACACTAGCTGTGCTGCCGTTGCTAGCACAGATTCTGATACAGAAAAAAACAAATTTACTATCACCGGACGCGGCGGTTTGCCTCCTAGCCCTTACGAACCCCTCAATACTGATGTGGTATGGTTAGATACTCGTTTATCAACGATTGCCCAGAGGGCAGTGGCTTCGCCAATCGCATTGCAACAGCAGCGTTCAGAGAAACCTGCTGCCAAACCACCGTCTAAAGCTGAAACCGTGAAAATTGTCCCCGCAACAGGTTGGGTGTTCGACGGCAAAGGGCACGTTACGCTAATTTCTCATACATCAGGTGGCAATGGTTTGGGGTCTACTCCTGCTAGGTGCCCCAAACAGTAATATCATGTCCGAATGAACACTTATAGTCATTGTGGCATGGCGACACAATCCCTGCTGCCTTGCATAATTTTTTCATTACGATCGCCCTTTTGCACACTGCCCCGAATCGCGATTGCACAGGTGCCACCCCTTACGGCGCTCGCCCGATTTCTACATTTCCGAAGTATCACCCAAGCAAAACGTGCTCTTTTTAACCAACTTCATAAGTTTGAACAATACTAAGTTCTGTTTGTTACTGAAAGTTAAGCCCAGTTGTTAAAGCAACTACGGCAAGTACCACTAGTTGTGGTTTACTGAGTAATCATGTAAACGCTGTAAAAAACTGAGGGTATAATGTCTAGGATAGGTTGCTGGGGCTGCTTGTTAGGGGTTGCGTACGCACTTGGAAATACTTTCACTGCACATTGCGTTGCTCAAATTACACCGGATGTGACTTTACCCAATAATTCTATTGTCACTCCCTCTGGTAACATCATCAATATCACTGGCGGAACACAAGCAGGAAACAACCTTTTCCACAGTTTCCAAGAATTCTCTATTCGCACTGGTAACGGAGCTTTCTTCGATAATGCTGTTAGCATTCAAAACATCATTAGCCGAGTCACAGGTGGGTCGATATCTAACATTGATGGTTTCATCCGCGCTAACGGTGCAGCTAACGTGTTTCTGCTCAATCCGAATGGGATTATCTTTGGTCCAAATGCCAGTCTTAATGTTGGCGGTTCGTTTGTAGCAACAACGGCAAATGCGATCCAATTTGGCAATATCGGCTTTTTCAGCGCTGATAATCCGAATGCACCCACTCCACTGCTGACAATAAACCCTTCAGCGTTGCTGTTCAATCAACTCCCAACTGCCATTACCAACCGTTCAATAGCCGCCGCAGGAACAAATCCAGCAGGCGTTGAAGTCACGGGTTTGAGAGTACCAGACGGCAAGAGTTTGCTGCTGGGGGGTGGAAACATTAACCTTGAAGGTGGCGCACTCAGGGCTTATGGTGGGCGTGTCGAGTTGGCAGGATTGGCGGCACCGGGAGTTGTGGGACTAAATGTTGCAGAAAATACTCTCAGTTTCAGTGTACCTAATGTTTTGCCTCGCGCCGATATATCCTTAAGTAATGCGGGTGAGATCAATGTCCGTGGTGCAGATGGCGGGAGTATCGCCATCAATGCTCAAAACTTGAGTTTGGCAGGAGAAAGTAAATTAAGGGCGGGGATAGACACGGGACTGGGTACGCTTCAAAGCAAGGCGGGAGATATTGATATTAATGCAAGAGGGGCAACGACTTTAACTGATGGCAGCTTTATTGCCAATGTTCTCCAAGAAACATCTGTAGGTAAAGGTGGCAATGTCAATATTACTACTGGCTCACTTGGGCTTATCAATGGCAGTTACCTAAATAATGACAACTATGGGCAAGGGGATGGTGGCAACATAAATCTTAATGTCCGCGATGCCCTTACTTTGGCTGGAGTAGATCAAAACGGATTCGGCAGTGCCATCACCAGTAGCGTGCGATCGCAAGCCATCGGTAAGGGAGGTAGTATCAATATACAGGCTGGCTCAGTTTCCTTAGCCGATGGCGCTTATCTGAGTGCCAGCACTTTTGGAAAGGGGGATGCTGGCAATGTCTCAATCCTGGCTTCTGACGCTGTCTCCCTCTCATTTGCCGACATTTATAGCAATGTAGGAACTGGAGGAGTAGGTAATGGTGGCAACATAAATATCACCGCATCTTCACTCTCCTTAAAAGATGGCGCTCAACTACAAACTATACTGCGTGAGGCTGATACCCAGAATAACCTCCTAGGAGGTCGTGGAAATGCGGGAAATGTTAACATTAATGTCCGTGGTACGGTAACTCTTGCTGGGGTGAAGGACGGATTTAATAGTGGCATTTTTAGCAGCGTGGGAACTGGGGCAGAGGGCAATGGCGGTAACATTCAGGTTCAAACTGGTTCCCTCTCACTTACTGAGGGTTCTGAATTCAACACCAAAACTTTAGGGCAAGGAAATGCAGGTAATATCACCATCAATGCCCGCGAGGCGATCGCCTTAGATGGTGCGGGGGGCAACAGCATATTTAGCCGTATCATTACTTCTGTTAACCCTGAAGGTGCGGGCAATGCGGGAAATATCCAGATAACAACAGGCTCACTCAGATTAACCAATGATGCCTTTATCAGTAGCAGCAGCTTAGGAAAAGGCGATGCAGGAAATATCACGATTGATGCGCGCGATCGCATTAGCTTTGACGGTAATAGCTCTGCCTCAAGCACTGTGGGAAGACAAGCTGTCGGTAAGGGAGGAGATATCCGGGTGACAACTGGCTCACTCTCATTGGCTAATGGCGCTCGACTGACTACTAACGTTTCGGGGCAAGGTAACGCAGGTGATATCACGATTGATGCCCGCGATACAATTAATTTAGATGGCGTAGTGGGTGATGCAATTAGTGGTATTCAAAGCAGTTTGCTAAGTGGTGTCGGTAAGGGAGGAGACATCCGGGTGACAACAGGTTCCCTTTCTGTTACCAATGGCGCAATACTATCTAGCGACACGGATGGGCGAGGAAATGCAGGCAATATCACCATTAATGCCCGTGATACAGTTACCTTTGAAGGCATAGGAAAGGATAAACTTTTTGGCAGTGGTGCAAGAACTGAGCTGGGAAGTAATGGTGTAGGTAATGGTGGAGATATCCGCGTCAATGCTAGGGCGTTGTTCTTAAAAAATGGTGGTCAACTCAATGCTAATAGCTTGGGGCAGGGTAATGCAGGCAGCATCACCATTGATACCCGTGATACAGTTGCCTTTGACGGCGTAGGTAGTAATGGACTTCAAAGCGCTGCAAATACTATAGGAGGTCAAGGCAATGGCGGAGATATCCTAGTGACCACCGGAACCCTGTCATTGACTAATGGCGGTCAGTTGTTTACCTCTGCACGAGGAAATTCAGGCAATATCACTATTAATGCCCGTGAAGCTGTTAACTTTGATGGCGTAGGCAGCAACGGACGCTCTAGTATTGCTCTTAGCGAATTATTATCTGGAGGAGTAGCTGGTAAGGGCGGAGACATCCAGGTGACAACTGGTTCTCTTTCTGTTACCAATGGCGCTCAACTCAATTCCAGTACTAGTGGGCAGGGCAATGGCGGCAATATCACCATCCATGCCCGCGATACTGTTAAATTTGATGGCACTGGTAGCAATCAAGCTTCCAGTGGTGCTTACAGCATAGTAAAATCTGGTGGCATAGGCAATGCAGGAAATATCCAAGTCACAACTGGATCGCTATCTTTAACCAATGGCGCTCAACTCGCTGCTAGCACCTTTGGTCAGGGGAACGCAGGCAATATCAATATTAACGCCCGCGATGCCATTACCTTCAACGGTACAGGCAGCAATGGTCGCTCTAGTGGTGTCTTCAGCACGATAGAATCTGGTGGCGTGGGCAATGGTGGAGACATACAGATAAAATCTAGTTCGCTTTCCTTAGCTAATCAAGCTCAACTCAATTCCAGCACCTTCAGTAGCGGGGATGCAGGTAACATTTCAGTAATGGTAGATAACGCAATTTCACTGAATAACAGTTACATTATAGGTTCTGTAGCACCTGGGGGCGTTGGTCAAGCAGGTGATATTGATATTCAGACACGAACTCTTGAATTAACAAACGGTGCTGAAATCAATTCTGCTGTTTTACGACCGTTTAGAGGACTACCTGCTGCTAGGGGAAGTGGGGGAAATATTCGCATCAATGCCTCGGATTCTCTGACAATTTCTGGGGTCAGTTCTCGCGGATTTTCTAGTGGAATATTTACTGCCAGCGATCGAGAGACATCGGGAGCAGCAGGAAACATTATAGTCACTACAGATAAATTTGCAGTACGAGATGGTGCGATTGTCTCTGCTCTTACCTCTAATTCTGATAGTGGAGGCAACATTACGATTAACGCTCGCACCTTTGAAGCCATTAATGGTGGCCAAGTGAGTACCAACACGCGCAATATTGGTAATGCTGGAACTATAAGACTCAATGTCAGAGATAGCATTACCCTGTCTGGAAGCGACCCAAATTTTGTCGAACGAGTCGCCCAAGTGAGGGAACGGTTACAACTGCCTGGAGAAACTGATCGGTTAGAGGATGTTATTTTTAACGAAGGTTCTACCAGTGGAATCTTTGCCAACACTACTACTGGTTCCACAGGACAAGGCGGTAGCATCTTCATTAATCCTGCCCGTCGAGTCACAATTAGAGATGGGGCAAAAATATCAGTCAATAGCGATGGTACAGGTAATGCAGGCGATATCACGCTACGAGCAGGTAATCTAACTCTTGACAATAAAGCCTCGATTTCTGCTCAAACTGCTAGCAGCCAAGGCGGTAATATTAATTTAAATTTGGCAGAAGTCTTATTACTGCGTCGTGGCAGTCAAATCTCCGCCACTGCAGGTAGTGCTGGCGCTGGCGGCGATGGCGGTAACATCACCATTGATGCCCCCCGTGGCTTTATCGTTGCTGTCCCAAATGAAAATAGCGACATCACCGCCAATGCGTTTAGCGGTCAGGGAGGAAACGTTACAATTCGGGCTGCTGGTATTTTTAACATCGCACCACTCTCTCGACAAGAGCTTGAGCGGTTACGTCCTGATGATTTAGACCCGAATAACTTATTAACTAATGATATCACAGCGGTTTCGCGGCAAAATCCTACTCTGGGCGGTCAAGTCAGTCTTAACACACCCGATGCTGACCAAAGCTTAGGACTAGTGGAACTACCGACAGTAGTAGTCGATACCTCAAACCAAATAGACACTAGCTGTGCTGCCTTTGGGAACGGAAAGGCTAGTCTCATTGTTACCGGACGCGGCGGTTTGCCTCCTAGCCCTTACGAACCCCTCAGTTCTGATGTGGTATGGTTAGATACTCGCCTGTCAACTATCACTTCGCAACAGCAACGTTCAGAGAAACCTGCTGGCTTACCACCGTCTAAAGCTGAAACCGTGAAAATTGTACCCGCAACTGGTTGGGTGTTCGATGGCAAAGGGAACGTTACGCTGATCTCTCACACCTCAGGTAATACTAGTTTGGGATCTACTCCTGCTGGGTGCCCCAAACAGTAAAACTATATAGGGACTTCCAAATTAAAAAATACCCAACTTTTCTTGTGGGATGGCCTTCTAGTTCCTCGCAGAAACCGGGCAGGCAAACAAGCTTTTAGAGATTGCCTCGTTCCCAGTCTCAGGCTGGGAATGCCTGTTGTTGGGTGGCTCTGCCTGCCTTACAGCAGTTTTCACTTATTTAGACCAATACAGTTCAGTTAAGGATTGATCCTCCCTAGCCCTCCTTAAAAAGGAGGGAACTAAGCCCCCTTTTTAAGGGGGTTGGGGGATCTTAACAAAACTAAACAGCACTCACTGAACCGTATTGTTATTTAGACCACATTTATAAGGGTTCTTCTTTGCGTTTAGAGCGTAGAGCGCGACACAAAAAAGGTCTATTTACTTGAAAATAGCTGTAACAGCGGCAGAGCCGCTTCAAGGGCATTTCCAGGTTCCACCTGGAAACGAGATTATAGAAGTGTGAACCGTTCTACACACTGGGCGGGCAAGATGCCCACCCCACAAGATTGGATAATTTATTTG